>NZ_JAFLMY010000021.1:0-60541 GCF_017313375.1 Agrobacterium sp. Ap1
GTGCCATTGCCGCCTAAGGGCGGCATCGACCTGTACCCTCCCGCCAAGGCGCGGGGCAGATCGCAGCATAGTTCAGCATCCGAAAGACCAAGAAAGCATCCTAGCGGATAATCCGTCGAGTTTTTCAACGATATCGGCCCAAACCAGTCGTTACACGCCGCGACAATCGATCGTGGATTGCCGACTTTTGCGCGTGATTTTAGCGACAAAGATCTCCCTGAAATTCAGTCGTGGTGCTCCAGTTACTTAGGATTTGTGCAACAGATCGGATTTCGAACGAAAGCCCAACCAGTCCGGCCATAGTGCTGCCACAGCCTCGCGACGTGCCTTGATGGCATCAGGGTTGGCCAAATCTCTGGAGCTGACATAGCGGTCGTCGAATACCGAAGTAATGAAAACACGATCTCCGCCGAATTGGTCTGCGGTGATGTCAATTATTGTTTCTCCAGAACAAACCCAAGCGTGGCCTTCCCATCGTGTTCCAGAATAGAAGCCACATGGGGTATCAGGTGCGCCGCTGACTCCGGCATATGGGGTCCCGCTTGTCCATTCAGCAGGATGCCCCTCATGCCTCAGCACATCCCGTAAAAACAAGCTGGTTCTACCGCATGTAAATCTCGATGCGGGATGCGGCACAGGGCGGCCTCGCGATTGATGCCAATGGTTCCATATGGGCTCAATAAATCGTCTTGCGGCCGATGCGATGTTCTGAATTTCACGCTGTCGCGTCATCTACCATCCTTTTCTCGCATCGTCGCAACACTCGCGTTTAAAGCGAGAGTTCTTTTACTGGCTTTGAGACGCTGCAGAATAGGGGTTCTGCGACACCAGTAATGTCTCTCTTGGCGTTTCAGAGACATGAGAGAGGCGTCGCGAAAATCCTAATTTTGACAACCCCGCAAATGTCTGGCCAACATGTCGGATAGAACTCGGGAGTTTCCCGACATCGGAGATTTCACTTAGCAGCAGCTCGTAGCACCGCATAGATACGTTCGATCATATGCCGGACCTCGGGCAGAGACCTATCTTCGTCGTGTGTAACCAGCCATTGTTCGTGCTCCAGCACCTCGATTGGAGGTGCTACCTGTTGCAAGCCTTTTTGGACATCTCCGACGAATGTAGGCAGCACGGCGCGCGCTGCGCCCGCCAAAGCAAGGTCGAGCGCGTTGCGCGAGTTCGTAACCTCGATCGCGGGACTGCCGCCAATCTTCTCGCCGAGCCAGCGTGCGGAAGGGGTTGTGCCGATCACGCGAGCCCACGTCACGACATGGCTATCAACCGCATAAACTGCGAACTGCACCCGACCTATACGCCGACCTGCGAGACCAATCTGATCAGGACGACGATTTCTTATACCTATAACCGCCTCCCGCCTCCCGATGTCGAGGACATGATCGGCGGCAATGAATCGTAACAAAACTGAGGTGCCGCCGACCAGATCGGCGGCCTTCTTGCAGAGAAGGTCCGTTACCCATTGCCCTGCCGACACCTTCACGACAGGGCGGCGAAGCTTCTCGGCATCAGTGAGGGGAGCGATCCGGTTTTCAATGGCCGTGACCTTGTTGAGCAAATCGCGGCCTTGGTCTGTCAGCTCGTAGCCTCTCGGCAGACGTTCGAAAAGCTCCAACCCTAGTCGCCTTTCAAGGGCAAGCATGCGCCGTCCTAACGTAGGCGGGCTTTTTCCTGTCGATTCCGATGCTGGCCCTAAGCCGCCCTCGCGTCCCACCGCGAGGAATAGCCGGAGATCATCCCAATCAAAGTTCGTTTCATCCATGAAACGATCATTACAAGATATTTCATCGACGTAACAGCGATCCGCAGTGATTCTTGAGACGAAGTGAAGAAGGAGCTGACAATGAAACTACTCGAAAGAGAAGTTGCCCCTCTGGGGATGGGATGCTGGCCGATTGGAGGCCCGATGTTTGGCGGACCGGGCTTCGGGAACTGCGGAACGCTGGGCTATGCCAATTCCGACGACGCGGAATCGATCCGAACAATCCATGCCGCGCTGGCAAGCGGCATTCGATTGTTCGACACGGCTGCTGTCTATGGCGCAGGCCATGCCGAACGTCTCCTGGCGAAAGCCCTGAAGGGCTCTCCCGACGCACTGATAGTTACGAAGATCGGGATAGCGATTGATGAGGATAACAAGCTGTTGTTGGGCGAGGACACTGCCCCGGCCGCAGTCTTACCGGCGATAGAGCACTGCCTTTCCCGACTCAACCGGGACCGGATCGATATCCTGTTGCTGCATCTGAACGACCTTCCCGTGTCCACAGCAGAACCGATCTTCGAAGCGATGGGGCAGGCTTTAGATGCGGGCAAGATCAGGGCGTATGGCTGGAGCACGGACCTGCCGAGAAGCGTGAAGGCTGTGGCTGGCCGAAAAGATTTCGTGGCCGTTGAGCACGCGATGAACATTTTGCTCGACGCCCCGCTGATGCAGGCGACTGTTCGAGAAAACGACCTCTTTTCCCTTATTCGGTCACCGCTTGGGATGGGATTGCTGACGGGGAAATATGGCGCGGACTCGCAAATCTCGCCCACGGACATTCGTGCAGCCGGAAACACAGTGACGTCGTATTTTGAAGGTGGTCGGCCCAATCCTCGCTTCCTAAAGAAGCTCGACAGCGTCAGAGAGTTGCTCCAAACCGATGGCCGCTCCCTCGTTCAAGGCGCGCTTGGCTGGCTTTGGGCCAAATCGGACCGCAATATACCTGTGCCGGGGGCGCGTACGGTTGCACAGATCGAGGGGATTGCCGGCGCTCTCGCATTCGGACCTCTACCGGCGCTCATCGTCAGCGAGATTGATGCTTTGGCGGGACAGGGTGAATATGCGGATGAAATGCAGCCGAGATAAGGCGCGTTTATTTTTGCAAAAGACGGGTTAGTGTCGAGCACGAAGTGGTTGCGACGATGTAGGTAATTATGATGGGCATCGAAAATTTGGCGGCTCCTGAAGACGATGGAGAAGCTGCACACCTGATCGGCATGCGTCTTCCCAGCATAACATTGTCCGCCACGGACGGAGCGAGCGTTGATCTTTCCCAAGGCGGCCTGACGGTCATCTATGCCTATCCCCGCACCAGTCCGGCCAGTGGCGGAGCCATTGAGGGGTGGGACGCAATTCCCGGCGCGCGAGGCTGCACACCACAGTCATGTGCATTTCGTGACCATTTCGCGGAGTTGAAAGCTCTCGGCGTTGAACGGCTGTTCGGTCTTTCAACTCAAGATACCGAATACCAGAAAAAGGCCGCCAATCGTCTTCATCTACCGTTTCCACTGCTGTCGGACAGCGCTTTGCTTCTAGCTGATGCGCTTAACCTTCCTTTGTTTACGGCAGGGGGGATGACACTGCTCAAGCGGCTAACCCTGATTATAGAGGCCGGGCAGATACGGCATGTTTTTTACCCGGTTTTTCCACCTGATAGAAATGCTTCAGACGTGATCGCTTGGCTTTCGTCGCGAAATTCCTGAATTTCGGGCGCTGCAACAGTTAGCTATAAACTCGGGGCAAATGTCGGGATTTCTGCGACATACACTACAGGAGAAGAACATTCCCCCTCCCAGGCTGATAGCCTTTGACGTTGATGGCACGCTGCTGCGTGGCGAGAATATTTGCGGGTGCATCGCAAGGAGTATTGGCCGCACTGCCGAAATGGATGCCTGCGAGCTTTTCCGCTGACGTGAGGAGATCAGTGTCGGGCGGCAAACCATGCTCGAATGGTATTCGCCTTTCAGCAGAGAGACACTGATCGGATATCTTCACGAACTGCGTCTCGCGCCGGGTGTTCGGCGCCGCTTTGCTCGCCTGGCAATTTGCCGTTGATTGGTTATGCCAGCGGCCTCAAGTCGGCGAACGCGCTCTGACACGCTCGGCGCGGACATGCCAACAAGGCGGGCAAGCTCGCTCATAGATAGGCGGGCATCGCTATCGAGTGCGTCAAGAATCCGGGCGTCTGTCGCGTTCAACGTTGATTTTGCAGTTTGTAGGTCAGATGGTGATTTTGCCTTCGACATAGTGGGCAATCTAGGCGAATTGCAACGCTTCGACAGGTAAAAATGCCTGTCATCGCCGTGGAATGCCGCTTGTGTAAGCGCTCAGACGAACTCGAGCGAAAGATCCTTGTTCGCAAGCATGGCGCGGGGATTACCTTCGCTCGATTGCGGAGGATCGCCGCGATGGGCTGCGAAAGGCTGATCAGCGACGACGGTGACCAATGTCACACTTGCTTTCCCTGCCTCCAATCGCCAGTGCTTCCACCCGAGCACTATTAAAGGGTCGGTCTCCCACCAGATTAAAGCGTCTGCCCGCTTGCCATGACGCTCATCCGCGCCAGATCCCATTCGATGTAAGGAGTATTGGGATGGCCGAAATCAACGACTGGTTGGATGATCGCATCCAGGAGATCATCAATTCACCGGGGTTTTATGAGAACAAGGCGGAGTTTCGCGATCAGGCAAAGGTCTTGGTCGAGAGCGGCCAGTCCGAGGGCTTTACAACTGCTGAGATCAAGGAAGCATGCGGCGGCGATGTCGAACGATATCTGCTTGATCAGCAACATGCGATGACTGACGTCGCGATGCAGCGACGGATCGATGAGGCCCCATGAAGAAAAATCGGTAGGCTTGCCATGACGCATCGATTTCTGGTTGCAGGTCCGGATAAAGCAAAGACCACGATCATCCTGGCTCATGGTGCCGGCGGTGCGATGGGCAAGACGGTAACCGTGAAAATCGAGTATTCGGACTTCACACAGGCAACACGAAGCAGGACGGGCACGTTTCCTGTCAGGGGCATTCCTGAGATCATGGAGGCGGCATCGACGCTGCTTGCCACCGTCTATCCGTTCAAGCGCCCGGTCCGCCTGCTTGGCGTGACGCTCTCCTCACTGACCAACGATCAGACAGAACATGACGAGGAACAACCGCAGCTCGATCTGGCTTTGTAACCGAGAACAACTAGAGGATCGATCAGGATTTCCGAAAGCCATTCACCCAGAGTTCGCGTCATTGATCTTGAGACCGGCGGCAATGGCCCGAACGATGTCTGCGAAATAGGTTGGCAGGATGTCGTTCTTGGTGACGACGGCTTGTGGCGTGTTACCGAGGAGCGTGGAGCACTGCTGGTCAATCCCGGACGGCCGATGACGTCGGATACGATTGCCGTGCATAATATTCTTGATCGCCAGGTTGCTGACGCACCATTCTGGAAGGAAATCGCCGCAAGCGTGCTCCGGCCGCCCGGCCGCCTCGATGCGCTTGCGGCGCACCGCGCCGGTTTCGAACAGCGTTATTGCACGCCTCGCTTTACCGGCGGCACACCCTGGATCTGCACCTGGAAGTCTGCGCTGCGAGTCTGGCCCGAATTGCCGCGCTTTTCCAACCAGATGCTGCGCTACCAGCGCATGCCGGAGGGTCTCGTACATGAGATCGGGCTGCCGGCCCACCGCGCCATGCCAGACGCCTACGTCACGGCGCATCATCTCCGCGACTTGTTGAATGCGACATCTCTAAACCAACTCCTGGCCTGGAGCCGCGAACCGGGTCTACTGCCCCGCGTTCCCGCCGGCCCGGACCGCGGCAAAGGCTGGGATCGGATCTCTGATCAAGCGCTTGAAGACTTCGCGCGGGATCGCGATATCGACGTCCGTTTCAGTGCCGAGACGGAGTTGACCCGGCGTGGAGAGCGCAAGGGGCCGGAGCCGCTCGAACCTGCCCAGCGGACACTTCTATGATCAAGGCACAAGACAGCCCCTCATATCCGCGAACGCCGGATGGGCGATATTTCGTGGTGCGTGGGAGGCTGTGGCGCAAAAGCAATCCGGCACTCGACGATGTTACGCGAGAAAAGCTGGTCAAGGAACTGATGTCAGCAAGACGTGCCGTTCGAGACGCGAAGGGAAATCCGCAGGCCATCAAGGCGGCTCGGACGCTGGTCGAGCGAGCGAAGGTTGCTCTCGGCGAGCGCGGAGCACCCTGGTGGGACGATGGTGCACCCGACTTTAATCGGCACATGGCGAAGAACACGCCCTATGCCGATTGGTTTACAAGCCTCTAGGACCCTTTCGTCGTCACAGCAGCAGAGGCGCCTCGGGCGCAGCCTTTTTCTTGGCCCACAGCTCGTTCGTCCGCTCCATCGTCACGAGTTCGGGCGGAAATGTCCGCTTCTGGAATGCGAGCGCATCATCGAAGCTGCCATCAAGCCATTGCTCGTATTCGTCAGCATGCAACAAGACGGGCATGCGGTTGTGTACGGGTTGGATCGCTTCGTTGGCATCGGTCATCACACCGGAATAGACCGGACCCCACTCATCGCTCATCCGCCAGAGGCCCGCCCAGGCGAAGATCGGCTGGTCCTTCAGGGAGAACCACGTCCGGGTCATCCTGCCTTTCTCGCCCTCGGCTTCGGCAAAATGCGTGACCGGGATCAAGCATCGCCACTGCGGTTTTCTGGCCAGGCCGATCCACATGCCTTTCGCAAGGTCAGCGATGTTGTTGACCGGCTTTGGCTTGGCTTCCGGCTTCATCCCCTTCAGGCGGAGCGGAAAACCCCAGACCATTGAGCGGAGCTCGCGAACACCTTCACTTTCCGTGACGACCATACCGGGCGTGCCCGGATAGACTTCCTCCGGCGCGTTCGACTGCATCGGGTTCGGCACGCGGAAGTGCGCGGCCACTTCCGCAGCGGACAAACGGACGGTGTATAAGTTGCACATTCTGCAGACCTTTCGACTGGAACCGAGCGCGTGACCTTGATTACATAAGCATGTTGTCCCTACGGGGTGAAGCCTTGGCAGGGGACACCCCGCTCTGCCAGCGGTCACGACTATGCAGGATTTCAAAATCGTCGGATGATGGTGGCTCGCGAAACTGGAATGCGATGACGTCCTCAATCGAACCGTGAAGCCAGCGGTCGTATTCTTCTGGCTTGAGCAGGACTGGCATCCGGTCGTTGAACGGCCTGATCTTCTCATTGGCGGTCATGGTCATGCCGGCGAACACGGGGCCGAAGTCGGGGGTGTTCTTGCAGAACCCCGCCCAGGCCATCAGGGGTTGGCGGTTCAACGAAAACCACGATCGGGTTTTTGCCCCTTTTACACCGTCGGGGTTTGCAAAGTGTGTCAGGGGAATCAGGCAGCGATATCTGGGATGAACGACGATGCGATCCCAAAGCGGATTGGTCAGATCTGCAACGAGGCCTATGCGGCTCGGGGGCTCACCTTCCCGTCGCATGTCGCGTGTCTGCCGCGGGAAGCCCCACGGAATCGACTTCAGCAGCCGCAGTCCATCCTTCTCCAACACGATCAGTCCGGGGGTGCCTTCGACAGTTTCGCTCGGAACCTCAAGCGCCGGCGCCATGTCGACCGCAAAATGGGCGACAATCTCCTCCAGGCTTTTGGTGATTGCAAACAGGCGTGACACACGGATCTCCTCAGTGGAAGTTTCTGGATTTGATTTTCAAATTATCGATGTGGAGATCAGGAATATAGATGTCCCGGGTTTGCACAGCGGGCTTGGGATTATCCCGTGGATCCGGTCCTCCTCCGTGCTTGACCTGGTCGCCGCGACCATGGAGAAGTGGGAAGTCGCCGAGGCCACCGTCCCGGTTTCCGACGCTCGCCAGATCGGTCGAGAAATCGAACAGCCGCTGCGCGACCAGATGAACGACCTCGCCATCCCGCTGGATGCGCTCGTTGATCGCCATCATGCTCGCGGTCATCAGGACCCGCCGCTGTCGTTCAAACAGCGATGGCCATACGACCGCGTTGACGATACCGCTCTCGTCCTCCAGGGTGAGGAACATCACGCCCTTGGCCGATCCGGGCCGCTGTCGCACGAGAACCAGGCCCGCCGTCCAAAGCCATCTCCCGTTGCGTTGTCCCATCGCCTCGGCGCAGGTGACGATGCCCTTGCGGTCGAGATCCTTTCGGAGAAACGAAACCGGGTGCGCTCGCAGGGTAAGACCGGTATGCGAGTAGTCCTCGACGACCTCCCTGCCCTCGGTCATCGCCTTCAGCGCCACATCAGGCTCCTGCATTTCAGCGATCACCTTGGCTTCGCGCTCGGCGGCGGCCGCCCAGAGTTCCAGCGGTTCGTCCCGGAGCGCCTTAATATCCCAGAGCGCTTGCCGCCGTTCCAGTTGCAGCGACGGTAGAAAAGCATCCGCTTCGGCCAGCTTTACTAGCGACTGCGGAGACACACCGGAGCGCCGCCACATATCATCCGCCGTTGCGAATGGCTTTTCGGCACGCGCCAAGATGATCCGGGCGGCATCATTGGTGTACAGTCCCTTCACGACGCGCATGCCAAGCCTGACAGCAAAGCGGTCTGAATTGCCAATCCGCTCCATCGTGCAGTCCCAGCGCGAGCGGTTGACGCAAACCGGCCGGACTTCGACGCCGTGGTTTCTGGCATCCTGGACGATCTGCGCAACACTGTATAACCCCATCGGCTGGCTATTGAGCAAGGCAGCGCAAAAGACGTCGGGGTGGTGGCATTTCACACACGAGCTCGCATAGGCGATCAGCGCAAAACTAGCAGCATGTTTCTCTGGAAAACCGTAACTTCCGAAGCCTTCGAGCTGTGCAAACGTCTTCTCGGCGAATTCGCGTGTGTAGTCGTTCTTGACCATGCCCTCGACCAGCCTGTCCTTGAACTTCGACACCCCGCCCGTGAACTTGAACGTCGCCATCGCGCGCCTGAGCTGGTCGGCCTCGCCGGCGGTGAAACCTGCGCAGGTCATCGCGACCTTCATCGCGCTCTCCTGAAATAACGGGACGCCGAGCGTTTTTCCCAGAACGGATTCGAGCTCGGGCGTCGGGTACTCGACCTTCTCCTTGCCCTCTCGCCGCCTCAGATACGGATGCACCATGTCCCCCTGAATGGGTCCGGGCCGAACGATGGCCACCTGCACGACGAGGTCGTAAAACGTCCGAGGCTTCAGGCGTGGCAACATCGCCATCTGAGCGCAGCTTTCGATCTGGAACGTGCCGAGCGTATCGGCCTTGCGGATCATCGCATAGGTGGCCGCGTCCTCCTGCTCGACGTCGGACAGACCCATGGGGATGTTCTTGTGGTCGCGCAGCAGCTCGAACGATTTCGCCATGCAGGTCAGCATGCCGAGTGCCAGCACGTCGACCTTCATAAACTTCAGCGCCTCGATATCGTCCTTGTCCCATTCCACCACCTGACGGTCTTTCATGGTCGCCGGTTCGATCGGCACCAGATCGTCGAGCCGGTCCTGGGTCAGGACAATTCCCCCCGGATGCTGGCCGAGATGGCGGGGCGCGCCCATCAGCTGGGCCGAAAGGTCCAGCGCCAGCTTCAGGCGGTAGTCCGCCGTGTTCATGTTGTTGTCCTTGAGCTGCTTTTCGCCGACACCTTCCGACCAGCCCCAGACACCAGACGAAAGCTGAGTAATCAGATCTTCCGGCAGTCCCAAGGCTTTACCGACATCACGCAGCGCGCCCTTGGCGCGGTAGCGGGTGACGGTGGAACAGAGGGCGGAGCGGGAGCGGCCGTAGGTCTCGTATATCCACTGGATGACCTCCTCGCGGCGGGCGTGCTCGAAATCGACGTCGATATCCGGAGGCTCGTCGCGTTCCATCGAAACGAAACGCTCGAACAGCAGGTCGCCCGTTTCCGGGTTGATGCTGGTGATGCCGAGGCAGTAGCAGACGGCCGAGTTGGCCGCCGACCCCCGCCCCTGGCAGAGGATGCCTTGCGACCGGGCAAACCGGACGATGCTGTAGACGGTCAGGAAGTATGGTGCGTATTTCATCACCCGGATGAGCTCGAGCTCATGCAGGATTGCTTTGCGGACCTTGTCCGGGATCCCCTCGGGGTATCGGTTAGAGGCGCCCTCCAAGCAAATTTGGTCAGCGACTGCTGCGCGTCGAGCCCTGGAACCAGCGCTTCCTCGGGATACTGGCACTGCAGCTCGCTCATGTCGAAACGACAGCGGTCGACGATTTCACGCGTTCGTGCCAACGCCTCGGGATACTCCGAGAACAGCCGGTGCATTTCCTCCGGCGCCTTCAAAAAGCGATCGGCATGCCGCTCGCGGTCGAAGCCGACGCCGTCGATGGTCGTCCGGTTGCGGATGCAGGTGACGATGTCCTGCAACTGTCGGCGGCTTGGATCATGAAACAACACGTCGTTGGTGACGACCGTTTTGACCTTATGTCTCGCCGCCATGTTCGAAAGATTGTGAAGCCGGAGGCGATCATTCGGGCGACGGCGCAAGCACAGCGAAACGTAGGCCCTGTCGCCGAAGACCGCAGCGACCTTCCTGAGCTGACCTGAAGTGGTCTCGTCGGCCTCATCCGGCACAAGGATGGCAATCAGGCCAGCGCTATAGGCTTCCAGGTCCGACAGATCGAGGATGCACTTGCCCTTGCCTCCCCGGCTCTTGCCGAGCGAAAGCAGACGAGTCAGTCTCGAATAGGCTGGACGGTCGGTTGGGTAGACCAGGATAGACATGAAGTCGGAAAGATCGAGCCGACAGCCGACAACAAGTCTCACGCCCGTGGTCTTTGCCGCAACCTCATTCTGGGCTATTGTGAGGCCAGATAAGATTGGCAACGGGATTACTAATACGGTCAATCTCGACAAACAGTCACCAACAAGAGCAACTGCACTTGGGCGAGGGCGAGGATCGTTTGGGTTGCGCGGACGCAGTTCTCGACAGTAGTGGCTGCAATCCGCAGGCTGAAGAGGCGCACCGGTAAGGCCTGAATGCTTTTTATGGAGAGTTGCCCGTCTAAACTCACACCCGCCAACCTGCATGACAAATCAGGTGCAGGGAATGCATTTCAGTTGGCTCCTCAATTGGCCCCCATCTAATGTGACGAATTCCTGCGCCTATTTGCGGTGCCGCCAAGTTACCTAACGCAATGCAGCGTGGTCGATCAGGAAAAGTTGGAACGGGTTGGACGAGCTATCCGTGAGGCGGATCAAGCCCGGCCAGTCCTGACCTGCAGCAAGAGCATCATAGAGTGGTGCAGTTCCAACATCCGTCTTGATCGGGAAGCGGCACGCGGCCAGATAATTGAATGGTGCGAGCGCTTCGCGACGTACTCTTGGATCGGATGATAGGAAAGCTTCGAACATCCGGCGCATTCCTGGTGATGCGCGATGGAAAGGGACGGCGGCCACGGAAAAACCGTGCGGAAGGGCATCCAACAATGAGAGGCCCAGCGCATTCGAGGCTGCTATCCGACCAGGCGGCACTCGGGTAAGGATTGAAAAATTGCCGTTCTTGCAGCTGTCGGAAGCCATAAAGTCCGCAGCGTCGTAAAACGGAGCCCTAACAGGCTTCTCTGCGATCAGCCAACTCGCGGCACCAACGTAAGCGATGATACATAACCAGGCACTTTTCCAGAGGAAAGGACGTAGCAATGTTGACTTCCTAAGCGCCAGATATTGCATCGCCATTGGCATGAGTACCGGGGAGAAAGCAAAGGCAAAGCGGACATAGCGGTTCAGCAGCAAAGTAAGGATAAGGCTAACCCAGGCTAGCGTAAGCATGATCGCTAGGCCAGCCACTGCATGCCGGCGAAATTCGAGAAGCGATGCTGTCGCGAGCGTTAAGATAGACCCAAAAAGGATAAGTGAGATAAAAATTCCCCATTGGCCTTGCTCGATGAAATACAAGGCGGTTTGCTCCTGTGCAAGCCGATCGAACCAGTAGGCCTTGGAAATTGAGTCTATCATCCAGTATGGACCGGCCATACACTGGGGGAAAATCAGAACGTAACAGCTAAGTACCGCAAGCCCGGCTACTGCCATCACTACGAGCTGCACTGACTGCCGAGCATGAAACAAAAACGTTGACGTTCCCCATAACGTAGCACCGAAACCTGTCATCAGAAAAATATAAGGGGCCGAATAGGTGTCGCATTGGGTCGCCGCGAGACCGGTAGGTCCGATTGTAGTTAAGCCGGTCGGCAACGAGAACAATGTTATGATTGCAGCGGCCTGTTTGACCACGAGATCGGCGTCACGTACGCGAAGGATCAAGGTGCCGATCAGACCAGCAAAGCCGATGACAATAAACGGCAGTCCCTCCAGAGCAATGGTCACGGAAAGCAAGCTGCCTACGCCAATCAGTCGCCCACCGATCTTGTCCCACCGGGCAAGGCCGTTGAAAATCATCATTAACGCAATCAGTTGCGCGTTGTGATGATCGATCCGACCAGGGGTGAATTCCCATAATGCCAACAATGCGCCGACCGTTGCACTTGCCACAGTGAGGAAACCCAGAACAGATACCGGTACGCCAAGTCGCCGGTAAATAAACGACGACTGCAAGCAGAATGCTGCGAGCATGACCTGCGGCCACACATTGAACGCCCAATGCATCCCCTTTTGCCACCCAACAAAAGGACTGAAAACTGCGGTCACCACCACATAAGGTAGGTCAACGAGACGCGACCATGGAGAAACATAGGTCTCCGGCATCATTATGTGTGGCAGGGTAAGATCCCACCAACTGCTTTCGCCTAAGAGTAGACCATATATCTGCATCTCGCGCATATGGTCATCAACGTCCCCCAGAAAATTCCTACCATCTGCTAGATCGAACACGCTTGTCGCAAGGGCGGAAAAGTAAGCTATGGAAAATATAGGGATTATGCCGAGGCTAAGAGAGCCACCGGCACACCTCGCGGACGTATCGGATGCCGGCGCCATTTACCTCTCTCAAAACTACCGTCTTCATAGTCTCAACTATTGAGCTGGACCTTTTAACATCGCGCTAATACTGAGAATATCGTCGTCCGGCCGACAGTGAAGGCGGCAAGCTAGTACAACATTGAAAACTGCTGGCGAATACCGCATGTCCCTTGTAGGGCGAGGGTACCGGCATCTTCACTTGGGATGCTGAACATCGAATGCCGAACGGATTTCGATCGCTGCGTCTGCCAGCCGGACGACGGAGGGTCGCATAAGTTCTCATTCAGTTCGCCCTTGGCGTACGATTTCGCACTCCTCTTGTTCTGGCCCCTATCAACACTTGTAAGCATTAACGAAGCGAATTTGGATGGATCGGCAGATTTCTGAAACGCTATCGCGCGCAACAAGGATGAGATGAGTCCCACCTTGTTTGTTGCCGCACAGACACTCGCGACCAACTCGCTGTCCACAAGCCGGCGGCTTCGACCGGATGAAAACACCGCAAACCCACAATTCGCGACGTTACGAAAATATGCTGCAACATTCCAATACTCTTCCGCTCATTATTCTCATGCTCTTGAAGGGAGTCGAACCAACGACCAACGCCTCAGATCCGCTAAGCATCCAGCTTATCGATAAGATTTCTACTTCAGCCAGCCGGCCAGCAGAACCTCCGTCTGCTGCCACAGTCGCCGTCGAGTGTCGTCATCGTCTGCGGGCGCGACGGGAAGGGTAGTTTTCAGAGCTGGACCAGACACGTAAAGACCGGTCAAATCAGCAAAGGCACGATCCATCGCAAGCCTCTCTATGCCCTGAGCTCCTCGTTCAGGTCTTCCAATATTTAACCAGTTCAGCGCCTTGGCGAGCGGCTTTGCAAACCACAGTTCGCGACCCAGGCCAGTCACATTGAAGCCTGGACACAGACA
Organism: Agrobacterium sp. Ap1; assembly: GCF_017313375.1. Classification (NCBI taxonomy): domain Bacteria; kingdom Pseudomonadati; phylum Pseudomonadota; class Alphaproteobacteria; order Hyphomicrobiales; family Rhizobiaceae; genus Agrobacterium; species Agrobacterium sp. Ap1. The sequence goes on from NZ_JAFLMY010000021.1 coordinate 13,605, forward strand.
GTTCACGACGACACCAGTCCCCTCCAACTGTCGCGCGAGTTCCAAAGAAAACATGATGTCCAACAGTTTGCTTCGGCCATAAATCTTCGAAGACCCGGTCGCCGTAAACGGCGATACGTTCTGCAGGTGAGAATTGAGGTCCAACCCGCCGCTTTGGCGAGATGCCTCGGACCCAACAGTGATGATTCTTGCCGGTGCTGAACGAACCAGGGTTTCGCGAAGAATGTAGGTCAAAATCCACGGCGCCAGATAATTCACGGCAATCATTTCCGCAAAGCCGTCCGGCGTGACACGCTGTTTGAACCCGTGAAGTCCAGCATTATGAACGAGTACATCAATGCGCGGATGCTCTTGTCCGATGGCGCGGCCAGCTGTCGCCACCATCGTAAGATCCGAAAGGTCGAGATAGTGGAAATGCACCTTGGCTTGGGGAGCGGCCGCAGCGATCATGGCTTTTGTGGCCGCGGCCTTGTCCCGGTTTCTCGCTGTAAGGATCAGGTCAGCTCCCCTCTTGGCAAGATTTATTGCGGCCAACTGACCAATGCCGTCGGTGGCACCGGTCATCATGATCTGGGGGCGAATTGCCATTCATGCTCTCACAGGTTAGTTGATAAAGGTCAACTAACGGGCTTAGTTGACTTAGGTCAACGATTGAGTGGGAGCGGTGCGTGGAAAAAGATGAGCGTTCGAACCTACACCTCGCAATAGGAGCGGAGATCCAGGCCTTGGTTACCGGCCATCGGGCGCTCATCACGGCATGTGCAGCAGAGTTCCACCCTGACCTTCAGCCTGCCGCTTATCAGATAGCATTGACTATCGATCGGCATGGTGGCTGCAAGACAGGTGAGCTCGCGAGCATTCTGGATATGGATAAAAGCGCGGTCAGTCGATTGACCAAATCGCTCAGCGAGAATGGCCTTGTTACGTCGCGAACAGATCCGAGTGACGGACGAGGAACAATTTTTGAACTTTCCAGACAGGGTCGTCAGAACCTCGAGAGATCGAACACGATCAAAGGCGAGGCTTTCTTCGCGCGTCTCGCCGACTGGAGCGCGCAGGAGATGACGCACTTTTCCACACTGCTCGAGAAGTTTAATCGATCAAGTCATTCTACACCCAAGATGAAATGATGGGGTGCAACGGCGCCAGAGATGGCTCTGACCTCAACGATCAAGCTCAATAGAAAGAATGTTTATGGAGTGGAGTGACATCAGGATTTTTCTCGCGGTTGCGCGCCATGGAACGCTTGGCGGCGCGGCGCGAGCGCTTCATTTAAGCCACCCGACGGTCGGGCGCCGCTTGCGGGCGCTGGAGGATGCGACGGGACAGATCCTGTTCCAGAAGACAGCCGACGGCTTTATCCTGACCGAGGAAGGTATTAGCGCGATGGCGGCTGCCGAGCAGATGGAGGAAGCTGCAATGGCGCTGGACCGGACGTTGACCGGCAAGGAAACCGGCATGCGTGGCACACTGCGGGTAACGTCGCCGGACTGGTTCGGCGCATGGCTTCTGCCACCGGTCATTGCCGAGTTCACCAGTGCTCACCCGCGGGTCGATCTCGAACTTCTCACCGGCACCAAGTTTCTGAGCCTTGCCCAGCGGGAGGCGGATGTCGCCTTCCGGATCCGCGAATTTACCGAGGCCGACATAATCCAAAGGCGGTTGATCGCCATGCCCTACGGCGTCTATGTCGCCAATGGAAAGGGCGAACCGAAACTGGGAGACGGTGAAGGTTTCGGGCTGGTGACGATGGATGGCTCCCTTGGAACCTTCGACGACGTTGCCTGGCTCAGGGATCTCTTCCCGAAGGCGCGTGTGGCATTGCGCTCCAACAACCGCAATGTTCAGGCCCGCATGAGTGCTGCCGGTGTTGGCATCTGCGTCCTGCCGCGACCGGTCGGCGACAGGCAGGCCGAACTCGTGCGGCTCGATATCGGCGAAGACCCGCCCGGACGTGATGTCTGGATGGGCTACCACCGCGATCTCAAGCAACTGGGCCGCCTTCGCGCCTTCGTCGAGATGACAATCCATCACCTCGCCAGCTGACGGTCTTCGCGTCTTGCCGAAAACGCCTTTCTTTCGGTACGGCACCCGTTCAAAACTGAACATCGGAAGTCCGAACTCATAAGTTTCGCCGTCGTCTGCGATCGCGCATTTATTCGTCATCCCAACAAGGAGCGAAGAGATGAACGAGATCACGAACTTCCACAGCTTTCGCCACGGTCAATTCGATATCACCATTCTTTCAGACGGCCCGATCGCTCTTCCCGGCGAAATTTTTGCACCCGAAGCCGACACTGAAGAGCGGGCCTCGGTGATTGCAAGACTAGGTGGGGCAGACAATTCGGCGAATGCCCAATCGAACATTCCGCTGATCGTCAATGGCCAGGAAATCATCCTCATCGATGTCGGCGCCGGTTCCCGCTTCCAACCGAGCGAGGGGCAGCTCGAAGCCAATCTCCGTCGGGTCGGCGTCGACCCTGAAGAGGTAACGATTGTCGTGCTCTCGCATGCCCATCCCGATCATATCTGGGGCGTCACCCGTGAGGACGGCAGCCTGCGGTTCATGAATGCCCGCCACGTCATCGGACGCCGCGAATGGGATTTCTGGACGGGGCCGGAAGCCGACGCCCTACCGGCAGAAGCTCAGCCATTCGTGGAGGGTGCCAGGCACGAGCTCAATGCCCTTTCCGACCGCATCACCCTCATTGAGGATGGCGACGAGATCGTACCCGGCCTAAGTGCCGTCGCGACGCCCGGTCATACCGCCGGCCATCTGTCCTTCACTCTTTCCGGCGACAGGCCATTGATCGTGACGGCTGATGCGATCGCCAACGAAGTCGTGGCATTCGAACATCCCGACTGGAGCTTCGGATTCGACATGGACCGGGATGGCGCCCGCGAAAGCCGCAAGCGTCTGCTTAAGCATGCCGCCGACGAGAATGCCAAACTCCTGGGCTTCCACTGGGCCTATCCCGGCATTGGCGGCATCGAACGGGGCGGCGAGGCTTACCGCTTCAGAGCGATTGCAGAGGCCGTGTCATGAGCAGACGGGTTCTTGGCCAGCGCGCGAGCTTCTACACCGCCGCAGCCGTGGTGGCGCATACGATATGGACCAGTGCCGCACCGGTCCTGACCTATCCGCTCTATGCGCAGGAATGGCACCTGTCGACCTTTACCACGACGGCGATCTTCGCCGTCTATCCGGTCTTCGTCGTGGCAACGCTCGTCCTGTTCGGCAATCTTTCCGATTTTATCGGCAGGCGGGAGGCAATGCTTCTCGGCCTGTCGGGCTCGGCGATTGGCTCGCTCCTCTTCACATTCGCGCCGGATGTGACCGGGGTTCTGGTCGGGCGGGCCTTCATGGGGATCGGTGTGGGGCTCTCGGCTGGCCCCTCGGCTGCAGCTGTCGTCGAATTCAGCCCGGCCGGCAAAGCAGGCGCTGCCGGCGCCACCACTGCCGCCGCCCAGGCGATCGGCATGATGGTTGCGGCATTGGTGGGCGGAGCACTTATCGAATACGCGCCCTTGCCGACGCGGTTAAACTTCGCGGTGCTGACGATCGTGCTTCTTGCTATGATCTATGCGACATGGCGCCTGCCGAACTTTACCGTCAGGCACGCGACCGGTCGCTGGCGCCCGGCAAAACCGTCGATACCGGCTGGCATGCTGTTGACCTTCCTCACCGCCACGGTCGCAGTCACTACGTCCTATGTGCTGGGGGCCATGACGCTTTCCCTTGGCGCGCAGGTGGCCAAGGATGTGATCGCCTCGTCGAATGCGCTGGTGAATGGCGGCACGATCGCCGTTTTCGCAGCGGCAATATTCCTCGCCACCATGGTGGCCCGGAAAATGTCCTATGTCTGGGTCCTGCGCCTTTCTGTGATCCTGTCCTTCGTCTCAGTTGCATCGCTTGCGCTTGCCTCGCAGGAACAGTCGCTGGTGCTCTACATCCTGTCGCAGCTCGCGGGCGGCGCAGCCTATAGCCTTCTGCTGCTCGGGGGACTTTCGCTCATCACGGAGGAAGCGCCGGTGACCCATCGCGGTGCCACGCTTTCGGCCCTGTTCCTCGTCGCCTATCTGGCGCAGGCCGTTCTTGCCCTGTCTCTTGGCAAAATAGCGACCGGGATTGGCCTGCATGTTGCGATCGATACGGGGATTGCCGTCATCGCAGTCCTTGCCGTGCTGACCCTGCTTTTCGTCGAACTGAGACGGCGGATAGACCTCTCGGCCTCGCGACGAAATCACGCCTGAGATCGGCTACCTCTCTCATCCCGGCCGGTTTCTCCAAGCCGCCCCGCATGGGGCGGCTAATAATCCTCGATGCTCAAAAAGAAGGTTAGCCATGCGCAACGCTGTCTATTCGACCTCCCTCGACCAGTCCTCACCCGATCAGCCCGGATCCAGCGCCAAGTGGGCGCTATCCCCTCGCCGCCTGTTACGTCTCTCAGCCATTGCCGGTCTGGGCCTCTCGCTCCTTGCCGGACAAAGCCTTGCCAAGGCGCCCATGGTCGGCACCCAGGCTCCTGGCTATTACCGGTTGGCACTCGGCAAGTTCGAGGTCACCGCACTGTCCGATGGCACCCATCCCTTCCCGGTCCACAAGGTCCTGACCAAAAGGCTGTCGGGTGCCGACGCCGCCATTCCGCTGGATGAGGCAAGCCCGGGCGAGGCCGATGCGCGTCTGGCGGAGGAGAAACTCGCAGCTCCCGTCGAGGGATCGATCAACGCCTTTCTGATCAATACGGGCTCGAAGCTCATCCTGATCGATAGCGGTGCGGGAAGTCTCTATGGCGATTGCTGCGGCCATCTGGTCGAGAACCTCCGTGCCGCGGGTTACGCGCCCGAACAGGTCGATGAGGTCCTCCTCACCCATCTCCATGCCGATCATGTCGGCGGCATCGCGCCGAACGGAAAGATCGCCTTCCCCAATGCAACCATCCGGGTCAGCCAGACGGATGCCGATTACTGGCTCAGCACCGAACGGGAAAAGGCCGCGCCGGCCCTGCTAAAATCCATGTTCGATGGCGACCAGCAATCGCTCGCCCCCTATATCAAGGCGGGACGCTTCAAGGCATTCAGCTATGACCAGCCGCTCGAGCCCGGTATCCGTGCCATTGCGAGCCCCGGCCATACGCCGGGCCACAGTTTCTTTGCGGTCGAAAGCGAAGGACAGAAGCTGCTTCTATGGGGCGATGTAGTGCATGTGGCGCCAGTGCAGTTTCCCGATCCGGCCGTCACCGTCGCCTATGACAGTGATCCGGCTGAGGCAAGCGCCGAGCGGACGAAGATCTATGCGGATGCGGCGCGTGAAGGCTACTGGATCGGCGCGGCGCATATTTCCTTCCCAGGCCTCGGCCATGTCGTGGCCAAAGACGGGCACTTCCTCTGGCTTCCGGCAAACTATTCGGCAGCCACGGTAAAGACCGATTGACCGCCTAGAGATCAATCCTGAATGGCGAAATACGCAGTCGCCATTCAGGCCAAGTGTCACGCGGATGCCAGCTGCCACTCCCGACGTCTAGGCTTTGAGGGTTCTTCCTCAAATTCTGTGGTTAACAAGGTGTTAGCGCCTCGACCGTTATCTGCGGGGATGCGAACGCAATTAAAATGGTTACCCGGCCCAGGGGTCAAAATTCTGGGTATCGCCCTTCAAAATGAAGAGAACTGGGTTGTTTCCGCTGCTGCGAAACCGGTCGGGATCTGCCCGGACTGTGGAACGAGGAGTCAGCATCGGCACGGCTGGCACCACCGCCGTCTGCAGGACCTGCCTGTGCAAGGTCAATCTGTGGAAATCAGACTCGCACTGAACCGGTGGCAGTGTAGGTACCGGAAATGCGGGCGACGAACCTTCACCGACAGATTGCCCGAGATTGCTGCAGCTTATATGCGACGAACTGGGCGGATGGCTGAGATTGTGGGCTTGGTTGGCCACAAGATGGGCGGTCGTCCGGGAGAAAACCTGATGCATCGGCTCGGCATGCCGGTTAGCGACGACACGATCTTGCGGCAATTGAAGCGCGGTAATCCGGCGTCCATACAAAAAGACACTATTCGGGTTGTGGGCATTGATGATTGGAGTTGGCGGCATTCCTCGCGGTATGGGACGATTATGGTCGATCTTGAGCGTCATTCGGTTGTCGATGTTTTGGAAGACCGCAGCGTCGAGAGCGCAAGATCTTGGTTGCAAGAGCATCCAACGATCGAGGTCGTGAGCCGAGATCGCTGTGGTTTGTATGCTCAGGCAGCGCGAGAGGGCGCGCCTCAGGCCCGCCAAGTAGCTGACCGTTTTCATCTGGTTCAAAATCTGAGGGAGGCAATCAAGGAGCAGATCAGCGTTTATGGTCACGCCCATGTTAGGCCGATACTCTCCGAAGATGCTATCGCCAGCGCGAGGTCACAACAACGCCGTGCCCGCTTGGCGCACAGGCAATCTCGTCAGGAGATATTCGAGATGCTTCAAGCTTTGCGGCAGCAGGGCCTCACCTACAGCGAGATCGCAAGGCGGACCGGATATGAGCGTCGCAGCATCGCGAATTGGCTTACTTCCAGCGCACCTCGAGACAGAAACCGGGCAGCGCTGAATAAGACATCGCCACTCTATTTTGAAGCTTTCCTGGCTGAATGCTGGAAAGATGGAAATCGGGTTGGGCGCCATCTGTTTTACGACATCAAGAACCGCGGTTATACCGGCAGCCGCTCCAATCTGGAGCGGCTGTTGAAGGTGTGGCGCGAGGCCGAGAACATTCATCTCGATGAGCCGCCTCCGGAGATGGATGTTTCAGAACCCGTCCGCGATCCTGATACGGACCATATTATTTCCTCCGTGGTGGCCGCAGCTTTGTGCACAAAACCGCGCGCCCTGCTGACAGATCTTCAGGCCAGAAAGGTCAACGCATTGAAGCAGGGCTCTCGAGCGTTCGCTATCATGCGCGGCTTGGCCATGCGATTCAACGGCATCTTGCGCGGAACAAGCTCGCAGGCACTGGATGAATGGATCGACGATGCCGTCGACACCGAGCTCACGGCAATCATGCGTTTCGCCAGCGTTCTGCGCCGTGATATTGATGCCGTAAAAAATGCAATCGAACTCCCCTGGAGCAACGCTCAAGCCGAAGGTCAGATCAACCGCCTCAAGGTACTGAAGCGAGCAATGTACGGTCGCGCCGGCCCGGAACTGATGAGGGCGAGAATGATGCCGCTGAATCACAGAAATTGAGGAAGAACCCGTTTAAGTGCCAAACGACAACGGGAAGACATGATGAACGCGGCTCCAGACAGCGCTGTCAAAACGACCGTGACACCGTATGCCCAATTCGTGATCGTGCTTATTCTCATTCGCTAATTCTAGATTGAAGTCATTGCGGGAGGCTTAAGGCGTTCGCTTATCATTTCCGCTCTGTAATCACCTCATTAAGAACACCGATGAAGGCGTCTTTTCCGTTTCCTTCAGTCGCGATCACGATAGCACCCTTATAAAAAAACGGCTCCTCGATGACGCGGCAGAGCGCGGCATGGCGAAGAAGATCACTCGAAACGAAATTGTCAGTCTTCGGCTAAAGCGAGCGATGGCGACTTGCACGGAGGCGCAACCTGGGGCAGACGGGGTAAGGCTGGGCCAAGACTCCTGAGCAGTCATAATGTCTAGTCGCGTCGAACAAAGATCGTGAAACATGATAGAAACACCCCGCCTTTTTCTTCGCCTGCCAACTCACTCCGATTTCCAGCCTATCGTGGAGATGTTCGAGGAGGGTCCTGTTTCCCGGCACATAGGGAAGCTCAGTCGTGCCGAGATCTGGACGCGACTTCTGCGCGACGTTGGCCACTGGCAATTGATGCAGTTCGGGCTTTTCTCAATCGTTGAACGCAATACCGGTGATTATGTTGGAAAGGTTGGCCATGCTATTTTCGAAAGGCAACTCGGACGAGCAGACACCAACATCGAGATGTCGGGGACTTTGCGAAGCGAGTTTCATGGGCGAGGCTACGCGCGGGAGGCAGCGCAGGCAGCGCAAGCCTGGTTCGAAAGTGAGCATAAGCAACGTACCGCATGCCTCATCGCCTTAGAGAATTTCCCATCTCTGCGCCTTGCCGACCGATTGGGTTTCCGGGAGATCGACAGAGTGTCTCGTGAGAAGGGTGATGCCGTCGTTTTGGTTCGTGACCCATTGCAGAGTGAGGACTAGATCCAGAGATCGTCAGGGTCTCAGCGGGCGACGGAGCCGTCGGGCGCATCTCGTAGTCTGGCAATGCTCCGTCTGACAATTGCCCGAGCGAATCGGTATGTGGAAGACCATGGAGATGCCGACGGTGACGACGGTCTGCGCGAACTCGCTAGAATTAATCAGCATGACCAGCGGCAAACAGCTGCCACGGCTGATCCGCCACAGACTTACGACGACGCCGATTGCGAGAAGAATCGCGCCGGTGAAGGTGACTGCGCCCGCAAGCCGATATAGCCGAGGAAGGTTTGCGACGACAACTGCGGCGACTAAAGGTGCAGAGTTACGGCACTCGATACAAGCTCGACGGACCATCCCGTCTGCTCGACCACCATCTGGATGCAAATCGTGCCAGAAGGGCACGGCACCTCCCGTTTGTGTCGGCCGTTGTACCCAGGGGGCACGTCAATCTCTTCACCTTGAATTTCAACCCTCGACCGGCCACCATGGCACTGACCTCAACAGCTTAGTCGTTGACGACAAATGGTGTTGACTAGAGACTGCGTCTCTTCGGCACGATCATGGGAGAAAGCGTTACAGGGTCGGGAACGACCAGACAGGGAAGGCCGAAAACAGCCTCTACTAGCTCAGCAGAAACGATATCCGCCGGCCGCCCTTCTTTAATGATCGCTCCTTCCTTCATGAATACGATATGAGAGGCATACCGACATGCCTGGTTGAGATCGTGCAGGACCGTGACAATGGTGCGACCCGTAGCATTAAGGCCTGCCAATAGGTCCAGAACTTCGATCTGATGAGCGATGTCAAGGAAAGTCGTTGGCTCGTCGAGAAGAAGAATCGGGGTTTCCTGTGCCAAAACCATCGCGATCCAGACCCGCTGACGCTGACCGCCGGAGAGTTCATCGACCTGCCGGCCGGACAGACCATTAGTCAGGGTGGCTTTCATTGCGCTGCTGACGGCATTTTCATCAGTTCTCGACCATTGCCGAAAAAATGATTGGTGGGCATAGCGCCCGCGCGCGACCAGATCAGCGACCGTAATACCTTCCGGGGCGCTCGCAGATTGCGGAAGAAGACCAAGGACACGCGCGGCGTCCCTTGCCGGGTAACGATCGAGAGCCTTCCCATCCAGGATAACCTGTCCCTTAGTCGGCATCAGGAGCCGCGAGAGCGCCCGCAGCAGCGTGGACTTACCACATGCATTAGGACCGACTATCGCCGTGAATGAGCCATCAGCGATCGACAACGAGAGATGACGCGCAACTGTGCGGTTCTCGTAATTCAGCGTTACGCCGTCTGCATGCAGACGGCCCTTTAAGACCTCATGCGCGTTCATTTACGGCCTTCCCTAACGAGCAACCAGAGAAAATAGAGGCCACCAATGCTGACGGTCATCGTTCCGACCGGTAGCTGGACGCCGAAGGCGTGCTGGGCCATCCAATCGGCGGCCAACAACAACACTGCTCCGGTTAAGCCGGAGGTCATCAGTCCGGTGGTGGACGACTTGGTCAACCTTCGTGCGATCTGAGGTGCTGCTAGCGCAATGAAAGCGATTGGTCCCGCCGCGGCTGAGACAACAGCCGTGAGTGCCACGCCGAGCACCATCAACCCCAGCCTTGCCAAGTCCGTCGTGACACCAGATGCCTTCGCAATATCGTCACCCATCTCTAGCTGTCGCATGGGGCGCGACATGAGGAAGGTGAGCGGCACGATAACACAAAGGCAAATTGAGACGAGCAGGACTTGTTCAACGCCAAGGCCGTTCAAGGAACCAGCTCCCCACACTGCTGCTGCCATGGCCACTTGCAAGTCGGCTTCACGGATGATCCATGTATTGACGGCACCGAGCATCGCGGAAACACCAATTCCAACGATAATGAGACGAAAGCTTTGCATGCCCTTGCGACGGGCAAAAAGATAGACGGCACCAGCTGTCACGATGCCGCCGACGAGCGCGCCGATGGCTGTCTGATAATATCCGCCGGACGTAAGTGCGATGACAACCAAAGCACCTGTGTAGGAGCCGGACGAAAAGCCGATAATGTCGGGACTACCAAGCGGATTGCGCGTCAGCGACTGGAAAATCGCTCCACTGATCCCAAGTGCTGCACCAAGCAGCAACGCAAGGGCAACACGCGGCAAGCGCCATTCCAATACAATCATTCTGATTGTTTCATCGCCTTGGCCCAAAAGCGCGCTCAGCACATTCGCAAGCGGGATGGGGTAAGACCCGTTCATCAGAGATATTACACCCAAGAGTAATGCCGTGACCGCCAACACGCTCGCTATCAGAAAGCTGAATGCGTCTAAGCGTGTCGAGATCTGCCCTGTGACCAGTCGAACTCTCAGGATAGATCGGCCGAAATCGACCAAGTTCTGTGCTGTGCTGCTCATAGTCCGCTCGCTGCCTTACGTCGCGACAGCAAAATGAGCACCGGTGCGCCGACGAATGCCGTGATTATTCCCGCTTCGAGCTCGCCAGGATATAGCAGCAACCTGCCAGCGATGTCGGCAGCAAGGAGAAGGATTGGAGAGACAACCATGGTGACAGCGATGATCTTGCGCTGGTCGGGACCAACCAGCCATCGCACGGTATGTGGGACCATCAAGCCAACGAAGCCGACCGGGCCGATTGCAGCGGTTGCCGCCCCGGTGAGCAACGTCACCGAAATGACCGCAAGAGCGTAGGTTACCTTGATATTGGCACCGACCGATCGAGCAAGATCCTCACCGAGGGCAATGACGTTGAGAGACAGTGAGACGATGGCAGCGATCACAAGACCAACAGCAATAAAAGGCGAGACCGTTGCCACCACATGCATGTCACGCCCGCCGAGCGAGCCGACAGCCCACGTGCGCATCGCATCGAATGCCTGAGGATCGATGAGAGTAATTGACGAGCTGATACCGGCGAGCACTGCCGACATTGCGACGCCCGCAATGACGAGCCTGACCGGAGACGCGCCGGAAGATCTGCCAGCCTCTCCCGCGCCCGCCAGGCCGTAGACGACAATTGAGACAACCACGGCGCCAGCGAAGGCGGCCCATATGTATGCGTCGATAGAGTGCCATCCAAGCACTCCTGCCGCCAGCGTCATGAAGAATGCCGCACCGGCGTTGACCCCGAGGAGGCCAGGATCGGCGAGAGGGTTGCGGGTCGCCGCCTGCATCAACGCGCCAGCCACCCCAAGCGCTGCGCCACATATCAAACCCAGCAGCGTTCGAGGGATCCGGGAATCGTGCAGGATGATGTCGTCAAAGGTAGTAATATCGCCTGCATAAAATATTCGAAGCACGGATTCGACCGGGATGTAGCGCGGTCCAACGACAAGGCTCACCGCACAAGTAGCTGCAATCAGTATTGCGCCAAGCGAGCAGTGGCCGATGAGACGTAATGTCTGCGCGGAGCGATAGCTGGCGGTAGAGGGTGGCACACCAGACCTCATCCTCTCGCCTGCCCCTCGACCCAATACCCGACAGCGGTGATGCTCTCCTTGGCAATCCCACACGTATTACGGAAATGGCGGCGGCATTCGGCCACCACCTTGGCTTCGCCTGCAATCCACACATAGCCCAACTGGTCTGGAAGCGTCGCCATCCGGGCAATCTCGGAAAGCCGTGTACGCTTGTCACCTTTGCCAAATGTCTCATGCCAGTGGATGGCGATATTTTCTCTCATCCCAAGATCGATGCGGTCCGCAACTTCGGGGATTTCGACATGCGCGATAAGGGTTCGGCCGAGCGGCAATTCTTCGACAATGCGCGCGATGGCGGGAAGTGCACTATAATCGCCGACGAGAAGGATACTTCCCTGCGCCGGAGGATCGAAGCGTGAGCGCGGCAAGTAGATCTCGATTGAATCGCCGACAGATGCTTGCTGGGCCCACTCGGTGCCGATACCAGATTCGTGCTTGACGAAATCGACAGTCAAATGGCGAGCATCCTTGTTCCACTGACGAACGGTGTAATATCGCCCGCTCATTGTTCCGTCGGGTTTTGTAAACGATAACCAGATGAATTCATCAGGCACGCTGCTGCTCTCGAAATGTTGTAACTCACCCCCGCCAAGCACGACACGGATCATCGACGGGCTTAAAGAGACGCGCGAGACGACAGTTGCCCTCATCGGTTCGATACTCATTGACCGTCTCCTCGCCGAAGTCTTGCAGCATCTTCCAGCTGGCTGGCAAATTGGGGAAATCCATAGGGTATCGATAGAACACTCGGATTGCACGCGACCCATGTCGCCAGTGGATCATCGAGCGGGACAAACCTGCCCTCCACGACTGGGGAAAATCGCCTGAATAGCGAATTCCCTTCGAGCTCACGCCGCGCGCCCGGTGGGAACCATAAGATCAAAAGATCTGCCTCTATGGTATCCAACAACTCCAGACTGATGCTGGCGCCGATCTTCAGTCTCTTCGAAGACACGAACGGCAAGACACTTGGGGCAATTCGTAGCCCGAGTTCTAAAAGTGATGATACCCGCCCGTCGGGCGGGAGGTAGAAGTCAATGGCGTTGCTCGCCGTGAAGTAGTTACCAAAGACGAATGTCCTGCCGTGGAGATGCGGATGAGAATTGGCGAGGTCCTGCAATTGGTCTCTGGTCGTTGAAATCAGATCACTTGCTTGTCCGGAGAGCCCAATTGCATCGCCTACGAGCCCCGTGATTTCCTTCCAGTCTGCCTGTAAGGGGCCGGATCGATAGGCGACCGTCGGAGCAATTTGTTGGAGGCGGTGCCATGCCTGAGCATTGATGTTCGTGCGAACCGCCAGAATGAGGTCAGGTTTAAGCAGAGCCAGCACCTCATAGTCGATCAGCCCCTGGTTCATCAGCCTAGGTCTGGTCTTACCGATTTTATCCGCGACCCATGGCAGGACGCCGTCCGCAAACTGGCCGTACCTCGGCATCGCGACGGGAGTTACGCCGAGAGCCAGCAAGGCATCCTCTCCACCCCAGCCCAACGTGACGATGCGCTGAGGCGGTTTAGGAATGATCGTCGTGCCGAATGCATGCGAAACGGAAACAGGAAAATCTTGGCGAGAAGACGTGGCAGAAGCAGTCTGCCCAGACGTAATCGTCGCTCCGAGAGTTGCCATAATGAAATTCCGCCGTTTAAGCCCAGCGGCTTTCTTTGCTTCCATGGTTACAGCCTCAGAATTTAGTTTTGAGGCTGAAGGTGAATGTGCGAGGGTCACCGTACATGCTGCCCCAGCCTGGCGCTCCCACTGTCTGGTAGTACCGCTTGTCAAAGAGGTTATCGACACTTAGAGCCGCCTGGACGTTTTCGTTAAACTTGTAACCCACCCGGGCACTAACGACGGCAAACGGTTCCTGGGTAACCTTGGTGATTCCGACCGTTCGGCTTGTCTCCGACTGGAAGCGGACGCCTCCTCCCACTGTCAAACCCTCGAACTGCTCCGTGAAACTGTAGTCTCCCCAAATCTTGATCAAATGGTCTGGTGTAAAAGTCCGGTTAAAAGAGTAGTCTTCCTCGCCCTCGAGCAACGTCCTGTGTGTGTATGTGTAGGATGCAGCTGCTTGGAAACCAGAGAACAACTCTCCGCTTACTTCGAGCTCAACTCCTTCGCTTTGAACTTTTCCTCCTGCAGAATAGCATTCGCCAGTAGGAGAAGAAGCACATGGATAGTTGTCATCATCGAAAATGGCACGATTTTTTGTGGTACCACGGAACAGCGAAACTGACGTATTGACCCGCCCGTCAAGGACCTCGCCCTTGATCCCGATTTCGTAGTTATTGCCAAGGATTGGCTCGAGCGTCTCTCCCGAGGCATCGACGTTCGTCTGTGGCTGGAAAATATCCGTGTAGCTCGCATAAATCGACCAGTCGTCGTCGAGATCATAGACAATACCGGCGTAAGGAGTGAAAACACCATTCTCCTGATAAGACGAGGACTGCACGCTGCGGTCCCGACTGACCGACCGGTGCTTGTACCAGCTCAAGCGACCACCCAGAATAACGGTCAGCGGGTCTGAAAGGCTAAGCCGTGTCATACCGTAGAGTGCCTGCTGCTCGATTGTATTTCGCGTGTCGCCACCATTAATCTGATTGGCGATGATAAAATTGTCATCGACTTCGGGAATAGAAATGGGATCAAAGACGTTCTGGGCAATTCCCAGGGGTGCGACGGCGAAATCGTTATCGCTCACCAGTCTGCTGAGGCTGCCCCCCAGAATGACTTCGTGGGTACGGCCAAACAGATCCACATTTCCATCCAGATAACTGTCGAACGCCACGTTTGATGTTTCCATGTCAAACAGGCTCGCCAGCATAGAAGAGCCGGCAAGGGTCGTCGGGTTGATGGCACCAATGGAGTACTCGTATTTCACGTCATGCTGCTCGCGCCAGTAATCGGCGGAGGTCTTCCACTTCCAGTTCTCATTGATGTCATGGGTGACGTCTGCAAACAGCGATAGCTGATCGGTGTCCCAGTAGTTCCAGCTCTGGCCGAGGCAAGTGTCGCGAGGAAGTCTGAGATCGGATCCATCACTATAGTGCGGCAGTCCCGTGAAGCAGGGGGTCGACGTCCGGTGTTTGTAGCTCCCTCCGAATGCCACTGTCGTGTTATCTGTTATGTCGGCTTCAAGAATCCCATAAAAGAAAACGTTACGGCTTTTCGCGATATCCGTGAAGTACTCGCGGTCGTTGAATGAACCAACGATACGGCCGCGCAATGATCCTGCCGCGTTCAAAGGGCCGGTCGCATCGACTTCGGTTCGATAGTTCTGGAACGAGCCGATATCCTGGGAAGCCGAAAGCTGTTGCGTTTCGAGCGGGCGCTTTCTCACCATGTTGACCGCGGCACCTGGATTTCCCGCTCCCTGGAGCAAGCCGGCCGCGCCCCGCAAAACCTCGACGCGATCGAATGCTGCCATGTCTTCGCTAAAACTGTTTGCTTGCGCGTAATAAGTGCTGCGGGCAACACCATCATATTGCATCGTGTCGACGGCTGAACCACGGGAGTAGACGTATCTCGATCCCATGGGGCTGTCATAGAGCGAAATGCCGGGGGCCTCTTCAAGCGCGTCATCGATAGTCGCGACATTCCGATCGTCCATCTGCTTGCGCGTGACCACCGAAACGGCCTGGGGAATACGACGGATCTCCTGTTCACCCTTGCCGATCGTCGCCTCAGACGTCGTGTATGAGCCTGATCCCTCCGTCGTGGCACCCGCCTGAACCACAATGGGTTCGAGAACAGTAGCGTCGTCTGCAGGCAGGTTCACACCCTGCAATTCCGCTGTAGCAAGCAAGGCGGCACTTCTCGGACCGGTGATGCGAACGCGAACGTTCGTGCCCGACAGCATGACCTGTAGGGCTTGCGAGGGCGGCATCGCGCCCGTCACTGGCCTCGTGACGATCGCGCGGGCAACTGCGGACGAATAGCCGATCTGCCACCCGGTTGCCCGGCTGAAGGCATCAACGGCTGACGAGAGGGCCTGCGAGGGGATAGAGAAGCTGACATTTGCTTCGGCCTGTTGAGCTTGAGCCGGGGCGCCGGAAATGAGATCAGCGGCCCCGAAGCTCAACATTGTTGAGCTCAGCAAGACCATGGTCAGTCGTGATGTTGCAAACACCCGACGTATATCAGACATCCCACTCACGTCCCCAACCCCTCGGAATACCATATCGAATTCCCTCAAACTCAAACCTTGAGAGCGGTCTACACCCCGCGTGAAAACCGCGCCCTCATACATGAGACGTTCGGCTTGGGCGCCGTCACAAATAAAGTTGAGTTTTTAACGCAAGATCAGAATTCGACCGGGCAGGTGGGTGATCTCGGCGCCCACAGACATGGCAAAGGTGCGGATCGCAGCGTCTGGATCGTCGATGCGATAGTTGCCGCTCACGAGGGTATCGGCAAAGCGGTTTGTCGCGACAACGATCTGCCCGTCGTAATAGCGCTTGAGGTCTGACAAGGCCCCGGAAAACGGACGGTCATGAAACACGAGGCGGCCGTCCCTCCACGCCAACGATTGCGCCGGATCGACCGAGCTGATGCCGGACAGGCCGTTTACCGTTGCAATTACCATCTGGCCAGGCTCGAGCTTGGCTTTGCTGGTCCTAGCTTTCGTGCCGGTCACTTCGACTTGGCCACGCTCTAACACGACTGTGTCCTGCTGTTTGGAGACAGCAACACCAAACGCTGTCCCCTTCACCTCCAAGGCGGAAAAGTGAGCGGTAACTACAAACGGATGGGCCGGGTCGTGCTTCACGTCGAAGAAAGCCTCGCCGTCGAGCAGGCTGACGCGACGCCTGCCATCCGCGAAATCGATCGCAATCGCCGACAACGTATTGAGAAGTACGGTCGAGCCATCCGGAAGAGTGACTGTCTGCCGCTGACCGGCTTCTGACATGTAATCGGCACGCCATTGAACCATGATCGTCGGGAACTGGAACCAGAAAATGCCGGCGAGCAAGCTGGCAGCAACCGTGCTTCCGATTTTCCACCTCGAAAGCCGGGGTTTGCACGTAATAGGCACAGTACTGATCCGGCGACTTCGATCCCCGGCCGTCGCCTTGTGTAGGGAAGGCATCGATGTCATCCGAACAAGGTCACCATAGGCCCGGCCGTTCGCCGGATCAGCCTTCTCCCAGGACTCGAAAGCCTTCAAAGTTTCTGACGAGTGATCCTCCTGCAAGCGCATGAACCATTCGAGCGCCGCATCCACCGAGCTCTCGGTAGAGTCTGCCGCCCCGGCACCTGTTTTTAATCTTTTACGCGCCATTCAGACCGTCCCCAAGTTTACGAGGCGAGTGCTCGTATAGGTGAGACGGCCGACCACGCCCCCTGTCACAAAAATTCATGCGGCGACACTGGGAGACACGGTGCGCGTTAAGCCAATGTGAACAACTGCCAGCTCTGTGGTGAGGATTTGTCAAAGTTCAGCCTCTTTCCAAACGAGTAAGCACATCACGAAGATGCCCAATGACCATCTTGATGTCGTTGTACACCGTATTGCGTGACACATTTAGATGATCGGCGATCTGCTGATAACTCCAACCTTCAATCTGGGACAGGCCCCAAGCTTCGCGTGCACGGCCTGGCAATTTGCTCAGAGCCTCCTCGAAAAGTCGCTGGCGCTCTCGCTCGATGATATTTTCCTCTGCGGAAATCTCGCTCGTAGCGACATTCTCGACCTCATTAGCTGAGCAATCCGACCGCTCAAACTGTTGTCGAAAGCTTCGCCTCCGGCGGTGATCGAGCGCAAGGTTTTTGGCGGTCTGGTAGAGATAGCTTTCGAGGTGATCTATCGACCTGGTTTCCAGGGCCGTCTTCGCCCGCACATAAGCTTCCTGCGCCAGATCTTCTGCCGTATGGGGGTCACGCACAATACGCATGACCGCCCATAGCAGCGACCGGCGGTGAAGTGCAAAAATGGCATTAAGAGCTGCGGACATGCTCGACTATCGGCCGAACCAGATCAAAGCGACCGACGCGCTCAGGCATCTTCTCAGCGCTGGCAGAGTGTGCATGGCACTTAATCATCCATAGACTGTTAGAACTCATTATAAACATGAGTGAACGCCGAAAGTTTCTCGACGCTCTTTACGCGGATTAAATTTGGAATCAACCCCTAGTCATTCCGGACGGTTGATACATCGACCCACCATTAACTGAGCAAGACGCCAGACCTTTGGAGGCCGGCCGACTGTGTTTCCGAACTCTCATGCCGAAAAACGGCAGACGCGGCTTCCCGCGTCGAGGGAAAAAAAATCAGCGTTTTTATTTTGCTCCGTTCCTCCTACTCAAGACGTGCTCGCACCCCTTTGAGTTCGCTCAGTCGTCAGACGCAGCGTCGCTCCCCATTGCGACAACGCAATTGCGCAAAAACCTGCTCCGATCATCGATACACCAGACCATCCCCCGTAAGCATAAGCGACTGTCGACGAGATGGCCCCGATGGCGCTACCGATCGAATAGAACACCATATAGCCCCCGATAAGGCGGCTGCTCGCATCAGGATAGCGAGCCAGGATAATGCTCTGATTGGTAACATGAATGGCCTGTACAGCCAGATCCAGCAAAACAATCCCGGCAAAAAGAAAGAGCAAAGATATCGGCATCATGGCTATCAGCGCCCATGATGCCAGCAGTAACACAAGTGATGAGCCCGTGGTCCACTGCCCAAGACCCCGATCTGCAAGCTTGCCCGCTCCCGCTGCTGCAAGTGCGCCCGCTATTCCGAGGAGACCCAGCATACCTATCTGAGTAAGCGAATAGGATACAGGCGGGGCGCTGAGTGGCAGAGCCAGCGCCGTCCAAAACGCACTGAATGACGCGAAGATCAGCGAAGCGAGAAGTCCCCGGACAAGCAAAATCCGGTCACGAAGAAACAGCACAGCTGTCGAGCGAACCGTTTCGACGTAACTGTTCCTGTTGTTCGGTGAAGGCTGTTTGGGCAGGACACGCATCAGCAGAACGACCATGCCAGCCGTCAGCATAGCGGACGTGAGATAGACAGCGCGCCAGCCGCCTAGGTCGGCCAAGAATCCGGCAACAAGGCGAGCAGCAAGAATGCCAACGACCACGCCGCTCGTCACTATGCCGACTGTCCTGCCACGCTGAGCAGGCACTGAAAGGCTGGCAGCGAACGCAACAAGAACCTGCACCATTACGGCAAGCAGACCCATTGCAGCAAGACCGGCGAGCAGGATCGGTCCGGTATTTGAGGTCCCGACTACGATCAAAGCGATGACGGACAAGACACCTTGGCCAAGGATCAGCCGGCGCCGGTCAATCAAATCACCTAGCGGAACGAAGAATATGAGGCCGAGCGCGTAGCCGACTTGCGTCAGCGTCACGACGAGACCGATATCGGACGGTGCAATCCTGACATCCTGGGCGATCACGTCGAGCAATGGCTGAGCATAATAGATATTTGCAACGCTGACGCCTGCGGCCACCGCGAAGATCATGGTGGTATCGCGTGAAAGTCCGCGTCTCGTCTGATGGCTGCCGCTGTGTTCGTCCGGCTGCTGCATGGCGATTCCTCGTGACATCAAATCTGGTTTTATTTTAAGACCACTTGTGATATCGAAATTCTAGTTCTATTTTAGAACCAGAATCGCGATGGGGAGATTGGACTTGGTCAAGCGGGTTAGCCTATGGGATGCCGGGTGCCCAGTTGGGCGCGCACTCGATGTTATCGGCGATTGGTGGTCACTACTCATCATCCGCGACGCTTTCGATGGAGTGCGCCGGTTCAGCGAGTTTCAGACAGGCCTTGGCATCGCCAAAGGCATGCTCGCGACGCGTCTACGAGACCTCACGCAACGTGGCATTCTGGAAACGGCTCCGGCCTCCGATGGCAGCGCATACTCGGAATATCTCCTGACTGAGAAAGGACGCGGCCTTTTTCTGGTTATCGTCGCTCTGCGCCAATGGGGGGAAGATCATCTCTATCGCGGGGATGAACAGAAATCCTCGCTTGTGGTCACCGAAACAGATGAACCCGTAGCACGGCTGGAACTCCACACGCAGGATGGCCGGCTCGTGGACTGGAACAACACGCACGTAAAGAAAATCAAAGGTCGCTGAGCCGTGAGCTGCAACGTAGGAAGTGACATGCAGGAACTTGAACTGATCGCCGAAGCAGATGAGCGAGCAAGGACATATCTGAAGGGTATTGAAGAGCGGCCGCCATTCCCGAACAAGGCCGCCCGCGACGGTCTCGCCGTTTTTACAGAGCCCCTGCCGGAGGGCGGATCGGATGCCGTCGACACCATGCGTTTGCTCGATACACACGGTTCGCAGGCGACAACAGCCTCCAATGGCCCCCGTTATTTTGGCTTCGTGGTCGGCGCAGCATTGCCGGCAGCCGCCGCAGCAGAAAGGTTGATGCTGGCGTGGGATCAGTGCGCGTCGTCTTACGACAACTCGCCAGTCGCTGCGACGATCGAGAAGGTCGCGGCGCGCTGGTTGCTGGAAATCCTCGACCTACCACGCGAGAGCGCGGTCGGGTTTGGCACGAGCGCGACCGCCTGTACTCTTTCCTGTCTGTCCGCCGCGCGACGGTCGCTGCTGGCGCGCCAGGGTTGGGATTTTGACAAGGATGGCCTGAGCGGCGCGCCGGAAATCAAGGTCGTCATTTCCGGGACTGTCCATGTTACGGTGGTCAAAGCGCTTCGACTGCTTGGTTTCGGTATTTCCCGGTTCATCACCGCACCGACCGATGCCTATGGGAGGATAGATCCCGCCCGGCTGCCGGCCCTCGACGACAGGACCATTCTTTGCCTGCAGGCCGGAGAGGTCAATACCGGGGAATTTGATCCGTTCATCCCTCTGATCGCGGCTGCCCGGGCAGCGAATGCCTGGGTCCATGTCGATGGCGCATTCGGACTTTGGGCGCGAGCATCGTCGCGCAAAGCACTGACGGATGGAATAGAAGAAGCGGACAGCTGGACGACGGATGGCCATAAATGGCTGAACACCCCTTATGACGGTGCGGTTGCCATCTGCCGGGACGCCGAAGCGCTTTCCCAAGCCATGAACGGTGATGCGGTTTATGCGACCGCCTTCGCCGATGCACAGAAGAATCTGACACTGGAGTTTTCGCGCCGGGCGCGAGGGATCCCGATCTGGGCAGCACTCAGAACACTTGGACGCGATGGTGTTGCCGAAATGGTCGATCGTCATTGCGACGAGGCAGTCTGGCTGGCAGAACGGCTCCGCGAAGGGGGCCTGGAGGTTCTCAATCGCGTCGTTCTCAATCAGGTCCTGGTACGCTGCGGCGATGATGAGCGAACCGCGAGGGTCCGTCAGAGAGTTTTGGATTCCGGTGCTGGTTGGTTCGGGAACACCGTTTGGCAAGGCCGTAGTGCGTTCCGTATTAGTTTCTCATCATGGCGTACTCGTCATGAAGATGTCGTCCGCCTCGCTGACGCCTTGGTGACAGCGTCGCGGCTGTGAGCGAAGCCGTCCAGCAAGAAGATGATGAACCCTCCTTAAGGTCACGAAGGGCCAGCAAACGCTGAGGCAACACCACCCGTTGGCGCAGGGGGAGTCTTCATCTCTTGACAGGATTCGAACTCTCGGCCACTCGATGCAAAGCTCAACTTTGTGAATGACCTACAGATCGATGACCTGCAAGATCACTGACTTTTTTCGCGTTTGAGCGTTTAGCCAGACATCAACTCGCGATGAGAGTACGGACCAGTGGCGCTACCTTCGTGCCATAGAGCTCAATGCTCTTCATGAGATTAGCATGTCCCATTGGGCCCGCTGAATATTTCATCTGGAACCGTGAAATGCCAAGCGTTTTGGCAGTGTTGGCAATCTTGTCGGCAACAGTCTGCGGGGAGCCGGCATATAGCGAACCATGCTCGATCTCGTGTTCGAAATCCCTCTCCGTTACAGGCGGCCAACCGCGCTCTTTGCCCAGACGATCACGGATTTTCTTGAAATGCGGGAACAGGTCACGGCGGGCCTGCTCGTCGCTCTCGGCGACGTATCCCGGAGAATGGACGCCGATATCGCCAGCAGTTCGCCCAGCCTGCTCGGATGCTTTTTTGTAAAGCTCGACATAAGGCGCAAAGCGGGCAGGATCGCCACCGATGATCGCCAGCATCAGGTTCATGTCATGGCGCACCGCACGAATAACAGATTCCGGGCTACCACCCACGCCGATCCAGCTCTTGAGCCGACCCTCGCCGATAGGAGGGTAAATGCGCTGATCTTCGAGCGGCGCACGCCATTCTCCGGAATAGTTGACGACATCGTTCGAGACGATCTCGGAGAAAAGATCGAGCTTCTCTTCGAATAGCTCTTCATATTTCGAAAGGTCGTAGCCGAAGAGCGGGAAAGACTCGATGAAAGAGCCTCGGCCGAGAATGACCTCGGCTCGTCCGTTGGATATCGCATCAAGCGTCGAGAAACGCTGGAACACGCGGATCGGATCGTCGGAGCTCAATACAGTCACGGCCGAACCAAGCCGAATTCGACTTGTGCGGGCCGCAATTGCAGCCAGAACTACCTCTGGGGCAGATACCGCGAAATCCTTGCGATGATGCTCACCAACACCGAAGAAGTCGATGCCGTTCTGGTCGGCAAGAACCGCCTCTTCAACGACGTTACGGATCACCTGCGGCAGGGGAAGCAACTCGCCATCGGTTCCGGTTGTTACGTCACCAAATGTATCGAGGCCGAATTCGAGTGATTTTGTCATGGTATATTCCAATCAAATGCAATGGGGCTCACGTCACGCCTGTCAGCGCGAGTGCCCCGTCGGTTTCGAGTTCTTGGTCCATGGCCACCGGCCGTCGATTTCGGCTTCCAGGGAGAAGCTCAGGAACGTCCGGATAAGAACGATCAGGCCGAGAAGACCGACGCTCTCCCAGGTCAGCGGTGAAATGATCGTGGCGATGATGTCTGCGCCGATCAGGATTTCCAGTCCAAGCAAGATGCCCCGACCGAGATTGGCACGGTATTGCTCGTAGGCTTCCCGGCTACCGACCGAAATGAGGTCGCGCCCATATGCTATCGTTGCGATAACGACTCCGACGAGGATCACCCCTACGCCGAAGAACTCGAGGCCGATCGCCATAGGTTTGAGGACAGGCGCAATCAGATTGGATAGACCGCCTGCATCGTGGCCGATATCCATATCGGTATCCTTTCGAGAACAAGGTTCAGTGGGGCGACATTTTACCGGTTTCAGGATTCAGCAGCGGCGCTGCTTGCGAACAGAGCGACGATTGCGAGAATTGCCGGAAGGCTGAACGCCAAAAAAGGCGCGAACATGAACCCTGCAGCGCCGATGCCACAGCCCGCGGCGAAGGTGATTACGGCGGCTCCCATCTTCTTGACCCGCGCCTTGGCCGCAGCGATTTCATCGGATTTCGGGTTGGCGAGGATGTCGGCCAGATCGAGCATGATCTGCGTCGTGGTCCCGGTCATCAGAGTTGATGGCGGTGCTTTCGCCAAATGTGCCTTGTGAAGGCCGTTCTGGATCGCCATCGCCGACACGAGGATCAGCGCGACCGCAAGGGTGATCTTGCTGTGGTCACCGTTGAAGGGGCCGTACACGAAGGACATGGCGGCAACCGCCACAAGCAGGAGCAGCTTGACGACCAGCATCGGTCGGATGGGAGAACGGCCCGTGCCCTGTATTTTCAGGCAGGCCAGCCGGGACACAAAAACGATCACGCAAAACATCGGGAGTGCCAAGAGTTTGGACCATGCGCCATCGAGACCATGCGCCATGGTGGCGCCGAGCGTCACGAAATTACCTGTGACATGTGCGGTGAACAGACCGGAAAGCGACAGGAAACCGAGTGTATCGACATACCCGCCATTGAAGCTCAGGAGAGTAGGAAGTGAAGGAAGTTTCATGATGTTGATCCCTTTGGCTGCTGCCGCGATGTTGTTTATGCGAGTGAGCTTTTTTCTAGCTCAGCCCGTCGGCGCACAAAATTGCATTAATTGTTTCGACTTAATTGCACTGAGCGACATAATGAAAAGGGCGGCCATGGCCGCCCTTCTTTAGTGTTTTCGTTAAGCCGCACCCGGCCGATTGATGGTCAGGAAGTGACGAACGACCGGCTTTTCTGGTCCAACATGGTAGGTCAGGACCTTGCCCTGCAAGTCGGCATCGGCATTGGAAACCCGCTTGTGCTGGCGAAGATGCTCGGCCCAGGATTCCACCATGAACCATTCGACGATCTTTTCCGGATCAGCACTGTCTTCGGTCACACCCCAGCCATAGGCACCATCGCGGCGGCGTTCCTTGGAGAGATGATCGATCGCATGCAGGAAGGCGCTGCGGTTATGCTTCTCGACCTTGTATTCGATCAGGATGAGAACCGGGCCACGATCATGAGCAACAGGCTCGGCGACAAGCGGTTCCGGCCAATGGTTGGACGGCACCATGTCGGCATCGCCTGCGGGAAGCTTGATACGGTGCATGATGAAGCCCGCGATCAGCAATCCGGCTGCACCGATGATCAACGTCGCCTGGATTCCGACGGCCGAACCAACGGCACCCCATCCTAGGCTACCAGCCGTCATCGCGCCGTTGAACACGGTCAGGTAGACGGCAAGGCCACGACCCCGCACCCAGTTGGGCAAGACAGCCTGCGCCGCACCGTTGAGCGTGGTGAGAGCGGTAATCCATGCGCCACCGAGGAAAAGAAGCGCGATGATAGCGACAGCTTTCGGCGGGGCGAGAGACAGGATGCCCATGACGGCTGCGGTGATCAATGCAGCGCCGAGAAGAAGGCCGTCGGCGCTCAGTCGTTCGCGCAGCTTCGGCATGACCAGCGCACCGCCGATGGCACCCGCACCAACCGCACCGAGAAGGATACCGTAGAAGCTGGCATCACCACCGAGCAGTTGCCGGGCTACGAGCGGAAGAAGCGCCCAGACCGCACTGGCGAAAGCGAAAAAGATCGCTGCCCGCAGAAGGACGACATGCAGCGGCCTGCTCGAACGGGTATAACGAAGGCCCGCGCGGAATGCCCCGAAAAAATTCTCCTGCAAAGCGTCGTTGGCATTCTTCGCACGCGGCCACCACACGAGCGCTGCGATGACAAAAATGTAGCTCGCAACGTCGGCCCCGTAGGTGATCCCGGCTCCGAAAGCCGCCAGAAGCAAGCCGCCAGCGGCAGGTCCGATGGAACGGGCGATGTTGATGCCGAGCGAATTGAGGGCAACGGCGCTTTTGACGTCCTCACGCTTTACCAACTCCGGCACGATCGCCTGCCAGGTTGGTCCCATCAAGGCAGCGCCGATTCCGCCAAGGAAGGTCAGACCGATCAGGGCGCTGACAGAGAGCATGCCTGTTTGAGATAACACCATGAGCGAGATGCTCACGGATGCTAGCAGGAGTTGGACTGCAATCAGGAACTTGCGGCGATCCAGTATGTCGGTCAGAACGCCTGCAGGGATGGCGAGCAGAAAGATCGGCAGGGTACCTGCCGCCTGTACCATAGCGACCGCCGCTGGCGACGCCGACAGGTCCGTCATCAGCCAGGAGCTGGCGACATCGCGCATGAAGCTGCCGGTGTTACCCAGAACGGTCGCTATCCAGATGACCGCGAAGACTGGCTGCGCGAGAGGGGCAAAGGTGCCACCGGATGTTTTCGTGGTGCTCATTTGCCCGCTCCCTTCGCAAGGTCGGCCGCAGCAACGTAGATGAATGCACCGGCGAGACCGATGTGTTCGAAGAAAGCGTTGGTGGCCATCATGCGGTCCATGCCGGGAGCCATTTCCCAGAAACGAAGAGCGATGAGCGTTGCGAGAAGCGTAAAGCCCGCAAGCGCAAGGGCTCCTGCCCAACGCAGCAAGCCTGAGACCACCATGGCGGAAGCCGTCAATTCAAAAGCGATCACGGCGACGGCAAAGAAGGCGGTGGGATGAAGACCGAAGTGGTCCATCTCAGCGAGCGCGCCATTGAAGTCAAAAATCTTGGTAAGCGGACCCTGGATGTAAGCGGCGCAGAGCGCGAGCAGCGATACTGTTCGCGTGACCGGAGAACCGATGATGCGCCCCAGATTGCTCCGAAACGAATTTGATGTCTGTGCCTGGTACGTCATATCTGCTCCTGCTGGTTCGCCGGTCTGATTGATCGGCTGCATTTGATGGAGCGATATTGGCGGATTGCCGCTTCGCCTACAATTGCAGCAATATTTTCGATTTAATTGCGCTATTTGAAACAATAAATAAGATCGCACGGGTGTAGCCACCCGTGCGATTTAGGAATTAGACCGCCCAGCAGGAGCACCCGAGTGCGCCGAAGAAGCCCTTGAGATCTGCGATCGGCAGTTTCGATGTCCAGGCTCCCGCATGGTCGTGACCATGCACGCCGCAATCGCTGGCGCAGCCACAGGTCGAGATCGCCGTGCGCCTTAGAGAACGCGCGCCAGCCCCTTCCGGCTCGCCCCAGGCGGCGTAACCACCGAACTTGAGCACCGGCGACCAGTCCGGCATGGCAGGCGGAATATTGCTTTCGTCGAGTGCTGCAAAATCACCGGCGCCGTAGACGATCTTGCCGCCGACCATGGTCAACTCGGAGGTCAGGAACGAGATCTCGTCCTCGGCGCAGGAGAAGAAGTCCTTGTCCGGCACGACGAGATCGGCGAACTGGCCCTTTTCGATGCGGCCCTTCTTGCCCTCTTCGTTGGAGAACCAGGTGACCTTTTCGGTCCACATGCGCAGCGCGGTTTCGCGGTCGAGGCAATTGGCGCGCGGATAAAGCTGCATGCCGCCGACAGTCTTGCCGGTCACCATCCAGGAGAGCGACACCCACGGGTTATAGGAAGCGACGCGGGTGGCATCCGTGCCGGCCGAAACGTTGACGCCCTTGTCGAGCATGCGGCGGATCGGCGGCGTGGCTTCGGCAACGCCGTGTCCGTAACGCTCGACGAAATATTCGCCCTGATAGGCCATGCGATGCTGGGTGGCGATGCCGCCGCCAAGCGCTGCGATGCGGTCGATCGAGCGTTCCGAGATGGTTTCCGCATGGTCGAAGAACCAGTTGAGGCCTTCGAGGGGAATATCCTTGTTGACCTTCTCGAAGACATCGAGGGAGCGCGAGATGGTCTCGTCATAGGTGGCGTGCATGCGCCAGGGCCAGCGGTTTTCCGCCAGAACCCGCACGACCTCTTCCAGCTCGCCTTCCATTTCCGGCGCCATTTCCGGGCGTGGCTGGCGGAAATCCTCGAAGTCGGCGGCCGAGAAGACCAGCATCTCGCCCGCGCCGTTGTGGCGGAAGTAGTCGTTGCCCTGTTTGTATTTGACTGACTGCGTCCAGTTGAGGAAGTCCTGCTTTTCTTCCTTCGGCTTCTGAGTGAAGAGGTTATAGGCCAGACGAACCGTCATCTGGTTCTCGTCCGAGAGCTTCTGGATCACCTCGTAATCGTCGGGGTAGTTCTGAGAGCCACCGCCCGCGTCGATCACACCGGTGATTCCAAGGCGGTTCAGTTCGCGCATGAAGTGGCGGGTCGAGTTGACCTGGTAATCGAACGGAAGCTTTGGCCCCTTTCCGAGCGTCGAATACAGGATACCTGCATTTGGCGTGGCGAGCAGCAGGCCCGTCGGGTTGCCGTTGGCATCGCGGGTGATCTCGCCACCCGGCGGGTTGGGTGTGTCGCGGGTGTAGCCGACGGCGCGGAGTGCAGCGCCGTTCAAGAGCGCGCGGTCATAGAGGTGCAACAGAAATACTGGGGTATCTGGCGCGACCGCATTGATCTCCTCGATCGTCGGCAGACGCTTTTCGGCGAACTGATGTTCGGTGAAGCCACCGACGACGCGCACCCATTGCGGCGCGGGCGTGATCGCCACCTGACGCTTGAGCATGTCCATGGCATCGGCCAGTGATCGAACGCCGTCCCAGCGCAGTTCCATATTGTAGTTCAGGCCACCGCGCACGACGTGGGTGTGGTTGTCGATCAAACCCGGAAGAACGCGCTTTCCCTTGAGATCGACGATCTTCGTGTCGGATCCGGCCAGCGCCATGATCACGCTGTCCGTGCCGACTTCCTGGAAAACGCCGTCCTTGATAGCGACGGCGGTTGCGTTCGGGTTGCTCCGGTCAAGTGTGGTGA
Organism: Agrobacterium sp. Ap1; assembly: GCF_017313375.1. Taxonomy (NCBI): domain Bacteria; kingdom Pseudomonadati; phylum Pseudomonadota; class Alphaproteobacteria; order Hyphomicrobiales; family Rhizobiaceae; genus Agrobacterium; species Agrobacterium sp. Ap1. Next base: position 41,356 of record NZ_JAFLMY010000021.1, read on the forward strand.
AGCGGCCGTTATGAAGGATCAGGTCGGGATGCATCGTGTCTACTCCGGTCTGTTTGTGATCGGCGGCATTAGCAGTTGCGAAGAGGTTCGAGAACGCCAGACTAGACGCTCCCCCCAGAAAGGTGCGGCGCGTGGTCATCAGCCCCTCTTCTGCGAGATGGTTTCGTCACGATGAGCAACGTTCATCTGGTCACCCCCCTTCGGCATGTGGCCGAACATGTGCGGCTTGATCTGATGGATCCACGAGACGGCCGCCGGCTCCTTGCTCCATAAAGTCTTGGCGAGCGGAATGATCTGTTCGCCGACGAGAATGCCGAGAAGACCAACCAGTGCGATGACAGGCGGTGCAGGCGAGCGGACGTTCAGAAGGCTGTAGACGATGCCGACGAGAAGACCAGCGCCGAGAGACAGTAGATAGACTTTCATGGGATATCTCCACGATTGCGGAAAGACCGCTCCGACGGGGCTATCGGAGTGGTCTGGTCAGATCCTTACTTGGCGGGGTTCGGACCGATGCGCTTGCCGTGGCTCACGCGCTCGGGAGCTTTGTGAACATGGGTATAGGCGTAATCGATACCCATGCCGTAAGCGCCGGAGTGCTCCTTCACCAAGGTGGTGACCGCATCATAGGTTTCCTTACGGGCCCAATCGCGCTGCCACTCGAGCAGAACCTGCTGCCATGTCACCGGAATGACACCTGCCTGCACCATGCGATCCATGGCGCGATTGTGGGCTTCGAGGGAGGTACCGCCAGATGCGTCGGCGACCATGTAGATCTCGTAATCCGCTACATCATGGAGGGCTGACAGCGCGAAGGTCGTGTTGCATACTTCTGTCCACAGACCTGCGACAACGATCTTTTTGCGACCATTGGCGGCATTTTTCGCCAGTGCGTCACGCACGTTCTGGTCATCCCAGGAGTTCATCGAGGTGCGCTCGAGGATATCGTTCTCCGGATACACCGCCAACAATTCAGGAAACGTGTTGCCGGAAAAGCTATCGGTTTCGACGGTGGTGATCGTGGTGGGGATGTCGAATATTTTCGCTGCCTTGGCAAGACCGACGACATTATTCTTGAGCGTTTGACGGTCGATCGACTGCACGCCGAATGCCATCTGCGGCTGCTGATCGATGAAAATGAGCTGGCTGTTTGCCGGGGTCAGGACTTGGAGCTTCGACATGGTATTTTCCTTTTCGGTTGTTTGGACCGCGAATGCGGCTGGTTATGAGTGCGTCTTGAGGAGCCGATATCGAAGTGCGTTGTTTCTTGCTTCGGCCGCTGAAAGGAAAACTAGCGCGATGACCGCCTTCCCGGAATTGCAATATTAATTGCGAATGAATTGACTTGAGCGCAACAATCTCCGAGTGCCACGATATGCGTGTGGATCGTGGATCGCGCTCTGACGAAACCGCCGTTCGCTGAATAGATTCTCTCGGGGGGATTTCCTTCGGGCAGGCCGCTCGCCCGATAGCGTTTGCGCCGCCTTCCGATGACCTTCGACAAACTCCAATTCCACGCTAGAGGTCGACATCAACGACACCCGGGCCATGTCCCTACACCAGGAGGCAGAGACCTCTTTCCCGGCGCGCTCTTTCAACAAATTGCTCACATCGGCGGGGAATAGCTTCAAACGAGAGACTGGAGAAGCCCGCGACTATGGAGATGCTATCCATGAATATGGATAAAGCCCTAGGAGGCGCCTGAACCATGGTCGTAGTGGGAAAACACGCCTGCAACCCAGTCTGCGAAGACCTGGTATTTTACGCTTGGAAACCGCCCTGCTGGTCTTACGATGTGAACTGGATAACGTGGCGGCGCCCAGTCGTGCATGACGGGAACCAGGTCGCCCCGAGCGATGTAGGGTCGTGCCAGGAATTCAAATGTCTGTCCTATGCCCAGCCCAGCCAGTATCCCATGCAGATGCGCTGTTGCGTCACTGGTGGAGAGCTTGATCGGGGTATAGATCTCTAATTTTTCCTCGCCTTTCATCAGGCGAACGGGTGCCGGCTTCAGACTGCGTGCGAAGAAATACTGTACAAAAAAATGACCTTGTTCCAGATCCGAGGGAGAAGCAGGCACGCCATGTTGTTCGAGATATCCTGGGGTCGCGCAGGTCACGATCTCAACACTGCATAACTTCCTCGCAACAATAGATGCGCCGGGTACATCGCCGGCTCGTATGACGCAATCTATCCCCTCTTCGACGATGTCGGCCTGACGTTCCGTTACACCAAGATGCAACTCGATTTCGGGGTAAAGTGCGTAAAATTCCGGTAACCGGGGGATGAGAATCGCATTGGCGAAGGTGCCTCCGACGTCAACCCGAAGCTTGCCCTTTGTCGCCATGCGCCCGCGCGTGGCTTCGTTGTTCATGTCGTCGAAATCGGCAACCAGACGAATGGCGCGCTCGTAGTAGGCGTTGCCTTCAGAGGTTACGCTGATCGATCGTGTCGTGCGCTCAAGGAGCTTAAGGCCCAAGCTCCTCTCAAGATCCTGAACAAGCTTACTGACGGTCGATCGCGGCGCCCCCATTGTGTCTGCCGCCTTTGCAAAAGATCCCGCCTCGACGACGCGAACAAAGGCTCTGATCGCTCCCAATTGATCCATTGGCGTTGCTCCATCGAAACTCGCGCAAGCAGTCGTCTCGAACTCAATTAATGCTTGCAAAGGCTACAAGTCTGACTCGATTTGTCAGGCAGCCAGCGGCACGAGGTTGGCCTGGATCTGGTCCCGGAATTCCTCGTATCGGCTCGGCAGCTTCAGTGCTTCTCCGAGATGTGCAGTATCCTCGTCGCGATTGAAACCCGGTTCGTTCGTGGCTACCTCGAACAGGATACCGCCCGGCGTGCGAAAGTAGATCGCCCAGAAATAATCGCGGTCGATGACCGGGGTAACCTGATATCCAGTGTCCATCAAAGCCTTGCGTACTTCGAGCTGTTTTTCGCGGTTGTCGACAGCGAAGGCAATATGGTGGACCGAGCCTGCGCCTTGGCGGGCAAAAGCGGTTTTAGGCAGTTCCGCCAGTTCGATCGTGTCAGCCCCGTTGCCGCCGGGAATGATGAACCGCGTTACATCCCCTGCTTCTCGGCGCGCTGATATCCCATGAAGCCGAGAAGCTCTTCCGTTGCGGCGGTTTCATGGAGGCTGAAGCGAGCCCCGGCGAAACCGCGAATGGCGACATCGGCCGGGATGCCATCAGCGAGCCATGGAGCCCGCGCATCGTCAGCAGATTCGATCAAAGCAAGGCCGTCTCCATCCGGCCCCATGCATCGTCATGATCAAGGATATCAAGGGACTGCATCACGTACCCTTCCTGGCGATATGTAATCTGTTGAAATGAAACTACGCCAGTTGCTCGCCTGTCGGAATTGCAATATTAATTTCGACTGAGTTGCATTTAACGAAATAATGACATGAACGATTACAAAGCCCTCCGCACCTTCCTTCTTGCCGCAGAGAAGCGGAATTTCGCCCAGGTCGCCCGAGAACTGGACATGACGCCCGCGGCCGTCACCCGCGCCATCGCAGCACTCGAGGCGGAGCTCGGCGTTCAGCTTTTCGTTCGCACCACGCGGCAGGTGTCGCTGACGACAGATGGGGCAATCTTTGCGGCGCAGATCCAGCCTGCTGTCAAAACGCTGGAAGACGCACGTCGCGAAGTCATGAATGCGCACAAAAGTGACGAAGGACGGCTTCGGATCAGTGCGCCGACATGGTTCGGCAAGACCGTGCTGCCGCCGATCCTCTCGGGGTTCAAGGAACGCTATCCGAAGATGAGCTTCGAGATCTCGCTATCCGACGGCTTGGTGAATATCGTTGATGATGACTACGATCTTGCCATCCGCATCTCGTCGCAACCGTCCGACAAGTTCACGATCTGGCGCAAGATTCGAAAGGTACCGCGCATCCTCGTGGCAGCGCCGGGCAGCCGTTTCGCCGAGATGCAGCATCCGAACGAGCTGCACCCGGATGACTGCCTTGCCTATAGTGGTGAAAGCCGTCGCGAGAACTGGGTTCTGTCTGATGGCGGCTCGAGCATGAACATCTCGGCGGGCCGGGCATTTAGTGCCAACAGCGGCGAGGTCCTGGCGGACATGGCGGCCGATGGCGCAGGCGTTGCACTGCTACCGGGGTTCAACATTGCCGATCACATCAGGAGCGGTCGCCTCATCCATGTTTTCAAGGGATGGGCACCACCGGACTTGTGGCTGACTTTGTTCTATCCCCCCTATCAGGCGCTTCCGCCCCGGATCGCATCGTTCTCGAAGTTCTTCGAGGAACAGGTTGCGGCCCACATGGTGATGCTGGACTGAGGCGTCTCCGAGGACGGGCTCAGTCTTCAGGCATCGTGCGAAGCTTGGTGGCGACCATTTCCTGAAGTTGCCACAAGTTTCGATCGTGGATGTTGCGATCCACCAGATCCGACACCGTTCGATGCAGATATTCCGCACACGATCCGGCTGGTCCGCATGCCTGAGAAATCATTAACGCCGCATCGTCGAGTGGGATTTTCTCTGTGAGCTCGGATTGTTTCGTGCTTGCCCAGAACGTCAGGGCGCGGCGTGTGCCTGTAGCGGTCCTGACCGTGATCCATCGAACCATGTCGCACACCTCGGAGTATCGGATCTCGCGGGCCAGAAGAGTACGCAGATCCTGCTTCTTGGTCGCACACGGAAGCTTGAGGATGAGGCCAGTACAACTCCCTCCCGGACGAAGCGCCAGCATGAGGCCCGGCGCATCCGACGTGGCCCTAAGCCGCTCTATTCGCAATGAGAAGGCACGGTGCCATCCGTAGGCGACAGCTTCCTGGCTGGCAGACACATCGAACCCTGGATTCCACATCAGAGATCCGTAAGCGAACACCCAGATTTCCTCGTCGCCGGCCTCCTGCTCGACACGGCTGACGAGTTCATCGAGTTGCCCAGCCGAGATCGGTGTCCAGTTGGGCTCGGGACCTTCGTCTTCGACGTCCCTGAGTGTTCTTGCAACAAGGTCAGAGGTCAGTTGCATGGCGACGGGCGCACGTGACTTAGGTCTGGGAGTCTTGAGCATCGTGTAACCTGTATACGAGGATGCCGCCGGACAACGTTTCGCCCGGCGCATTCTGTTTCATTGATTGGGTACGGTCGATCACGGCGCGAAACGTGATCTCGACGATCTGTTCCGGAAAAGCCAGCGCGGTCACCCCGATCAGGTTGCTGGCGACCGGCGGCATGTCCGTTCCGTACATCTCCTTGCGGACCTTGGAACCTGCCGCAAACGCACTCGGGACATCGAGAACGAAAAGAGTTTCTTCAACAACATCGTCGAGGGTTGCCCCGTACTCGGCAAGCAGCGTCTTGGCGTTGACATAGGTCTGACGGATCTGCGCTTCCATCTGCGAAAAATCGGCTGGTCGACCATTTTCGTCGAGTGTCGCCGGGGCGATAAGCTTGCCCTCGGAATCGTGGCTCAACTGTCCCGAAATGTAGATCGTGTCCTTGACCTTCACGGCCTGCACGTAACCGAATGCACGTTCCCAGGCGACGCTGAGGTTGGCGACTTGCTTGGAAGATTTACTGTCTGTCATGATGGTTTCCTGAAGCTGGAAGAGGCCTAACCGGATATCAATGTTGTGGCTTGATTGGCGACGGATGCGTGGGAGGCCGCACCCGTCGCCAGCGCCGATCAAGCCTGTACGAAGGCCAGCAGATCGGCGTTCAGCACGTCGGCATTGACGGTCAGCATGCCGTGCGAGAAGCCGGGATAGGTCTTCAGTGTGCCGTTTTTCAGAAGCTTCACCGACTTGTGAGCCGAGTCGGCGATCGGAACAATCTGGTCGTCTTCGCCGTGCAGGACCAGCGTCGGCACGGTGATCGCCTTCAGGTCTTCCGTCTGGTCGGTTTCGGAGAAAGCCTTGATGCCGTCATAATGGGCCTTTGCGCCGCCCATCATGCCCTGACGCCACCAATTCTGGATCACGCCTTCCTGCACCTTGGCGCCATCGCGGTTGAAGCCGTAGAAGGGGCCAGCGGGAACATCGCGGAAGAACTGTGCGCGGTTGGCGGCAAGTGCCGAACGGAAACCGTCGAAGACTTCCATCGGCAGACCTTCCGGGTTTGCGGCGGTCTTGACCATGATCGGCGGAACGGCGGAGACCAGAACGGCCTTGGCAACGCGGCCGGCCGGTTCGCCGTGCTTGGCGACATAACGGGCGACTTCGCCGCCGCCGGTGGAGTGGCCGATATGAATGGCGTTCTTCAGGCCCAGCGCCTCGACGACGGCGAATGCGTCGGCTGCGTAATGGTCCATGTCGTGACCGTCGGCAACCTGGGCGGAGCGGCCATGGCCACGGCGGTCATGGGCTACAACGCGATAACCCTTGGAGAGGAAGAACAGCATCTGCGCATCCCAGTCGTCCGACGACAGCGGCCAGCCATGATGGAAAACGATCGGCTGGGCGTCCTTCGGGCCCCAGTCCTTATAGAAGATTTCGACGCCGTCCTTGGTGGTTACATATGCCATTGTCATGTTTCCTTCGATTGAGGTTGTGGAGCGAGCAGCATCGGCTGCAAAGCTGAAGGTAGGAGAGATCGCGACGGCCGCGGCGGCGGCGCCTGCGGAAAGCATCGCGGCTCTGCGTGTCATGGAATAAATGTTCGGGGTCATCTCGCGTCCTGCGATTCCGTGATTGAATACTTCAGGCGACGCTGTGTTCGTCTGACGGCTTGATATTGCCGTCAGATGCATCCGCTCACAATTGCGGGAATAATTTCGAATTTATTGCCTGTTTTGAAATAGTAGGTTCCGCCGGCCGCCACATTGCGAGGTGACGGGCTTCTGCTTGATTGGATATGGAACCGTTACCGGTAGATGTCTTAGTTCGGAAAATCGAATTGTCGGTTGCCTATCCTAACCGGACATCTCGTTCGCCCTGATCCTGCCGCCTGCAGACACGAGTTCGTCGGCAGTATCGATGTCTCTCAGCCCAGCGAACCCTATATCGATCATTTGAACCGGAACTAATTGCCGTTGAAGGAATGCCCGGGCTTTTCCCGATCGGAGCCCCCGCACCACTGTAGAATCGCCAGATGCAAACGCCACTAGGAGTTTGTTGATGTGATCCGCGGTGATGTCAGGCATGTCAACCAAACGCGAAAAAGAGATATTGTGTCGCATTATTGCAATGCTCACCGGAGCAGCCGCAACGTAAGGCAGCGATAGAGACTAGATTTTTATGCTCTTGAGCGGATACGAACCTACGCCCCGCTCACCCTTCGCCACCACATCTATCATTTATCAAGAACTTACAGATCCGGGTGACGGTTGACGTCCTTGTAGAGCAGGTAGCGGAAACGGCCCGGGCCGCCGGCATAGCAAGCCTGCGGGCAGTAGGCGCGCAGCCACATGTAATCGCCGGCTTCGACCTCGACCCAGTCCTCGTTCAGCCGGTAGACGGCCTTGCCTTCCAGCACATAGAGCCCGTGCTCCATGATATGGGTTTCCATGAACGGAATGCTGGCGCCTGGCTCGAACGTCACGATATTCAGATGGAAATCATAACGAACATCGTTCGGATCGAGAAAGCGGGTCGTGCCCCAGCACTCGTTGGTATCTGGCATCCAGTCGAGCGTGCATTCGTCCTCATGGATGAAGACCGCCGGCGGTGCCTTAAAACCTTCGACGATCTTGAACACTTTGCGTACCCAGTGGAAACGAAGCGGCGCAGCACTGTCATTTTTCAGCATCCATTGACCGCCAGCCGGGATATAAGTAAAGGAGCCGGTGCGTAGCGGACGGTCCTTGCCGTCGTAAGTAATCGTGCCTTCGCCCTCGACCACGAAGATCGCGGCCTGCGCGCGGGCATCCGGCTCCGGCTTCATGCTGCCGCCGCCTGGCGCCACTTCCACGATATATTGCGCGAAGGTCTCGGCAAAGCCGCTCAAGGGGCGCGAGATGATCCAGGCGCGCGTCTTTTCCCAATGCGGCAGGACGCTGGTGACGATGTCGCTCATCACGGTCTTCGGGATTACCGCATAGGCGGTGGTGAACACGGCCTTGCTGGTAAGCGTCTGCGTCTGTGGCGGCAAGCCGCCGACCTGCGAGAAATACCGGCCATTTGTCATTCGGCAGCTGCCTTTGAACCGCCCTGACGGTTTTCCCATTCCTGTGGCGTCAACGTCTTTATGTCGAACTGATCGCGGGTGCGGGTATAGGTATGTCCGCCCATACGACCGACGGCATCCATGAGTTGCTGGTCGATATGCAGGTTCGACGCGTTGACGGCATCACTGCGAACGAACACGCCGACGACTTCACCAAGAATGATCTCGCGTGCCGGACCGACCTGAAGCGTTGTGTGGCGACGGCATTCCAGGGCGGCAGGCGCGGCCAAAATGCGCGGGCTTTTCACCATCTGGCCCGGTACGGTTGCAAGGCCTGCTTCTTCCATCTCGTCCACTTCAGGGCCGAACTTGATGGCGCAGACTTCCATCTGGTCGACCAGCGCATTGTCGCAGATGTGGACGGTGAACTCGCCGGTCTCGCGGATATTGCGGGCGGTGTCCTTGAAGCGCATGTCGGAATAATTCTCGACGCCGATCGCGACGATTGCCGGATCATGGGTCAGCACATTGAAGAAACTGAAGGGGCCGGCGTTCGGTTGCCCGTCCTTGCTGACGGTCGTCACCAGCGCGATCGGCCGTGGGATGACTGTGCCGATCAAGATCTTGTAGCGTTCGCGCTCGGTGAGCTTGGCGAAATCGAAATGGGTATGGTCGATCATTTCAGGCCTCAACAGCGGTACGGTGGGTTTCAAGCGGGGTGTGGCGCGACAGGTTCTCGAACCCGTCTCTGGTGACGACATACATGTCCCCGACATTACAGCCGGCCGACAGCGGTTCCAGCCACTGCGTGTGCAGCACGAACACCATGCCCTCCTCCATACGGTCATAGTTGTGGGAAGAGATGTTGAAGCTGTTTTGCCCGCCGGCCATGCCGACGGAATGACCGAGATTGGGGTTATGCGGCCCATGGGTCGCCGGATAGACATGCATCAAGGTGCGGCCCTGGGCTTCCCAGTCGATGTTCTTCACATACTGACGCGGGATCAGGCGAGCGCTGCCATCGTCCATCGGAGCCCAGTTATAGGGCATGGTGCGCGCCTCAGGCGAAGACAGCATGCCGCGCTCGATCATCGGCTCGAAAGCGGCATTGTTGACGTCTCGCATCAACGCACCCGGCCGGATCAGCTTTTCGGCGCGCTTGACGCCCTCGGTGCAGGCAGCCAGCACCTCTTCCTGCCGCTTGGTGATCTCGCCGACGGCAATCATGCGGGCGGTTTGTGCGGTATAGCCGCGATAGGTGATGTTGGACACATAGAGATTGATCAGGTCTCCCGGTCGCACGACATGGCCGTATGGCTTGCCGCAATGGGTGCCGAATTCGTTGATACCGATCTGGTAACCGTCACCGGTCTCGCCGCCGAAAGAGAGTTGCGCCTGGGTGAAGGCAGCATAGATCTCGTGGTCAGTCACGCCCGGTTTTGCCACATGATAGGCCGCCTGTGTGGCGATGCTGATGAGCTGGGCGGCAGCGCGGAACATCTCGATCTCGCGCGGCGAGCGCACCTTCTGCATCCGGTCGAGAATGGCATTGTCGGCAACGAATTTCACCTTCGGCATCAACTCATCTAGCCCTGCCCAGAAGGTCAGTGAGGTCCGGTCGCCGATACGCCCGATCTGCGCCTTGGAAAGCCCCATTCCGGCCAGCAGTTCGGCGCATTTTTCCGCCGTCTTGATGACGCTGTCGCCCGAACGATCCGCATATTCACGACCGATCGGGCCGATCTGCCAGATATCCTCGACCAGCACCGGCTCGCCGCCCGGTGGCAGAAGCACGGACTGGGTGAAGAAGGACAGAAGGACCATCGGTTTGTCGACATCCGTCGGGATGATTAGCACGCCCTCTCGCATCCAGTCGCAGATATAACGCAGGTAGTGGTTCGACGTGTGGAACCAGCCGACGCCACCGGTATGGACGAGCAGCGCGTCATGCCCCGCCTCCACCGCCTGACGGCGGATACGGCGCAGACGATCCTCGAATTCCTCGACCGGCAAAGGCAAGGGTGCTGCAAAATCGAAATCCGGCTGAAAATCGGCGAGCAGTGATCCGATGCGATAGGCGCCCGCCTTGGTCGTGTTCATGTTCAATTGGGTATTCCTTCCAGAAGTATTTTTATAAGGGATCAGGCCTGTTTGGATGGCGCCAGCACCCGCCTTGCCACCAGCATCACCACCAGCGTCAGCCCGATCAGAATTCCCGACATCGCGGCCACGCGCACGTCGAGCGATTCCTCGATCAGCGCGAACATCCGAAGCGGCAGAACGGTCGTTTGCGCGTCGGCGAGGAAAAGCGAGACGGAGACGTTGTCGAGCGACTGGATGAACACGAGAAAGGCACCGGCGAGAATGCCGGGGGTCAGCAAGGGCAGGATCACGCGCCTGAGCGTCGTTACCCAGGTCGCCCCCATCACCGTCGAGGCTTCCGCCAGCGAGGGATTGATGCCCTGCGCAACGACAGAGGCGGCACGATACATCAGCGGCCCGAACACCACGACATGGCCAACGACGGTGAGCCAGAGCGACGGCTGAAAGCCGACGAAATTGGCGACGATCAGAGCTGCGAGACCATAAACGAGGCTCGGCAGCACCAACGGGGCGAGAAGCAGCGGTTCGATCGTGTTGACTGAACGGCGCCGCATCCGTGCCATGCCGATCGTGGCGGGCACGGCAACGAGCAACGAGCCAAGGACCGCAAGGCCCGCGATCTTCAGCGAATTGCCGGCCGCGATATGTTCCGTGCTGGAGCGGAGCGGGTCGAGCAGAGCTTCGTACCAGCGGAGCGAAAAGCCCTCGGGCGGATATTTGAGCGTCTGTCCAGCTGTGAAGGACATGGTGATAGCAATGACGATCGGGGCCACCAGATAGATCAGGCTCAGGCCGCCGAAGCCGAAGACGAATGCCTTGTAGAGAAAAGCGGGGAGCGGGTTTTCGGAGTGGTTACGCATGGCCGACGAGCCTCCGGTGACGAGAAATCATGGTCATGGCGACAAGCAGGATGCCGGTCGACAACAGGAGCACCACGGCGATCGCCGAGGCCATCGGCCAGTCGAACAGCGTACCAACCTCGCGGTAGATCAGTTGCGGTACATAGACATTGCGAGCACCGCCGATGACGGCCTGGGTGACGAAGGACGCGCTGGTGCTGGCGAAGACAAGGATCCATCCCGCCAAAAGGCCGGGCAGCATCATCGGCAACAGAACCGTGACGAGAATGCGCCAGGGGCCGGCGCCCGAAATCTGCGCGGCCTCGGTATAGGTGATCGGGATGCGTGACAAGATGGCAACCAGCGGCAGGATGATCAGCGGCAGGTCGATCTGACACATGGCCATGACGAGGCCAAGTTCGGTGGACATCAGCGAGAACGGACGCTCGGCAAGTCCAAGCGCCACAAATGTCTCGCTGATCGGTCCCTGCCGCCCGAGGATGACGATCCAGGCAAAGGTGCGCACCACATTGCTGGTCAGCATCGGGATCAGCGTCAGGAAAATGATGATCTGGCGGGCGGTCTTGCCGCTATGCCAGTAGAGAAGCGCGATCGGCACGCCGAGCAGGGTCGTGCTGACGATGGTCTGCAGGCCAAGCTTGGCGGTGTTAATCAGGACACGGTAGTTGAACGCATCGCCGAGAAAGCGCGCATAGTTGTGCAGTGACAGGCCGTCGGGGCCGATAAAGCTGAACCCGACGAGAACGGCGAGCGGCGTCGCAAAGAACGCCACCGACAGCAGAAGCATCGGGATAACGTATGGGAAGCCGCTCGCTTTCATGGCGCTACCTCAACCGGCGACGAGGGCGTCGAACTGGCGGATCCATTCCGCACGGTTCTTGTTGATCGCGGCCCAGTCCGGATAGACGAGCGAGGCGAGCTGTTCGCGCTTCACGTAGGCTTCAATACCGGTCGTCAGTTCCACGTCCTTGTTGGTCGGGAACATTTCGCGCGGGGGCATCTTCAACTGGTCCTGCGCGGCCTTGGAGATCGCGGCATCCATATAAGCATAAGCTGCATCGACATTTTTGGCGCCCTTGGTTAGGTGGATATTGACGGGAGCGGCCGGCGAGCCGGTTTCAGGCTGAACGAACTCCGCCTTGAGCCCAAGAGCCTTGAGCTTGGCGACATTGCCCGTCGAGCACATGAAGACGGCGATCTCGCCCTGCTGGAACAGTGTCATCTGGTGGTTGGTGCTGGCAACGACACCCTTGATGTGTTCCGGATGGTCTTTGAACAGCTTGAAGACGGCATCCATGTCGGTCGGGCCGGAGCCAAAAATCTTGGCGATCTCGGTATAGGCCATCACGCCGGTATTGGAGGCAAAGCCGGTCCACGAAACGAGGCCTTTGTAGGCCGAGTTTTCGAAGAGATCGCGATAACCTTTGGGTGCCGGAACGAGATCGGGGTTATAGGCAATGCCGTTGACTTCGACCGTCACGGTCGGGCCGTACTCGCCCTGGAATGCCGGATCGAGCATGCCCCAGTTCTTCAGCTTCGACGGGTCGATCTTCTGGATAAGGTCGTTCTCGACGGCGACGGCCATCTGGCCGGGCGACATCAGCAGCGTGTCGTAAGGCGGGTTGCCGGGGCTTGCCATGACCTTGGCAAGCTGATCCTGCGCCATGGCCGGGGCAACTGTCAGATCGAAACCGGCCGCCTTGACGAGCGGCGTCAGCACGCTGCGATAACCGTCTTCCCAATTACCCGGAAAGGTCGCGGCGACAGCAGTGCCACCGGCCGCGCGGGCAGCAAAAGGAACGGTCGCGGCTGCAGCCGCACCGGCGGCAAGCAGTCCGAAATGACGTCGTGTGATTTTGAAGTCCTGCATCTGTTCACCTCTGTTGTTGTTATTCACGGAATGCTTCCGGTTCGCTCGGAAAGGCGTGACACCTCATGGTGTCGATCTCGGCAAAGAGCTGTGCTCCCGGCTCGGGAATGAAGGTCGAAGGTCCGCGGACCTCCGAGGCACGAAGGTTGGTACCGTCTTCGAGAAGGAGATCGTGGACGAGGGTGGGTCCAAGCGGCACTGACACGGTCAGCCGCGCCGGCAGCGCCGATGCGCTCGGCGTCGCAGACAGGCGAACGTCCTCCGGACGGAAGGTAATCGTGACCGTGGAGCCCGTGGTAAAATTCAGGCGGCGCGGCAGAACGAGAGCCTTGCCATTGGTAAGCGCGATCGTGGTTGCCTCAGCCTCCAGGCGGTCCACTTTCCCATGCAGCACATTGGCCTGTCCGATGAACGTATTGACGAACAACGTTTTCGGCCGGTCATATACGGCCATCGGCGTGTCGATCTGTTCGACATTGCCTTTGTTCATCAGCACGAGACGGCCGGCGAGGCTCTGCGCCTCTTCCTGGTCATGGGTAACGATCAGCGTGGTAATGCCGAGCGTCTTCTGCAGATGAAGCAGTTCGACCTGCAGGTCGAAACGCAGCGCCCGGTCCAAGGCACCGAAGGGCTCGTCGAGAAGCAGAAGCGAAGGGCGGCCTGCGATCGCGCGGGCCACCGCCACGCGCTGCTGCTGGCCGCCGGAAAGCTCGCGCGGCAGCCGGTTGCCAAAACCCTTCAACTGCACAAGCGAGAGCATTTCTTCCACCCGCTCACGACGCTCGGTGCGCGCCACCTTTTGGCAGGCGAGCGGATAGGCGATGTTCTCGGCCACCGTCAGGTGTGGGAACAGCGCGTAGTTCTGGAACACCATGCCGATACCACGCGCACGGGCCGAGACATTGGCAAGATCCTGGCCGCCAAGCTGGATCAACCCGCTTTTCGGCTGGATTAGGCCCGCAATGGCGCGCAGCACCGTCGACTTGCCGCACCCGCTCGGCCCCAGAAGCGCAACGATCTCGCCCGCCTTTATCTCGAAAGAAATGTCGCTGATCGCATTCAGCCCGCCATAACTATGGGTCAGGCCACGAACGCTTAGCTCTCTGCCTTCTGCTGCATTCGAAGCCTGCGGCATGAATATCCCCTCGGGTTGCGCCTGACCTGCCGAGAGCATCGCGTTCGCAGCCATCAGGCGGAGATGTGTTCGATTGGCAATTTTGAGTTCGCTCTGGGTCATGGCAAAGGATTTGCAAGCAACGTGCCAACTCTACAATGAGCACGGTCAAACATGGATCAACCAATTGATTAACATATTAAATTTTTGATTTATCTAGTTTCGTATATCCATAATAACGGATCGCCGACATAACGTAACAATCTATAAATTGTGCATCATTAGCGGCTGAACGATGATTTGATGTGCACCGATTTCGGCTTGTCAGCGTAGAAATCGGGCCGTTTCACCGCTTTGCGCCACTTGCGCGGATGTGCCATCGATCTCGTGTATGCAAAGTATGAGGAGTAAAATCAGTAAATTAGCTAGCGCCAACCGAGTCCGGTCGGCCCTGCGGTAGCTTAAAGGTCATTTTTTCATCAAAGTATGTTCGCACGGATATGCGAAAATTGGTTCGAATTCCCTTGAATATTTTAGACGAGAAAATATCACATGAAAAACAACAGCATACAGATGCTATATCCAAGGTGGCATGGTGATTGCATCGAACTATCCTGAAAATTCACGACGTAGAAATGTGAAAAGGGGTCCGCATGCATAGCTTCAAGAAAACTCTCACAGCCGGTCTTGCCGGCATCGCGTTCGCGCTCTTCGCATCGACTGCACAGGCCGCGGAAGGCGCGCCCGTGAAGATGGTGCCGGATGCGGACGTGGCCCAGCTTCCGGGCATCGCCTTCAATCAGAAACTGGCCGACAGCCTGCCTGCCGCCATCAAGGGCAAGAAGGTCATCAAGGTTGCGACGGACCTGACGCCGCCGATCAGTTTTCAGGACGAAGCCGGCAAGCTCGTCGGCATCGATGCGGACCTTGCCGCGGCGCTGGGCGTCATTCTCGGCGTCGATATGCAGATGACCAATGTCGGCGCGGGCGCGGCAATCGTTCCGGCCGTGCTGTCCAAGCGTTTCGACATGACGCTATCCGGCATCAATGACGACGTGGAGCTGGAAAAGCAGGTCGATGTGATCGACTACATGTATGATGCGACGACCATCATGACGATCAAGGGCAATCCCCTCGGCATCAAGAGCATGGAGGACCTCTGCGGCAAGAAGGTCGCCGTGCCGGTCGGAACCTTCCAAAACAGGCTCGTTGTCGCAGCATCGGCAAAGTGCAAAACGGCGCCGATCGAGATCATGTCCATCCCGAAAATGCCGGACGTCCTGCAGGCGGTGCGCACGGGCCGCGCCGATGCAACCGTCAACGGCTACGCAACCAGCGTCTACACGACCGAAAAGCAAACCGGCAAGGGTGTCGGCCTGCAGGCGCTGCCGGATGTCCGCCTTGCCGTCGGTTACCTTGGAATGCTGGTCTCCAAGGACAATCCGGAACTGCGCGACACTGTTGTCGCCTCACTCCAACATATGGTCGATAGCGGCGCCTATCAGGCGATCATGGAAAAATGGAGCCTCGGCCCGCTCGCCGTGAAGACCGTCAAGTTCAACGACGCTGCCTCGATGCCGGTGGACTGAGCCATGTCTTTCGCCCAACAGTCTCTCAGCATGCCAATGGCTCCTCCGATCGGCAAGACAGTTCGGTTCGGGCAGCTCGTGACTGGTGCCGTCGCGATCATCGCGCTGGCTCTCATGCTTCTGGTCATTGGGCGGAATCAAAGCGTTCAATGGAGTGAAATCCCGCGCTACATGATCGACCCCGTCATTCTCGACGGCGTCGTCCTCACGCTCGAACTAACGGCCGGCGCCATGGCCGCCGGCATCGTTATCGGTTGCCTCGTCGCCATCATGGCGACCAGCCAGAACGTTGTCCTGAAGGCGATCGCCGTCGCCTTCGTCTGGTGGTTTCGCGGCGTACCGCTGATCGTCCAAATCTTCTTCTGGTTCAACATCGCGCTCTTCATTCCTGAGATCGGCTTCGGTTCTTGGTCCGTCTCGGTCAACGACATTGTGACACCCGCCCTTGCAGGCTTTCTGGCGCTCGGCCTGCACGAGGCGGCTAATATGAGCGAGATCATCCGTAGCGGTCTGACAGCCGTGGATCGGGGACAGCGCGAAGCCGCATCCTCTTTGGGCCTCAGACCACTCCAGACCTTGCGGACTGTCGTCCTCCCGCAGGCAATCCGTCTCATCGTCCCGCCGACCGGCAACCAGGCGATCGGCATGCTGAAGGCGAGTGCCATCGTGTCGGTTATCGGCATGCAGGATCTGCTGACACAGGCACAGGCCATCTATGCCCGCAACTTCCTGGTCATTGAACTCCTCTGCGTCGCATCACTCTGGTACCTCGGCATCACCACAATCGCCTCGGTGGGCCAGCATTATCTGGAACGGAAACTGGCACCGAAAGGCCGCTCGAACAGCAATGAGAAGTGACCATCCGCAGGCCTAAGCGCCGGCCGCAGCTTCAAGAAAATTAAATCAAGCAGGGATCGCCATCGCAGCGCATCCCGTCAGGAAACACTAAGGAGATCATCATGAGACTGGGTATCGATAGCCAAAAACTTCCCGAGTTCCTGAAGCGCGGGCCGCTGGCAAGCCTCGACCATGTCAAGGAGCTTGGTCTTGGTGGCCTGTTCTTCCCGACCGTTCTCGACATGAGCCCGACGCTCGACAAGGGTGCGCTTCGCGAAATCCGGGCGAAAGCCGACGAGCTTGGGCTTTACCTCGAAAGCGGTGTCGGCAAGATCAATCCCTATTGCAGCGCCGAGGCTCCGGAATTCCGGGCGATCGGCGACGGCGACATCATTCTGGGCTTCACCCGGATGATCGAGGCGAGCGCCGCGATCGGATGCCTCGAACTGTGGATCTCACCGGGCAATTTCAAATCGGAATACCGTGGCAGGTTGGCAAATGACCGCTTTCGCACCGATATCACCTGGGACGAGCAGTTGCTGGCCATCGAGAAGATCTTGTTGAAGCTTGCTCCCGTCGCGCGCGCCAATGGCGTCCACCTCAACATGGAAACCCATGATGAAATCACCTCTTTTGAAATCCTCCGGCTGATCGAGAAAGTTGGCGATGACTGTATCGGCGTCGTGTTCGACACGGCCAACGGCCTGCAGCGTGGGGAACATCCGGTGTTTGCGGCAAAGCGCGTCGCGCCTTACGTCCGCCAGACGCATATCAAAGACGCCTATGTCGGCCGAGCATTCGGAGGTCTCGATTTCCAGACCCGCCCGGTCGGCAAGGGTATCGTGGATTTTCCCACGATCCTTCCCATCCTTGCCAAGGCAAATCCGGATCTAAACCTTTCGCTGGAAGTCGCAGCCTCTGTCGAAGACAAGCCGCGCAAGGCGAATCCGCGCCAATGCATCCAGATCGATGACCCGATCTGGCGCGCCGCGCATCCGGACCTGAACGCCGAAGAACTGGAGGTCTACATGGCTACGGTGGACACCTTCGAAGCGCGCGTGAAATCCGGCGAGATCCCGGATTGGGAAGCGTATGAGGCGAGCCAGTACGGCTATCCGACCTACGAGCGCCAATCCTACGGCTATGGTGAGACAGTGACCTTCATCAAGAACTCGGCTCGTTACATCGAGAGGCTATGCGCGGAGAAGGGCATCGCGCTTTCCCCGTCGACTGCCAAGCGCCACGCTGCATAAACCGGCACTCACCCACTCTGTGGCGGTACTAGCCGCCATAGACATCTGATAACGTCTTTACCGGGTGGATTTCTGGCAGACGGCGATATACGCAACAATATTTCTATGAACATAATTAGATCGAGCGGCTTGGGCCGCCATGCATCTGGAGTACCACATGAAAAGGACGCGCCGTCAAACGACGAAGGCAGCGCCGAAGGCCAACGCCTCGGCTGATGCGGCTGAAAGCGCCAATGACGACGTCTCCGAGCGGATTCGCACAACGCTCGCCAATGCCATAGGCGAAGGCGCTCTAAAGCCGGGGACGAAAATCCTCGAAGATGCGATCGCCGACCACTTTGGCGTAAGCCGCACCGTCGTTCGCGGCGCCCTCGGCGTCTTGGAGAGTGATCATTTGCTGGAGCGCAAGCGAAACCGCGGCACCTTCGTCGCCGAACCAGGCATCGAAGAAGCCAAGGCCCTGTTTGAGTCACGGCGCAAGATCGAACACGCGATCCTCGAGCTCGCCATGGCCCGTGCCACCACTGAACAACTGGACGCGCTCGAAAAACTGACCGACGAGGAAGAGCATATCCACCATCACGGCGATGAGAAGTCGAAGACGGTGCTCTCCGGCAAGTTCCACATCGTTCTGGCCGAACTCGGCGGCAACGCGGTTATGACCGAAATGCTCTCGAAGATCGTCGCTCGCCTGTCTCTGGTCATGGCCCTTTATGAGGAAGAAAAACAGGACGATTGCGGCGCTGACCACCACCGCCAGATCGTTACGGCGCTGAAGGCCCAAGATCTGGCAAAAGCACAGCAGTTAATGGACCACCACCTCGCCGATATAGAAGGTCGGGTGCGCTTGACCGAGGGCCAGGGTGATCGTCATACCTTCTTGGCTGTGCTGGAGAACTTTTCCTGACCATTCAGGTCTTGAAGAGATACGAACCGCCGATCCCGCAGAGAAATTAAAACGTAAGCAAAATCATCGGGTAATCGTTACGCCCATTTTTGGAACCCGTCTCTGATGGTGCATGGTCCGCGACCGTTTAGATCAAATAAAATGCAGACAGGATCAGTACCACTGCGAAATTTACGATGCTTACAAGTAGCATCGCCGTGAGTGTCCCGGCCGTTCCCCTGGTCGGTACCAGGTCTGCACCCCGGGAAATCACAGCGGCCTGCCAGATTGAGCTGGGAATGGGAAGCTTTCCCAAGAGGGACGCATAGTTTCGCTCGCCATAAGCTTTAGTGAGAAGCGGCCTTGAGGCTCAAACGCCAACTTCGATCTCGCGGCTCTGCTTCGAGCCGAGTGTTCGAACCGTCAAGACCTAAAGGTGTCGCATACAGCCGTCATCGGAAATTTACGTTTCGGTATCGCAGCGAGCCACGCGGGGGCAGCAGTGTGAGATCGATCGTGTCCCATGGAATGGTGTAGCTCGGTTGATCATCGAGCTTTCCGGCCAAGGCCGGGAATGGGTCAACTTGCG
>NZ_JAFLMY010000022.1:0-60147 GCF_017313375.1 Agrobacterium sp. Ap1
GCACGATCCGTCTGGGCGATGATGACGAAGAAGGAGAATTACAAAGATTCCGGTCTCGTAACCGCGTAAGCAAAGCTAGCGATATAGCGAGACCGGATCGTCGGCGTGTGAGGAGATCAGCGAACGGTAAGGACAAGAGATTGGAAAGAGGGGTGGGAAATGCCGCCGGCTCAGTGAGCCTCGAGCTCGTAGAACTGATTTGCGCCAGCCCCGCTTAGCTCCATACCGGCCAGCAGTAATATCCAGACTGCATCAAAGGCCTGATACATGACCGCATCCAATCACACGTTCAAACCGCTCAAAGAAAAACTTGCATGAACGGGGGCATCCATACATGAGCCGGTTAGGCGCATAATTTCCATTGAGAATTGAGCCATGTGAACCTTCCCCCAACGCGGTGAGCGACGGGGGCAACGGAGTGATCCACATGGGACTTTTAAACATCATCCGTCGGATGAAGCTGCGCGAGAAGCAGTCGATCCGCGAGATCAGTCGGCATACCGGTTTGTCGCGCAACACGATTGCGAAGTATTTGAACGCTGGTACGATCGAGCCGACGTTCACGGTACCGGAGCGGCCGAGCAAGCTTGATCCTTTTTCCGACAAGCTGGCGGCCTGGCTGAAGACCGAGGCTGGGAGGTCGCGCAAGCAGCGCCGAACGCTGAAGCAGCTTCATGCCGATCTGGTGGTTCTCGGCTTTACCGGCTCCTACGGTCGGGTTGCCGCCTTTGCCCGTGAGTGGCGGGTTGAGCAGCAGACGACTGGCCGCGGCATATTCGTTCCGCTGTCTTTCCGTGCAGGCGAAGCATTCCAATTCGATTGGAGTGAAGATTATGCCGTGATCGGCGGCGAGCGCACCAAGCTTCAGGTCGCACACATCAAGCTATCGCACAGTCGGGCGTTTCTGGTCAGAGCCTACCTGCTGCAGACGCACGAGATGCTGTTCGATGCCCACTGGCACGGGTTCCGGGTGTTCGGCGGCGTACCTGGTCGCGGCATCTACGACAACATGAAGACGGCGGTCGACCGCGTCGGTCGCGGCAAGGAGCGGCAGGTTAACGTCCGCTTCCAGGCGATGACGAACCACTACGTTTTTGCGCCAGAGTTCTGCAATCCTGCCGCAGGCTGGGAGAAGGGACAGGTCGAGAAGAACGTTCAGGATGCCCGACCACGTTTGTGGCAACAGATGCCGGACTTTCAAGATCTGGCGGCGTTGAATGACTGGCTGGAACAGCATTGCCAGGACCTGTGGCGAGAGACGGCGCATGGCACCTTGTCCGGTACGATTGCAGATGTCTGGGCTGATGAGCGGGCAGCATTGATGGCATTGCCTAACGCATTTGACGGCTTTGTCGAGCAGAGCAAGCGCGTCTCGCCGACATGCCTGATCACCTTCGAGCGGAACCGCTACAGCGTGCCGGCATCTTTTGCGAATAGGCCTGTCAGCCTGCGGATTTATCCCGAACGGCTGGTTGTTGCAGCCGAGGGCAATATCCTCTGCGAACATCCGCGGATCATAGAACGCAGCCACGACAAACCACCGAGGACGATTTATGACTGGCGGCATTACCTTGCGGTTATCCAGCGCAAACCCGGAGCCCTGCGCAATGGTGCGCCTTTCCTGGAATTGCCGCTGGCGTTTCGACAGTTGCAGGACCAGATGCTGCGTCGCCTGGGCGGCGATCGTGAGATGGCCGATATCCTGGCTCTGGTGCTTCATCACGACGAACAGGTTGTCGTCAGGGCTGTGGAGCTGGCTCTGGATCAAGGCGTCGCGACCAAGACGCATGTGCTGAACCTGCTGCATCGTCTGATCGATGGGAAGACGACTGACGGCCCTGACATCGACACGCCACAGGCGCTGACCTTGTTGCGTGAACCCAAGGCCGACGTCGAACGCTACGATGGCTTGCGTGTCCGGATCGTGGGAGGTCGCCATGCGTCATGATCCCGCAAGTGCCGCCGTCGTCATCATGCTGCGGAGCCTGAAGATGTATGGCATGGCCCAAGCCGTCACAGATCTGATCGAGCAAGGGGCTCCAGCTTTTGATGCGGCCGTGCCGATCCTGTCCCAGTTGCTGAAAGCCGAGATGGCCGAACGTGAGGTTCGCTCGATCGCCTATCACATGAAGGCTGCTCGCTTCCCGGCCTATAAGGACATCTCCGGGTTCGACTTCGCCGCCAGCGAAATCAACGAAGCGACGGTGCGCCAACTGCACCGATGCGAGTTCATGGACGGGGCGCAGAATATCGTTCTCGTCGGTGGGCCGGGCACAGGAAAAACACATGTCGCGACTGCCCTTGGGGTCCAGGCGATCGAGCATCACCGCCGGAAGGTCCGCTTCTTCTCGACCATCGAATTGGTCAATGCGCTCGAACAGGAGAAGGCCAAAGGCAAGGCAGGACAGATCGCTGAGACCCTGGTTCGCCTCGATCTCCTGATCCTCGATGAGTTGGGATACCTTCCGTTCAGTGCCTCAGGCGGAGCGCTGCTCTTCCACCTGCTAAGCAAGCTCTACGAGCGCACCAGCGTCATTATCACGACCAACCTCAGCTTCAGCGAATGGGCAACCGTCTTCGGTGATGCCAAGATGACCACGGCTTTGCTCGACCGCCTGACCCACCGTTGCCATATCCTGGAAACAGGAAACGACAGCTTCCGCTTCAAGGCCAGCTCGGCCGCAGCAGCTCAGAAGAGAGGAGAAAAGGCCAATCCCTTGACCAAAGCCTGATCAAAAAACCATACTCAGAGGTGGCTCACTTCTCGGTGGAAAAACCGGCTCAGTTCCGCGTGGAAACCAACAGCGAACGACTAATCGCGTCCGGTGTCGACAAGTTTGCGCGTGGCTGGGAGCACACCAGCGACCATGCGCCGGTCTGGATTGAACTCGATGACGGATGACTTATCTCAGCTGGGTATCTACTCGACAAGCCTTCCCCGGCCGATCTCGTGCTGTGTCCGTGAGCCGACCATCTCGCACCGAAGGTCCGCGCCTTCATGGCGTTTCTGGGTCCTCAACGAGCGACCATAAGCGAAATTTACGAGAGGTTGTCTCGGTAGAAAACCAATATCATGGCGAGAGTGATGATCCCAATCGCTATCAGGATCAGAGCTTGCCTTGACGATGCGCGGTCTCGGTACACCAACGCGGCCGCGCAGACGCAGAGCGACCAGAGACCTGTGACGATTACCAGCAGCCAGGAATACAAAAACGGACCAAGATCGTAGCCTCCACCGCCGATTGACGGTCCGGAGGTCGTGTCGATCTGAGCGCCGATCAGGGTAATCACCGGTATGGCGAGCGCCGACAACCATACCGCTATCGTTCTGTTTTTCATTATCGGTCACCTGATCCAGCTGCGGACCGCTCCGTCAGATTCGACGTATCTCCGTTCCGGCGGCAGTAGGCTGTTCAACTCGACCACCTCGGAAAGCCTGGGCGCCGAAGTATGTAAAAAGGGCCGGAGACGATGTCTCGCTCATACGGCAACTCCCGGAAGCCGGGCACCTCTGTCCACGCCGCCTGGCCGGTGGACGAAGTCAGAGCTGACAGTGCCAACTAATCCAACAGTGGACGCATGAAGGACCTCTCGTAGCTGACGATGCTACGATTGCGCTTGTCCAGTTCGTATGCTGCAATGCACTCGGCGTCACTAGCCATCCTGATCCGGTAGTCCTCATAGGCCGCCAGACTTGGGAAGCTGAACAGAGCCAGCGCGATATTGCTGGCGCCCTCGCTCGGCAGGAAGTAGCCATGATGCGTCCCTCCCATGCGATTGACGAGCGGGATCCAGAGCCGCGCGTATTCCTCGAACTCGGGGAGCTTATGGGGGTCAATAACGTATCTGATGTAGCAGGTAATCAATCGAAAATGTCCTTAGGTTGCGGGTTTGCGACTGCATATGGGTCCTTCTTCTCACATGCGTGGGATACCTCCGGCTAACATGGTAGGGATCGGCTGTCTCGGACTAAAGCCAACCGATTTCATCAGCACTTATCACTGCGCCGCGTCCGGCGAGCTGTAAGCCGCGCGATTGTTGGCTGGAGCAGGAAAGACGGAAGGCATCACAGGCATGCTGCGGACCGAGCGCCGCCGAAAACAACTGCTGCGGATAAGTCTCGCGCGCCCGGCATCAATACCGAGAGGCCTCGGCCTCGAGCGGAATTAATCCTGACAGGAGCTTTGCCGGTATCGCGGGGTTGTCCGCATCGGTAACGAGAAGGAGGTTCAGCGTGTCATTTTTCATTTGAGCGCTGATGCCTTCCACCTTGTATGGCTGTTCGAGTTGGTACGACGAGAGCAACCGCCCGTGTTTGTCAGCGATCCCAATTGCAGCCCCTACGCAGTTGCCATCAAGATATGCATCGCCGGTATCTTCCGCCACGGCGCAGAACACCACGTCGCCATTGGGTAGAGCCGCCGCATCGGTGAAGCAGAGTGGAACGCCCTCGATCATACCAAGATTCACTGGCGTGATGGCGGATGGCGCAAATGTATCTGCATCCAGACCTCGCAAAGCTTTGAGAGCCGGCAGCAGCGGGTAACGGATGATCGCGTTTTCATTATGTTTCTTGTTGCCGCGCTGAAACAGAAGAAGCTCATCGCCAACCACGGCTGCTCCCTCGATGTTGAGATCGGCGAACGCTTGATGAAGCGGGCCAAGCATCGGAGCCATATCTATCTGCTCAGGTGAACCGCTGATCCCACCCAGAGGATCAAGGCCAAGGAGAATACCGCGTCCGCGGTTTGGCCGCGATGCCGAACCTAGAGCCAGCAGAGCACCGTACGAAAAGCCCTCGAAGGGTGGGACGAAGACGATTGCCTCCAGGTCCGGTTTTTGGCGCTTTCGCTCGGGTTTGGCTATGGGCAAGTCGCCCGCAAACAAGCGGATCCGATGACCTGGCTCATTGTCACCCGCGGAAAACACACCAAGACATAGCTCGTCATCAGCAACGACGTAGATATGCGAGCCAACGCAGACCAGACCGCTCGCAGCGCTGATGTAAGGCGGCTGCAGGTCCGATCTCTCCGGAGAGACGTCTAGTTCTCGAAGTTCGTTCGTTACGATCATCGGTCTTTGCTATCACCATGAAGGCCCGGGCTCCATGGGCTGCGATGCGTTATCGAACCGATCATTCATCCGAGGGTGCTATTCTCATATCCATCTTGCCCGCGGCCACAGCCCTGTCACGTCCATCCGCTTTGGCGTACAGCAAGGCCGCATCTGCGCGAGACACGAGCGTTTCAATCGAACCGCCGTGTGGCGATGACGCGATGCCCAGTGACACGGTTACGGTTCCTAACGTGCGGCCCGCGTGGGCGAGTGTGACGCTGCTGATTGCCCGTCTCAGGGTTCCAGCGAGTGCCTCTCCTTCGTCTTCGCTTTGGCGCGGGAGTAGCACCGTGAATTCTTCGCCGCCGTAGCGGCATGAGATGCCGTTATCGCCAATGATGTCGCGGATGGTTTGACCGACATACTGCATGACCATGTCGCCCGCGTCGTGACCATATTCGTCGTTGAAGCGCTTGAAATAGTCGATGTCGATCATCAGACAAGTCAGCGAATCCAACCCATGTTCATCTGCCCACCGCTGTAGCGTCTCGTCCAGATGGCGGCGATTGAACAGGCCGGTCAATGGGTCGCGGATAGCCAGAGATCGGAGGTTCTCCCGCAGCTGGAGGTTGGCAATGGCAAGCCCGACATTCTCGGCAATCAGCTCGAGATAGAGCCTAGATTGTTCGAGGTGGATGGCTGCTCCTTTACCCTCCTCCAGGTAGATCAGGCCGATCATGTCGCCCTGAGCAGTGAGCGGAACGCACAAAGCAGCCGTGCGTTCACCTTCCATGTGCTGGCAGGGAACGTCGCCGTCGGACAGGCCGCTTGCATGGGGTCGCCCGCGCCGCAGGCCCCAGCACTCTGACGCCGGAAAACTATCTGGCGAATAATGCGGTGCCAGCCATTCTGCGGCCCGATCAAGCACGGTCTTGCTGTTGTTCAAGACGTAAAGGCCGCCGGCGATGCTCGGAAAGATCTGGGGTGCGAAGCGCGCAACGATATCGGCGAGTTCGCTTTGGTTCTGGCACGCCTGAAGGCGGTGCATCATCTGCAGGATCAGATCTTTTGTACGCTGATCAGCTTGCCGTTCCGCATCAAGCCGGTTCCTTTCGATGCCATTGGCGCGAAAGATTTCGATGGCGGTGTTCATTTCGCCGATTTCGTCACGACGGCTGTCGGCTGGGACCTCGACCGTGTAATCCTGTTTCGCTAGTCGTCCGACGATGCCCGTCATCCTTATGAGCGGCATGGCGACGCGTCGTCTCAATACGAAATATAGCACCGCGAGGAAAAGAGCGCCGGTCAGACCGAGCATGGTCTTGGCGACCAAACTCCACCAGTCGCTACGCTCCCGCACAGCATCCAGTTGAGCACCAGTGCGGGCCGCGGTCAGGTCTCGCAGGTGAGAGACCGTGCTGAGCAATTCCGATTGGAGTCTTTCATGTTCAGGCCCGAATATCATCGCTTGAGCGGAACCTCTTTCGCCGCGCTGATACGCCTCCACTGCCTCGATCTCGATCTTATCGAGTTCCTCGGCACCAGCCTCGATCTTTCTCAGCGCATCCGCCTCTGCAGACGGCAGGCCAACCGACAGAAGCTGCTCGGCGGCCGCTTCAAGGCGACGCTCGGCTTCCTCATCTCGCTGGAAGGCCAGGAGGTGGCGCTCCTCTCCACGCATCACGTAGAGCCTCGCGTCATCGCTTCTGACCTCCGCTCCGAGCGCAAGCTCCTCCGCAAGGGAATCAAGCTTCAGGTGTTCTTCGACTGCGATCCGCTCATCGACGGCGCTACGGACTGACATGATGAAGGCGGCGCCGGATAAAGCCGTCAATACGACCGTTACGCCGTAGGCCCAGTTGGTGATGGTGCTTATTCTCATTCGCTAATGATACCACGGGATGCTTGAACGAGAATTTAAGGAGAGAGCAGTCCAGCTCACGGCAAGGTCCTTCGCAACAACCGGGAAAATCGGCAGGAACCCGATGGAATGAGGTCTTAGATTGAGGAGTGGTTGGGTTCGAAGGGATGAGGCATGCAAGATCATGCGTGCAGTATTTTTCTTCTCGGCTGCTTACGCTGATCGGCAATCCGATTTCGCAACGCCTCAAGTTAGTCGATATTAGCGGGCAGTTCAGCATCTATATGGCGGCCTCGACGCAGACTATCGTACGATAAGAGGTTTTCCGACCACTTCGGACAGTGGCCCGAGCACCCGCTGCAACTTGATCACTTGGCGCCTCATCCGGAAGATCCGCCGGATCTGCTCGCGCTCCAGAAACGAGATCAGCACGTGCTTTTAGCCGAGCCATGTCTAACGGAAATCAGGTGATGCTTTCCGACAAAGATGCAAGTCTCCCCCTAGGCGATCTTGTCGCCCTCCAGATGTGCCGTCTTGATGACGACAAACAGCTGGTCGCCATAGATGTCGATCTTCGGGACCTGCCTGCCATTTAAAGCGTCTTCTACGGCAAGCGGATGAAGGCCGAACATGGCCCGGAGACTTTCCATCTCATCGGCTGTCGGCTCGGCAATGCCGATCCAGACGAACTCGCCGTCGCGAGCTTCAAAGCTTTGCTGGGCGAGCAGCACTTCCTCGGTCCGCTTGCCGTTCCGGTAGATGTAGGATGCAACGACTGTCATTGATATCTCGGAAACAGGAGTGAACGACCGGTTCGAAAAACGCGGGAAGGTCACCCATCTCGATCTTCCGTGCGTGGACGAGAACGCCAAGCCCTTTTTTCGCGACGTCCACGATCATGTCAGACGGGTCGAAAACGTTGTCGGCGGGCTTCGTGACGTCATAACCTCGGTGTTCGAAGCGTCCAATCTTCTTGAACAGCAGCGGCAGGGGACAATTACTCGCCAGCTTGCCGCGTGGGCCGCTATTCTCGCCGTGCCGACCGCAATTGCCGGCATCTACGGCATGAATTTCGAGCACATGCCTGAACTCGCAACACAGTACGGCTACTATGTGGTCCTCGCCGTGATCGCGGCCATATGTGCTATCCTCTATGCACGTTTCAAGAAAGCAGGATGGCTGTAGGCAAGCTGCAGGCTGCGGGAAATAGGGCGATACTTCATTGGAGAGGCGTCTCTGCCATGTACTTCGGATCCTTTTCCCGGCGGAAAGACCGAGTCCATGATGGCGGTCTTGAGTGGGCGCGAACTTACGACCCGCAGTTAAATCGCTGCAAGGATCGGCTCCGCGTCATCGAATGAATGACTAATCGGTACTTTGCGCCGGTTTACGCGCTTATTTCCCACCAATGGCTATACCTGCGGATTGACTTCACGTAATGGCGGAACACATGCTTTTGCGCCTGACAGAGGAGAACCCGATGGCCGACGAGACGATGACTGAGACCACTGCCACGACCGAAGCGCCGGCCGTCGCAGCCGCTGAAAAGAAGACACGCAAACCTCGCGCTACAAAGGCTGTCGCCGAAATCGCCACCTCGGAAATCGCCGCGTCACCTGCCGAACAACCAGTCAAGAAGACGCGTGCAAAACGCGGTTCGAAGACTGCTCCAGTCAAGGCCGACAAGACTGTTACCGAGCCGAAGAAGGTCGCCACCCGCATGCCGCGAGCGAAGGCAGCTACGGCCCCCGTTGCTCCCGTCGACGACATCGCCGACCTCATCAAGCTTGAGGAAGAGAACAAACAGCTGCGTAAGGAGCTTTCCGACAAGCTGCGTTCTGAGAATGCCGATCTGCGCAACCGCCTCGGCAAGGCTTGACGCTTGACACCGTCAACACATACGCGAAATCGCCAGGCCCGAATGGCCTGGACAATCTGAATGACTGCGGCAGTATCCTGTCGCCATGCCGAGGGCGAATGCGATGAGAACACCATGGAGATTTGTTGCTGACCTGGTGTCGCGCAACCCGAAGGTGGATAATCGGGAAGATAATCCTGCAGCTTCCCCTGAACCCATCGCTCTCGAACATCAACCGGCGACCGCAGAAGCACATCCAGAGATCGAAGTGAAGCCCGCGGAGCAATCCATTGAGATCGCTGCGAAAGAACAAGTCGATGCCGCTCGCCCCAGTTCGGACGCCAGCTTCGAGCCCATTCAGATTTCCGAAGACGCATCTGCACCGGCCGGGGATGAAGGCTCTGCCAATTCTGCGGATGCCAAAGATGCAGCACTCATAGATGCACCGACTGAGATCAAGGAAAATGTCGCTGCACAAGAACAGACGCCGACCGCAGATGCTTTGCCCAAGCCAGTAGCCATACCGGAACTCAAGCGCCGGAAAACGGCCCGACCGGTTTTGAAGCAATCGGCACCATTGAGCCAAGTGGAGGACAACGCGTCCGCCGTCCCGAAATCGCTTATCAATGAGATGGCCGATCTCGATGCGGAGGTCTATGCTTTGCGGCGCCAGCTTGCCGAAAAGCTTTCCGCGCAGAACGCGCAACTGCGCGAGATGCTCGCCAGGTTTGATGCAAGATAACCGGACACGGTGCGACTGCGGATCAACGGCGTTGAAGCCGTTCGCTTAGCCAGGCATTTTCTTCGCGTAATTTCGTAACCAGTAAGCGTCTCAACTGGCGGTTCTCTTCCTCAAGCTGAAAGAGATCTGCCAACTCCTCATCGACTTCAGAAAATGAAGCTGGCTTCGGCTTCGCCAACATCGGCTTAACCGGTTTACGGCCTGCGCCAGCGCCCGCTTGTCGAACGCGGCGGAGTTTATGCTTGGCACCACTTGGTTTTGCTCTAGCAGGCTCTCCCGTTGCATCACCCTCGGCTAAACTTCTTACGTCGGTAGCGCCGACCGCTGCTTCGGCATCGATCTGCGCATCATTGTCAACGGGCGCTCCGAGATCGATACTCTCGACGGCTAGTTCACCATCTCGTGGCGAGATGATCTCCTTCGCAGCATTGGTCTCAGCGACGATGTGCTGTTCCGAGTGCATTGAAAAAACTGCATCTTTGGCTGGACCGTCAATTCCGAGCGATTGTCCTGGCAGATCCGTCTCAACCGCTCTAGCAACGGACTTGAGATCGAGATTACCCCAGATGGAATTGGCTTGCGTAGTCACCGACCTACGCCGGCCAGACTTGTATTCGATGACAAAATTGCGCTTTGGTTGTTTCATGAGTCAGTTCAAAAAGCTTGCGGAACGCGACACCAACGACCGTCGGCCTGCGATGATTTGCAATATCTACACGATGTCAGGCGTCTTCTCCATATTGGAGATCACGTTGGGTTCCACCCAAGAGAAAATAGGCAAAGCTGTTTCCCGTTGGCCGTGGTGCATTTTGTAATCGTCATCCATTACATCCGCTAGCTGGCGACGAGAACGCCGTGCGTTTCTTCGCCTTGATAGGTACAGAACCTACGACCCGCGATTAACAGCGCTTCAAGCTTTCAATCAGAGGAAAGCCTACTCCACCGCGCTATAGACCATCTCCGATTGGTGTACTCAGGGCGGGAACCCGCTGGACCAGGCTATCCCCTAGTCTGATTTTCCGGATCCGGCGGGCACCTTAATTTGCTGCGTGAAATCGACCAGCAGTCTTAGTGGTCGCTTTTGCACATAACAAATAGGAGGGTCCCTTGAGACTTTACTACTATCCAGGCGCATGCAGCCTTTCGGATCATATCGCTCTCAGAGAAGCAGGTGCCGTGTTCGAGATCGAAAGTGTCGACTTGCAGACAAAAATCACTTCCTCTGGTGACGATTTCACGAAGATCAACCCGAAAGGATATGTGCCAGCACTCGTCTTGGACAACGGAGATATTATCAGCGAAAACGTCGCGATACTGGACTGGATAGCGTCGAGCTACCCCGAGCTCGGCGTCGAGGGCAATCTCGGTCGCACACGCTTGCTCGAAGTGCTGGCTTTCATCTCTTCGGAGTTGCATCAGGGGTTTGAGTCTCTCTGGTCACATCGAAGCGCAGACGAGATCGCTCGTGCAAAAGCTGCCCTAGTCCCCCGATTTGGCTTTTTGTCGGAAAGCTTCAAGGGAGCGTTTCTGTTCGGCGAGAAGCCCACCGTTGCGGACTTCTACCTTTTCGTGATGCTATTGTGGGCAGAGCGCTATTCGCTAAGCTTGGAACCCCATCTCGTCGACTATCGCGAAAGGTTGAAATCGCGCTTGAATATTAGCGTGGCAATGAAGGCAGAAGGCCTAAACCAATAACATCGCCGCTGACGCGAACCTGGCTCATGCCGCGCCAGGCGCGCGTTAGCTGTGTTTCCGCGTCCCTTGTTTCTGCATTGATATCCACCGCCCAGACTTGCAGCCAAAGCCTATAAAACTGGCCCCGGGCGAACTGCTAGGCTGCAAGATTTTTGGCCGCAGGAGTGGGCCAAAAGCTCTGCAAGGTTTGCCTATCGCCGCCTTCCAAGCAGGTTCCGCTTTTGGGAAGTCCAGACCAATACAGGTCCGCTCGAGTCCTTCGACGATAAGGCGTTATCGAAACGTAAGATCGTTAGGGCTACGATGGAGCGTCGCCAGAGATAGCAAGTTCGCCATATTCGTTCGCGACCGTAGTCAGCTGGAGGTTCCGTCAATCCTCCCCCACCGGCTGACGTCTTTGTCCGCTGAAGATGATCCTGTGCGGCTGTACCCCGTCTTCCACATCGAGCGCCCCGTTCGATGCGCTCCAGTTCGACCAGTGTTCGCCGCATACCTAAAGCGTCCCATATGTCGCCTATGTTCGAGCTGTATACAGCTTTCGTCGTAGGCGCTGATACTCACGTAGAGCTCAAACGCTGCCCCGCCGAGTTTAGAAAGATTGCGGCTGGCGACATTGACTGTCTCCTTGCCGCCGAATCCATCACTCGTTAACGGAGCAAACAATGAATCTGGAATTGACCGGAAGTATCAAATCATTGCGGGACGAATTGGTCCCGTCTCGCTATGTCATCAACATCGGTGACATTGAAGTGATCATCATAAGTGATGGCATTTTGACGCCCCCCGCTGAGTCAATGGCAACTAATGCTGATGCAGGATCACGCAACGCCTGGCTTGATGAGCGCTTCCTTGATCACGACGCTTTCGACTGGGCGTTGAACGCTGTCGTAGTCCGCAGTGGCGACCAAACGATTCTCATCGATAGTGGACTGGGAGAGGAGTACCCGAACTTTCCTCGTGCCGGCCATTTCACAACGCGACTTGAAGCAGCGGGTGTCAGCCTTGAGTCGATAACAGACGTTGTGCTGACCCACATGCATTTTGATCATGTGGGAGGGCTTCTCGTACGGGGCGTCAAGGACCGTCTACCAAGTGGCGTTCGTGTTCATCTCTCTGCAGCCGAGGCTGCTTTTTGGAATGCCCCGGATTTTTCGCGCACAGCGATGCCTCCGGATCTTGCAGAACTCGCTCGTGGTGCCTCAAAAGAATTCCTTTCCGTCTATGCAGATAACCTTATGACATTCGAGCAAGAGGTTGAGATTGCACCAGGCGTGACCGTTTCAAAGACGGGAGGCCACACGCCCGGTC
This sequence comes from Agrobacterium sp. Ap1, assembly GCF_017313375.1. Taxonomy (NCBI): domain Bacteria; kingdom Pseudomonadati; phylum Pseudomonadota; class Alphaproteobacteria; order Hyphomicrobiales; family Rhizobiaceae; genus Agrobacterium; species Agrobacterium sp. Ap1. Next base: position 12,520 of record NZ_JAFLMY010000022.1, read on the forward strand.
ACAGTGTGGTTCGCATCTCTTCCAAAGGCGAAAGACTGATGTTTGGCGGGGATGCATTATTTCCCGTGTCTTTCGATCATCCGGAGTGGCACAATGGTTTCGAACACGACCCCGAAGAGGCTACGAACGTTCGACTTCGGCTCATGGAAGAACTGGCAGGGACGGGTTCTTGGCTTGTCTCTACACACCTACCGTTCCCGTCGCTGGGACGAGTGGCGCCATCTGAAAAGCTCTACCGCTGGGTGCCGGCGCCCTGGGACTACTAAGGTAAATAGACACTGACCTCTCTTTGCCGCCCTGGGGGTATCCAGGGCGGCGTTTCTTTTTTAGAGGCGAGCCACAAGGGCGCTACACGTATTCAAGATCCTTCTTGCTCAACCTGTTTCGGGTGTTGTGGCCCTTCCCGCACGAGCAATTCTACCTGGTGCGGATAGAGCAAGGTCCTCCCATTATAGATTGCTCCCGAAGTGCCGAGAGATAGCCTCATGAGCTGCCGCTCACTCTTTGCACGTGTTCGAAATTGGCAATCACGCGATACTTATAGCAACTCCGCAAGGTCTCGCGCTGATCGATTTCAGTAAAACTACTTCCGTTAATGGCTCACAACGGAGATAAATATGATTGAGAGCTTTTCCTCGACTCGCCCCTTTATCAATAACCGCCTCCCCGCGCCGGCGATGCCGTTCCGCCGTGGCTTCTTGGTTGCCGGCCTCTCTGCGCCAATTCTTGCAGCAGCGCCATTGAGCGCTTCTGCAAAAACAAACGAGAAAAGGGGTATGAGCACCAGTAGTGCGAGCGAAAATATCAATTACGTGACCACCACCGATGGCATTGAGATTTTCTACAAAGACTGGGGGCCGAGAGATGCTCAGGCGATCGTCTTTCACCATGGGTGGCCACTATCATCGGACGACTGGGACGCTCAGATGTTGTTCTTCCTCGGCAAAGGTTATCGCGTGATTGCGCATGACCGCCGCGGTCACGGGCGTTCAGGCCAACCCAGCGACGGTCATGACATGGAGCACTACGCAGCAGACTTCGCCGCCGTCGCAAAACATCTGGATCTTCGAGACGCGATCCACATCGGTCACTCCACGGGCGGAGGCGAGGCCACCCACTACGTCGCCAGACATGGTGAACCCCATGGGCGAGTCGCGAAGCTGGCTCTTATCGGTGCTGTACCTCCGATCATGGTCAAGACGGTGAATAACCCTGGCGGGCTCCCGATTGAGGCTTTCGATGATCTTCGTACCCAGCTTGCCGCCAACCGATCCCAGTTCTATTTCGATCTGCCGAGCGGCCCATTCTATGGATTCAATCGGGATGGCGTTAAACCGGTCGATGCGATCATTCATAACTGGTGGCGGCAGGCAATGATGGGCGCTGCCAATGCACACTATCTCGGCATCAAGGCGTTTTCGGAAACCGATTTCACGGAAGATCTGAAAATTATCACTGTGCCGACACTTGTCTTACACGGTGATGACGACCAGATCGTTCCGATCGCCGACTCTGCACCCCTCTCCGCCAAGCTACTCAAGCACTCCACACTCAAGACATACGCAGGCCTGCCGCACGGAATGTGCACGACGCACGCCGATGTAATCAACGAAGACCTGCTTGCTTTCGTTAGAGGCTGAGCAGCGCCGGGAGGCGGCGCATGACCCGTGCCGCCTTCTCTACTCTCATTGACTTAATCCTATGAAAAAGTCTGGTATCATAGCGATGAAAGCTAATCGACCTACCATTCGGTTTGAGCGCCTTCACTATTGACGGGGATGCTATACGAAGTCGTTAAGTCGCTACGAACAACAGCTTAGATGATATAATCCAACGACTGATACCTTCTGCGCCTCCTGTTGCATATCATCCTTCTACGTCTCCAACAAAGAGCCGAAGGAAGGATACACTCGTGGCTCACACGACGACCAAGAAATACACGTCCGATATTGAAAAGAGCGTCCTTGAAGAGGACGCAATGGACGCTCCCGATCAACCTGCGCCGCCAGTTCAGGCAGACGTCGAAATGGAACGCGTCCTGCGAACCGCGCCGTTGACATCCTTTAGCGTGCACGATCCCTTCGAAACCCGGCTTGCCCGCTGGAAACATCAACCGTTCCATGATGTCGTGAAACCGATGTCCGACCATGTCGTGATGACATATCTCGGCGCGATGCAGCGTCTTGAGCGCAAATCTGGGCGGGACCACCACTCATCCGTGGGGCGGCGGGGCACAATAACTTTCATACCAGCCGGATCCAGCTCACGCTGGGACATACATGGCCCGATGGATATTGTGCAGGCTTACATGGCGCCCGAACTGCTCGAGCAGATCGCCAAGGAATGTCCTGGCCCCACGACCTCCCTGATGGAAAGTACGGCGCGACCCGACAGCTTACTGGCAACGCTTCTCGAGAGGTCGATTGAGCCTTCAGTTGAACCGGCATATCTGGAAAATCTATATCGTCAGCAGCTAACGACGTTGATTGCAATTCACGTCGTCAAAGCCCACCGAGATATCGCTGATTCCTTCAGGAACATCTCGGGGGGGCTTTCTCCATACGTCTTGCGAATGAGCCTCGAACGGCTCTCCTCGGACGATGATAAAGACGTCTCGCTTGGGGCGCTCGCAGGCGGAGCGAACCTCTCGCGTTTTCATTTCTGCCGGGCCTTCAAGAAAAGTACAGGTGTCAGCCCACATGAATGGCTACGTCAACGGCGGATGGAGCAAGCGATGGCGATGCTTCGCGATCCGCGTTTACAGGTAACCGAGATTGCAGAACGACAGGGTTACGCGACGCTGACGGCTTTCAGCCTCGCATTCAAACGTCATACAGGCATGACACCCAGCGAATGGCGAAGGGCTGCCCTGTGACGCCTTCTGATAGATCTCAGACCAGCGTCATGCCGCCGTCAACGTGAAGCTCGATCCCATTGACGAAACTTCCAGCATCAGATGCAAGAAACAGCGCCGCGCGCGCAAGCTCCTCTGGCCGACCCATGCGCCCGGCCGGGATAAGCGACGCCATATGCTGCTCAAAGTCCGGGAGCTGGTCTTCAGAAACGCCGAGCTTGCCCAAAATTGCGGTCTCAACAGGTCCGGGGCTCAATATGTTGACCCTGATTTTCCGTGGTTTCAGCTCGATTGCCCAATTTCGAGCGAAGGCAGAAACCGCCGCCTTGGATCCCGCATAGACACTGTGATCAGGCAGTACCTTTGTTGCGGCGAGCGAACTTGTGACGATGATATTGCCGCCATCCCGGATCAACGGCGCCATCGCCTGCACTCCGAAGAAGACACCCCGCGTGTTGATGGCGAAGTGCTTGTCATATTCTTCCGGCGTCACCGTGCTGGAGGCCGTGAGAGTGATGACGCCGGCATTGGCCATGTAAACATCAAACTTACCGAATTTCTCGGCAATCATTTCGGCCAGTTTCTGGTGATGCTCCAGATCGGCGGTATCACCGACGAAACCCACAGCTCCGCGACCAATTTCGTCGACTGCCCGGGCGACTATATCCGCCCGCCGGCCAGTGATGATGACTTGCGCGCCTTCATCGGCAAAGAGTTGAGCAGTGGCTTTGCCGATCCCGCTATTGCCGCCGGTTATGACGGCAATTTTGTTCTTGAGATGCTGCATTGTTCTGTTTCCATTGAAATTGAGCGGAATCCAATTGCCGATGCGCTCTCACGCACGGGCTTGGATCTTTCTTGTGAAAACCTGTGCCATCGAACGTTGCGATCGACTGGCAATCGGAAAGGTCGCCACAGACATCGCACGTCTGCGGGGCAAACACCGAATGTTCACTAAGCGACTGACCGAATAGGAAGTGCCGTATGCGATGAGGTCTTCGACCAATCGCATACGGCACCAAGCTTTAAAGCTGTTGGATCAGTAATCCCAGAAGACGGGGACCCAACGGAAGGCTTCGCCGTCTGTCGCCACTCGGCCAACCGATGGAAAAGGCAAGTGCGTCGCAACCAGCTGTTCGCCGGTGTCGGCCAGCTCCCTCAGAAGCTTCAACCGGACCCGGGCGGCCTCCTCCGGGTCGTGCTCGAAGCCATTGTACCAGTCGGGATGATCAAAACCGACCGCGAAGATCGCATCGCCAGCGAATGTCAGCCGGTCGCCGCCCGATGAAAGACGCACGACACTGTGCCCTGGCGTGTGTCCGCCTGTACGGTAAATGACGATCCCCGGTGCGACTTCATACTCATCTTCGAACGAGTTGATGAGGTCTCGATATTCTGCAGCGAACTTCTTGGCTGCGGCGCGGAGTGCGGCAGGAAACCCCTGCGGCATATTCACATGCGTGAAGTCCGGATTTTCCCAGAAGTTGAGTTCGGCAGCCGCAACGTGAATTCGAAGATCGGAACGCAGCCGTTCCTTGACACCTTCCACGAGGAGCCCGCCGACATGATCCATGTGCATATGAGTGATGATGATGTCGGTGACGGATCCGAGATCGACACCGGCCGCTTCGAGCCGCCTGACCACCTGCCCGGCCCTCGGCAGGTTCAGATCCGGGTCAAGTCCAAGACCGACGTCGATGAGTATCGTCTGCTCGCCGTGGCGGACGAGAACGACGTTCAACGACCAGTCGAACGCGTCCTGGGGCAGGAACATTTCGCCAAGCCAGGCCGCACGCTCGGACGCTTGCGCATTGTGCCCCAGCATCTTTGTGGGAAGCGGAAGAACGCCGTCGCTGATGACCAGCACTTCGATCTCACCGATCTGAACGGCGTAACGCGACGGAACGAGTTCTTCCGTTCTAACTTGATCGGCGCGTAAAGCGTTAACTGCGCTCATGCTTGTCTCCTATTGATCTAGAATACGTGGAATTTTCACAGTGCTTCGTCGTGGAGTGCTCCCGTATTGCGATGTCTGAGCATCCGGGATGACGAGCCTGCGCATCAGATTGTAGGTTCGTGCCCGCCGGCGGTCGATTAGGCCCTCTACGAGGGCGGCCTAGCCATTGGGCTATAGCGAGTATGCATTCCGCTTAGACTATCACCGTAAGTGCCAGTGCGCGGTGAGCTGAGGGCACTCTCGCCAGGATTTAGCTATGCGTTGCCAGCGCTCTTCGGATCGACTCCAGCAAGGCGTGACCATCGAAGGGCTTTCGCAAGATCTTCTCAGCGCGGGATGATTTTCGATCCGACTTCTCGTGCCTGCCGCTTATTAGAAATATTGAAATGTGAGGATGTTTTTCCTCGACACAGGCCTGCAATTCGAAACCGTCCATATCCGGCATGCCGATATCGGTGATCAGAACGTTGATCTCGTTAAGACCGGCAGCCAGAAACGCAGCGGCAGACGAGAAGGTCCGTGGGGTAAACCCGGCTGATTCCAGGAGCTCTTGGAGAGACTCAAGCACTTGTGGATCATCATCGACAACTGCAATCACTGCCGCGCGTTGGTTCATATTCTCCTCCATAGACCGCGGCATGCCCCGTATTCGCTATCGACCGGTCTGCTATCCAATTGAAACTGTTTGCGATGCAAGGTTCGGGGCGAGCAATAAGAACGCACTGAACGCTTGCAGTTAACCGATGGGATCCAGTGCGGCTCGCAAGGTGAAAATGAAGATCGCGCCCTGGGGTTCATTTTTTTCAGTCCACAATTGGCCGCCGTGTGCTTCGACAATCGAACGAGAGATCGAAAGACCCATCCCCATCCCTTGGTCCTTGGTCGTGAAAAAGGGTTCGAAGATCTTGGTTGGAAATTGAACGCCTCGACCGCAATCGCTGACGGACACTTGAACCAAATCCGCGTTTCGCCGAACCTTCACCGTCACTGTTTTTCTATTCGACACGGAGGTCATTGCATCCATTGCATTACGGACGAGGTTCATGACGACCTGCTGGATTTGGACGCGGTCGAAGGGGGCAAGTATCAGGCCGACTTCTAGATCGATCTCAATACGTATACCGCGACGCGAAGCTTCGGAGGCCAAAAGATCTCGAATTTCGAAGATAATCTTGTCGAGGGAAGTGCTGTCTCGCGTATCTCTATCCTGCTTGAACAGAGCGCGGATACGGCTGACCACATCGGCGGCCGAGTTAGCGCTGTGAATGATGCGATCGACCGTTTTTTTTGCTCTTTCGATGTTCGGCGGGTCCATCGTCATCCAGCGCTGGCAGGCATTCGAATAGTTCATCACTGCAGCCAGTGGCTGATTGACCTCATGCGCGATAGACGCAGACAACTCCGCAAGACTTGCAGCCTGGCTGGCGCGCGCCAAGCTGTCCTGCGCCATGCGGAGGTTTTCCTGGGCCCAGACCTCTCCGTCGATGTCGAGGCAAATCACATTCCATTGGACGATGTCTCCCGCATCGTTCCGCATCGGAGCTGCTCGGGTCTCTACCCACCGATATTCTCCATCATGTCGTCGCAGCCGATGTCGCCGGGCATATGGCTCGCCCGTCGTCAGGCAATGATGATATTGTTCCTTGACGCCAGCGACATCGTCAGGATGCACACCTGAATCGAGAGTTCCATCGAGGCGGGTTTTCCCGCTGCCATCCAGCGCATCGAGATTGTAACCCAAGAACTCTCTAAGCTGTTGGCTGCGGTAGAGCGGCTCTCCGTCCGGCCCCGCACAATCGATCATCGCGGGTAATGTTTCCACCAACTGCCATAGGAAGCGTTCTCGCTCGCGTAGCGCCTCCTGGGCCTTCATCTCTTCCTCAATATCGATCGACGCAATATACCATTGAACGATTGCGCCATCTTTTCCTTTCAACGGTTGCGCCCGCGCCTCGATCCAGCGGTAGCTTCCATCCGTCAATATCCGGCGAAAACGGTTGATGAACGGCTCACCAGTTACAAACCCGTGCTTGGCCTTGGCGAACATGACAGGAAGGTCGTCTGGATGAACGACTTCCCGGGCCAGGGCATCAAAGTCTTTGACATGAGGAGACGGCGTCCCTGCCTGACTCAAGTACCGTTGGCTCGCATAGGTCATTCGACCTGAAGGCGAGAAGCTCAATACGTTGAACGGAACAGCCTCTAGCATTTGCTCCAACTGTTGCTTGCTTTGGTGAAGCGCCTTATCCGATCGAACCTGATCTTCGATGTCCTGGGATAGCCCGTACCACTGGATAATCTTGCCGTCGTCGCCGCGAAGCGCTTCCGCCCGTCCTGCGACCCAACGATAAATGCCATCCTTCCCGCGGAGGCGGTATTTTAAGGAAAATGGGTCGCCAGTTTTAAACGAGTGCTGAAGAGTCGCGGCGAAAGCTTCCGCGTCTTCAGGGTGGACCAAGGCTTCGATAAATGCAGAAAGCCCCTTTTTCTCCGAAGTGTCATAGTCACCGACGTCCAGTCCGAAGAAATCGACGACCCGTTGGCTGAAGAATACCGGATCACCTTCCGCACTTAGTCGCCACAAGTAACTCGGCACCATGTTGACAAGCTGTGAGAACTCCCGCTCCCGGTTCCGAAACGTTTCGACGCTGTCCTCTAATGTGCGTAAAGCGAGCTGATGCTCTCTTGAAACGGCGGCGACCACGAGTGCCGAAAAGGCTGAAATCGCCAGGAAGAGCTGGAGCATGACCTGCCGATGCTTCTCCGTCAGTTGATCGTCGATGACCTGGTCGCTGTTCGATACGGTGAATAGAACCGTGAACACCGCGAGTATGGCGAGTGCCACGGCGGCGCCTTTGAATTCGAAGCGGACTGCAGCCCAGAGCAAGGGCGGCATGATGATGTAGGCGAATGGAAGATAGCCGCTCAGTGTCAATGCGGCGAGAGCGAGAAGAACGAGGCACAGCGCACCAGCTTCTATCAGACGTTGGATCGAAATCCGGTTGGCATCTCGCCAGCTCTGAAAAACCACCAGCGCAAGCGGAGCAACGATCAGCACTCCGGTCGCGTCTCCAATCCACCAAAGCGGCCAAGCCGTAGTAAAAGATTGCGACTGAATGTCGAACCATGCAAGAGCTGCGCTTCCAACCGTCGCGCTGATGATCGGCGCCACCCCTCCTCCGAAAACGATAAGGGTCACGACCTCCTTCAACGTCTCAAATCGGTGGCCTCGCCCGGCGACGCGATGCACAATCCAGGCCCCGCTCATCGCCGCCAGCGCGTTGCCTATGTACATCACAGCTGCAGCGACAAACGGGCTATGAAACCACAAAGCGTTCGCAGCGAGTTCGGCGCCTGCGCCCGATACAATCCACCACGGCCACGTACCTTTCCCCGCAAACAGGAGTGTTGCGATAAAGAGGCCGCCGGGCGGCCATACTGAGATGCCCGTGCCTGGCACGACCGCCAGCATTTGAGCAAACCCACAGCCAAGGAGATAGGCGAAAAAGAATAATCCTAGATACCGTGCATCCGGTGATCGGGACAGGAAAGGCTTTATTGCCTCGACCATCCGCCGAGACAATGTACCGTCGTTCAAGGGCCCACCAATATCCAAGACCAACGCTCCCCTTCAGCCAGAACATCAAGGTCCGGTGACAATCGGACTTGATCAGTGTTCAACGGCTAGAGGGAAATGATAGCTTGAAAAAATCGATGGCGAACCTGTTCCGAAGGCTAGGTTTTGATTAGTTGGTGAAGATTGTACGGATCGATCTCAGAAGAGCGTGCGGCGTATGATCATCTTTCGCATCTGCATGAGCGACGCGCCGGGCTTCTTCCTCATGCATCACCAGCCTTGCAGCAATCTCGTTGGCCAGTTCAGGCCGGCTTCTGAACAGATCTGAGAGATCATCGCGACTAATCTCCCATATTTTCACGGCGGATATAGCCGTAAGGCTGCAGTCCTTTAGTGATGATGACAAGCTCGCGTCGCCATAGAAATCACCCGGTGAAAGGCGTCTTTGCTCCAATCCATCATGCATCACCGCGACGACACCGGAATCAATCACGAAAATCGAGGAAGGTTGCTTGCCCTGGGGCATTATCGAGGCGCCCTGTGCAAAGACCCGCGATCTGACAGACTGGGCAAGCAGATCCTTGTCTGCCCTGGCGAGTGTTGCGAATATTGTATTTTGGTCGATGAGCTCGATGAACCGCTCTTCGGCGGGCTGGTGCGGATCGGCTCCGCTTGTTGTATCCGCGAAAAGCAAAGAAGACGCGGACGGTGCGAGTTGCAGGCCGGCCGCCCTACAATGCCGATGAAGCAGATCGATGATCTCGTTTCGAGCTTTTGCCATCCGCATAGGATCCTTAACACGTGCATAGATGTCCGCGTCGACGGCATTGGCATCGATACTTTTCAGGGCGACCATCGGCGCCGGATCTTTGATAATCAAGTTGCAGCCGGCCAGAGCAGTGTTAAGTACAGCCTCGATCGCCGAGGGTGTTCTTGTCGGCTTGATCCTCACATTCAATTGCAGAAGATGCGTCTCTGTCGGCCGGCTGACATTAGTGAGGCCGAGCTTGGCCAGTGCACTATTCGGCAAAACGACGACATTATTGGCTATCGTCAATATTTGTGTCGAGCGCCACGTGCTGGCGACCACTCGCCCCTCCATGCCGTCGTTAAGGCGTATCCAGTCTCCGAGTGCAAATGTGCGACCAAGCGTTAGAGCGATGCCGGAGAAAACGTCGCCCAAAGTGTTTTGCAGAGCAAGCCCGAGCGCGATGGCAATTACACCGGAGGTCGCGATCAAGGTTCCAACCGGCAACCGAAATACGAATGCGAGAGCCGATAGCGTGACGCACAAATAGACGCCGCCGACAACAATGTCTTGGAGAAGCCGCGCTTCACGCGGCCGGCCTTCGAGCACGAGATAAATGCGCACAAATCCGATGACGGCCCAGGAGAGGTGCAACCACCATAGCATCTGCCCAAGAATGACGAAAAACGTATGCTCATCACCCGATTGAAAACCACCTGATTGACCAAGCGGGATCCGCCCGAAAACAAGGACCGATGTCATGGCGCCGAAAAATACGATTTGCACGACGAGCCGCAGGTTCGAGCGGGCCGGACCAATAAGCTTCCAGACGATCATTCCGGCAATGCCGAGAATGATAAGCCATGCAACAGGATCGCTGGCCAGATCACCATATTGAACTTGTGGCATATCGATTTTTCCCCGAACCTGTAGTGGATTGCTGAATGGGTGTCGTGCTTGTGTTAAATCCGGGGCGCTACACTGGCAAAGGAGCCGTCAGTAGCCGATCCCGGCGATATAATTCTCCATCATTTTCTCCTGCAGCTGCTCTTGTTCGTAGAGCACTTTCAGAACATCCCGCATATCGAGTACTCCGAGAGGTTTAGCCTCGGCGCTGAGAACCGGCATGTTTTGGAGGCGATTACTGATCATGACTTGCCAGGCCGCCTGCAGATCATCCGCCGGATGACAGGCAATGATTTTGGGGCTCATGAGCTCTTCGACCGAGTTCGACCGTCCGTGATCGGCAATGTGACGGATGAGATCGGATTTGCTGAGCACACCCTTTGCTCTGCCATCGGGTGAGCAGACAATCGCGAGCCCGATGCCGGGAATGGTGAGAGTTGCAGCGGCGTTATGCACCGTGGCCGCTACATCTATAATCTTCAAGCGAGCCGAGATCATCGGGTAGAGTTTTTCGATGCGCATCGCATTCTCCTGACGAGACCGCGCAGCTGCCGGATCCGTCTTCTATTGCGAAATGTCAACCGGAGTGGCGCGGCGGCAGCACCACTCCGGTTAGCCGGCGATCGTCGTGCTCAATGCGGGACAATCACCGAAATCGCCCGCGGGCTGCGCCGCGCGGACGGATTGTTGGCAAACTTACTTCTCGTAGTTCGTGAGATTGGTTTCGGACGTATCGACCACGAAGACCGCCAGAAGACGCGCACGTTCGGTCTTGCTTGCGTTTTCGCTAACCGCGTGGTGATCGCCCGGGTATTCAGAAAAGTTCTCGCCCGCATGGTAGACTGTGACGGGCCCGCCGTTGACCTGGCTGGTGATCGCACCTTCCAGGACAGTCGCATAGATGAAAGCCGAGTCCGGATGGGTGTGTGCTGGAGAGGAGCCACCGGGTGCATATTCGACGAGCACACCCTTCAAGCTTTTTCCCGGAACATTCGGAAGCGGTTGGTCATATACGACCTTCACATCCTCGCCTACAGCGTCATGGGCTGCAACAGATGCGGCCAACGACAGCACGCATGCACTCGCGCAGATGAGCAGTTTCAACATGGTCAGTTTCCTTATTCGTGAGAAGTCCGTCTGGACGATTTCGGTGCCAAGCGGACCTGAGACAGAGCCACTTACTTTTGCTGTGCCGAGTTAGATTTCAGCCAGTCCTCGAAGCGGATATCGCCGAGATGAGCGCCGGCATCCGGTACCAGCGTCCGGTCGTCGATCTCGACTTCGAAGTAGCGGGCCGTCGGATCAGCCGTGACAGTGCGTGGATCGTTTGTCGCCTTCAGATACAGCGCAATGAACTCGTTCATCGGTCCGCGGTCCGGGCCGGCGATCTCGGTGATGGAGTTCATCGGTTGGCCGACCGCGACCTTTGCCATCGCGTCCGCTACGTTGTCAGCCGCGATGGGCTGGAATGCGCCTGTCGGTGCCCGAACGATCGAGCCCTCGGTTGCAGACTGTGCGATAGCACCGACAAACTCGAAGAACTGGGTCGCATGAACGATCGTGAAAGGGATGCCGGATTTCTGGATATGCTCTTCCTGGAGGAGCTTTGCACGAAAATAGCCCATTGCCTGCATCCGGTCGGTGCCAACAACCGACAATGCAACATGATGGCGCACCCCGGCCTTCTTTTCCGCCGCAAAGAGATTGCGCCCTGCCGCTTCGAAAAAGTCCATTGCTGCCTTTTCCTCGAACGAGGGAGAGTTTGCCAGATCAATCACGACCTCTGCTCCGGCAAGAGCTTCATCCAAGCCCTCTCCGGTAACGGTGTTCACGCCGGAATTCGGCGAGGCGGCGAGGACGTCGTGTCCCAGCTTGGAAAGCCTTGCGACGGTCTTAGAGCCGATAAGCCCTGTGCCTCCGATGACGACGATTTTCATGTAGGATCTCCTTGTTAGAGTCGTGTGAATGATATTCAGTTGGAGCCGTGGACAGGCGTGGCCTCTTGGCTCTCTCGCGCTGCTTGCTCGATAATCGAGACCACTTCCTTCGGCCTCGACACAATCAGAGCGTGCGAGGCGCCGTCGAGTACGACAGTTTTCCGGGCATGGGCGCGTTTCGCCATGAAGCTCATGACCGCTGGCGGAATGCAGAGGTCGCGCGCACCGTAGATCGCGTAGGACGGCAGCAGCTTCCAGGATGCTCTCTTCGTCGGCTCAGCCAGTGCGGCTTCGGTAACCGGTCGTTGCGTGACCGCCATCTGTTCGGAAATCGGCTGGGGAACGTCTGCCGCGAATTGATCGTGGAACAGGTCGGGTCGGATATAGAGATCCCGGTTCCCATCCGGCAATGCAACGGTGTTCAGCGTCTTTGGCAGCGTACTTCCTGGAAATTTCGAAGAAAGGCTGCTGCTCGATTCTCCTACGTCGGGTGCGAAGGCTGCGACGTAGACGAGCGCCTTGACGTTAGGGCTGTCGTTCGCAGCCTCGGTGATGACTGGCCCTCCGTAGGAATGACCGACGAGAATGACCGGCCCCGGCACTGAACGCAGATAACTTGCGACAGCTGCGCCATCGTTGACGACGCCACGTAGCGGGTTGGCCGTAGCAATGGTTTTATACCCATCCTTGTTCAGCTCATCGATGACGTGGTTCCAGCTCGACGATTCTGCGAATGCGCCGTGTACGAGCACGATCGTCGGCTTGGGTGAAGCATCCCCGGCAAAACCGAAGGCGCACGCCGCAACACTCATTACAATGCTGAGTAAAAGAGTTTTGATCGCGTTCCGCATCTGCTTCTCCCATCGAACGTTTTCGCTGAGGGGAGATTGCGCGATAATGCTCCTTCGGCATATCGAGCCTTGGACGAGGTCATATAGTCCCAAAGGCGAGGTCGCGCACCTCGTATGAATTGAACATCCCGCACCATAGTGAGTGAAGCATCGCGGCACGTCAGGGAGGCTTACACGGTCGGCAGCTATAGAAGGATTTCTGCTATAATAAACTGAGACAATAGCCAGCGCGCGGGCCGACCGATATCGATCGGCAACCGGCCTGATGTGATCAGGAAAAAATTAGGAAGATAATGGTATTGAAGAGGCGTCCCGTAACGAGGACGGCAAGGCGTCCCAGACTCGGATGAGTTCCCCCACCGAAATGGTCTGCATCTTCCTCATGACGTTGCTACGGTGGAGCTTGACGGTAGCCTCGCTGATGCCCAGATCAAAAGCAATCTGCTTGTTGAGCCGACCAAGCGCTACCTCATAGAGGATCTGCTTTTCACGCGGCGTCAAGGTCGCAAATCGAGATGTGTGCTCATGCGTATTTACCGCAAGCTTGCGTTGCTCGACATCTCGTTTAATCCCAACAACCACTGCATCGAGCAAGGTCTGATCCCGCACGGGTTTGGTAAGAAAATCGACTGCCCCCGCTTTCATCGCCTGCACTGACATGGGAATGTCGCCGTACCCGGTGAGGAACACAATCGGTTTGGTTTTACCCTGCTCGCAAAGCTGGTGCTGGAGGTCAAGGCCGCTTGATCCCGGCATTCGTACATCCAGAACCAGGCAGCCTGGCCGGTCAGGAAGTGCCGCGGTCAGAAGCTCACGTGGCGATGAAAAACAAATCACGTCCAGACCGACGGATTCAATCAACTCCTGCAACGAATTCCGAACGTCCGCATCGTCATCGACAACGATTACCAGCGGGCTATCGGCGATAAGAGCCGCCGCCGTCATTGCCGGTCCCTCCGGCGGGTGTTCATCGCTTTCTTGTCATCATCAGAAACTGGACAATCACTCATGACCCTTCCCCACAAATCCATAGTCAGAATGCCATTTCGTTGGAGGCGGATTGCTTTCGCGCGCAGCACTTCCATTGGCGCGGAGCGCTAATTCAAGGTCGATCCGCCGGGGCCTTTTGAAACGGCTCTGCTTTCTATCCACCGATCGATGTCCTCGTAGAATTCTGCAGGCGCCTTACGGCCAAATTCCTCGGCGATATCGGCTAAAGACTGACTTGCCAAAGCCTCGCGCATCGCTTTCTCTGCACGCAACATCACGGCATGGATTGCACAAACGCCTTTTGTTGCCCAACGCGGAGGCTTCCCGTCAAAGGCCGCACAGCGACCGCGAATCTCCTGACAGTCGAAAAGAGGTTTTTTTCCCTCGATCGCATCCACGACCTCCAGCACACTGATCTGATCAGGCGATCTAGCTAGCCGGTACCCCCCCTTCACCCCCTCAAATGCGGCTACGATGCCGGCACGCTCAAGCTTCGGGAAGGTTTTCGCCAGAAAACTGGGAGAAATTCCTTGTAAGTCAGCGAGATCCCGGCTGCTGAGAGGCTTGTCTGGGGATCCCATCAGCCACATCAGGCAATGCAAACCGTATTCAACTCCAACCGTCATATGAGCCATAACGCGGACTATATTTGTCCGCGTTCATTTTGGCAAGTGTCAAGTTGCCGTCTCACTTTTAGCTATCTGCACTCAAGGTTGAAATCATGTGATCCCGTAGGCTGGCAGGGTCATAGTAATCCGTGTGCCGACACCAGGCTCGCTTTCAAGCTGGATGTCGCCATCCGCCGCCTGCACGAAAGTTTTAACGGCGGACAGCCCATAGCCGCCGTCGCGCGATGACCGTGTTGTGAACAAAGGTGTGAAAGCCCGCTCGAGCGTTTCCCGCGTCATACCCAGACCATCATCGGCGACTACGATTTCAACGCCAGCGACGCCAGCCGCAACTAGCGCCCGTGCAGCTAGCAGTATCGTGCCGCCGTCCGGCATCGCATCACGCGCGTTGACAATCAGGTTCAAAAGCACCGTCTGGAAACCAATCACATTGCATGCCAAGCGAGGCAGGTTTGGCTCTGCCTGAACTTCGAAATGAATTTCGGGCTCCCAGATTTTTTCAAGCAAGGCTTTCAAATCGAACAAGCAAGTTCCCACACAAACACTATCGATCGGCGTATAGCCACCGCGAGCCGATCGAAGAGACTGGCGAACGAGACCGCCGGCACGTTCCAGCGACGCCTGAGCGCTCAAAATGATTTGCGAAGCCCGCTTATCGCGAGAAATGCAGCGACTACGCGACAAAATATTGAAAGCGGATGTCGCGACCTGAATTAGATTGCCGAGATCGTGGATGACGGCTGCCATAGGCTCGTGGACAGCGTGTGTTTCATACGCGGCATTTGCCGAAAGCGTCGGCCGAGGCTCTGCAGGCGAGACTGGCTCTGATTGCAGCATTTTGTCCTCCGGATCTACTGTGATGGCTCGTTACATACGGAACTGCTCCGAAGCCTAGAGGAAAAGACGCTTTGTATCGACCTCGCAATCGACCCAAGCAGACCATACGGAAGGCTAGGTTCCCTACCGCTTTCGATGTTGCCCAGCACGGACCTACCGATAGGGGCTATCGTGCCTAGCAATTTGGTGAGGTGGCGCACTCCTTAGGAGGATGAGGCCCTACGCCCGTCCAGATGGGCGATGACGTCAAAGCAATGCATCATCCTGCAACCCACCAATCGCCATATCCGACGGCGCAGGCTCGTGAGTTCCATATGAAATTGCTGCTAACACTCATTCTCATACTTTGCTCGAACCCAATCGCTGAGGCCACGGTGACCATTTCCAAACTCGATGATGAGCGGGCAAGTACGTTTGAGCAGCCGACGATGCCTACATCTTCGACATCAAACCTTTTCTCTCAAGCCGCTCCCGCACCTGACGAAGATGCAGCTGTTGGTATCGTAAGCTGGGAGAAGCGTACGCGGGCCAGGATACACGCGGTTCTTTTAGCAATTAGCCTCATTCCGCACGAGGCGCGCCGCGCGCTAGAAATCCTTGTAAGTGACGTGACGGAAAATGGTTATTTGCCAGTCTCCGCTGCCTTCGCCCTGCTGGTTGCCGCAGGCGCGGCGGCGGAGCGATCAGTACGTCGGAACCGGCTGAATCACTGGGATGGACTGGAGCAATACCTCCCATCACTTGTCCTCTCGGTGCTCATTGCACCACTCTATTTTATCGTGAATCTTCCGCTCTCCGTCCGTCTCATTGCTGGCTCATATCTCCTTTTATTCGTGGCCTACCGCTTTGCTTCAGCCTTGGTTGACCATGTAGCGCTTTACCCAGTCCGCCGGAAACTCAAGACCGTGATCGGCTTGTCGCTGTTTACCGCCGCCGCAATTATGGTAGGCGACGTGCTGCTTATCGATCCGGACGTAATCACAGCGATCGAGGTCCTGGCTTCCTGTGTGATATTGATGCTCGTCATGAGGTTGACCTGGACCACGGCAGGTCGCGATGCGGCCGTGAACACGGCGCTATCACTCTATACCGTGGGCGCTTGGCTCCTTTGGTGTTTGGATGCGCGCGCGTTTTTCTGGTTGAGCGTATATCCAGCGCTACTTCCACCAATCCTGCGCTCGATTACGCGTGTCGTGCAGGACGTCGCCTGTAGAAAGCTTCATATTCCGGTTTCAAACAGCCGGACGATCTTGCTTGTGCGCGGAGGGAGGGCATTCGTTCTAGCGTTGGCTCTTGCATGGCTCGCGTTTGTCTGGGAGACCGACATCAATTTCCCGGGTCACGATATCCCACTAGTTCATCGCGCCCTTTACGGTCTCGTGCGGGGAGCGCTCGTGCTTCTCGTCGCTGACATTATCTGGCACCTCGCCAAGGTCGCCATAGATCGAATGCTCGCCCAGCAAAGCCTGTCGTCGGCTGAACCGCACGAAAATGGTGAAATTGAGCATTCCACGCGTCTGCAAACGTTACTCCCGATCCTACGAAACGTGCTCGCCGTCGTCATTTTTGTCGTTTCGGGCCTGACGATCCTCGGACAGATCGGCGTCGATATCGGGCCGCTTGTCGCAGGAGCGGGTATTATCGGAGTGGCAATAGGCTTTGGATCACAAGCGCTGGTACGCGACATTATAAGTGGCTTTTTCTATTTGTTCGACGATGCTTTCCGGGTCGGCGAATACATACAGGCGAAGGATTATCGAGGGACCGTCGAGGGTTTCAGCCTCCGCTCTGTCAAGCTAAGGCATCATCGAGGTCCGATTTTCACTGTTCCCTTTGGAGAGCTGGGGGCCGTGGAGAACATGAGCCGCGACTGGTCCAAGACCAAAATACTGGTCACCGTTCCTTATGACACGGATCTCGAAAAAGTTCGCAAGATCGGAAAGGCTATTGGCCAGGCGTTGCTCGCGGACCCGGAAGTGGGCCGTTTCTTCCTCGAGCCACTAAAGCTAAAGGGTGTCGAAGATTTTGCCGAGTATGGAATCGTGATCAGCTTCGCGATGATCACCGTGCCAACCGCCCAACAGAGCTTCATCAAACGCACAGCCTACGCATCGCTCCGGAAAGCCTTCCAGGAAAATGGGGTGACTTTTGCCCAGCCGACAGTCAACATCGGCGGAAAGGATTCTCCGGATCTCATAGCTGCCAGTTGGGAACACCAGCGAGCAAAAGCATCAGGCCAAGCGAACGGCTAAAGTTGTCGACTAATGCAGTAGAACGTTTCTTCCGCCTTGATGAGATCCGAACCAGCGACCTGTTATTCGCTCTCGCTAATCACTTGATACCTCGACGCCGGTGTGTTGGCAAATGGCGCCGACACTACCGGAACCTATGTCGTCGTCCCCTGATGTTTGTTTCAATCTCGTGTCTCCCGCGGTCTTTCCGAGCAGCTTCACAGGGCCAAATTTGCTTCGAAGTGAGAATTAAGGTCGCGATGAAAACGCCGGCCGGTGGCCATATGGCGACCGTAATTTCCGGCACGATTGCCAGCGCGTCGGCAAATCCACATCCCAGGACATACGCGAGGAAGAATAGTCCCAGGTGCAGAAAGCTGGGGCGGCACGACCATACGGACATCATCTGCTGCTCCTCGCGGACTAAGGAAGCATTATGCGCCGCATATTCGATATAACACATGTTCGTACGGCTTGGCAGATGGATCCAATGGAAGTGATGCACGAATGGCAAGCGTACCCTCGTGCAGACGGCGACATATGTAGACGAAGGCCGCCAAATCGGTACTCAGTACGTTAGCGAGCGCGGATTCCATTCAAAAAAACATCAACCGCAGACATGACGATTCTCGAGATTTCCTCATCGGAAGGAGGCTCGCGCAGTCCAAGTACGACCTGCAGATGTGTGTTGTCCCGGAGCATGGCGACGAAGTGACCGGCGGCACCGGCACAGTCATCCACCTTGACATCCCCGCGATCGCGCGCGCGCACTAGCACCTCAGCCAATTGCGAAGCTGCTCGACCGGGCCCCTGGTCATAAAGGGATCGGGCGAGGTCCGGAAAACGGCTAGCTTCAGTTACGGCTATGCGGTAGACGGCGACCACGGTCGACGTCATGTAGATCTTCATCAGACGCTGCCCGAACGAGATGAGCGTGTCATGTAAACTACGACCACTTGTCTCCTCGAGCGAAAGGCTGGACAATGCGATGTCCGCGTTGCTCGTGACGATAGCCGTGAACAATCCCTCCTTGCTGCCGAACTCGGTATAGATGTTTCTCTTGGAACCGCCTGCCCGTTCGATGATCGCATCGATACTTGTCGCGGAATAACCCTGTTCGAAGAAGACTTCAGCAGCCGCTTGCAGCAGTGCCTCCCTACGGCCAGATGAGCGGCGAGAGTCCAAGGGTATCATGTGATGCTACTCCAATTCCATTAGATTGCGTGGTAACCATCATTACCGCGTCTGTCAAATGACGCGCTTTGCTTCAACGGGTACTGACTACTTGGTCAAAAGCCCGCACCACCTATGCCTCAGTATAGTCACGGTAGACTTAGCTAAGGCTCTCCTCATCCCCAAACCCGATATCGTGCGGTCCCGTTCGACGGCATCATTGGATTGTGCGGATCCGAGCCGGCGGGGAAACGTCTCTCGGTCCTTCCCTGTGGTCATCCACATCAACGACCATTGACTGGTAATTCAAGTTACCATAACGATGGTACTGACCATTACCGGAGGCCACTATGGCTACGACGAAGAAGAAAATGATCGGGACGACCCTGTGCCTCGGCGCCGTCGTACTGGCGGCCGCAGGATGGACCTGGGCCAGTTCCAAGAACCAGACTTACACAGACAATGCCTACATCCGCAGCAACGTGACGACCTTGGCGCCCAAAGTTGCCGGATATGTCACCGTCGTCGAAGTTGAGGACAACCAGTCCGTGGAAGCTGGTGACGTCCTGTTTCGTATCGATGACCGAGACTACCAGGCTCGCTTTGCACAAGCGGTCGCCAACATCGACGCGGCCCAGGCGCGATTGGTGAATGTTGATGCCGAGACGGACTTGCAGCAGGCACTCATTCAGCAGGCCAATGCGCAAAAGCAATCGGCTTCAGCAGAGTTGAACCGGGCGATCAAGGCTTCTGAGCGGCACCGCCAGCTGATAAGAAGCAATATCGTCAGCCAGGCGGACATTGATGAAAGCGATGCGGCTCGCGAACGGGCCGAGGCGGGAGTTACCGCAGCTGCCGCAAGTGTAGTGGCCCAACAGCGGCGAATTGCAGTTCTGTCGACCCAACGCGAGGCAGCGACAGCTGCTGTGGCTCAGGCAAAAGCCGCTCGCGATCTCGCCCAGATCGATCTCGACAATACGGTGGTGAAAGCCCCGATCTCCGGCGTCGTGGGCAACCGTCAGGTTAGAGTCGGCCGGCTGGTGTCGCCAGGCGCTTCACTGCTCGACATCGTCCCGCTGTCTGACCTGTGGATCGTAGCGAATTTCAAGGAAACGCAACTCGAACACATCTACCCGGGTCAACGAGCAGTTATTACCATTGATGGTTATTCCGAGGAAACAATCGAGGGGGTTGTCGACAGCTTTGCGCCTGGTAGCGGGTCCGCGTTCAGCCTCTTTCCCGCTGACAATGCCACTGGCAATTTTGTGCGCGTCGTTCAACGGGTGCCGGTGAAGATCCGCTTCTCCGCTAGCAACCCGACTGCGCGCCTCGTCCCTGGCCTATCCGCAAAGGTTAAATTGGTCCAAGGAGCGAGATCGTGACGACGGCACCCGTTGCCATAACTGAGCGCGAGCGCACGACGCCGGGCACCTTGCTCGTCGTTGGCATCGTGCTCGCAGCCCTGACGGAAGCTGTCGCCAGCACCGTTCTTTCGTTAGGTCGCGGCGACATTATCGGCGACACCTACGCCACTCCGGATGAGTTCGCATGGCTCGACATCGGGTATACGGCGGCAAAGCTGATCGGGTTCATCCTGGCGTCATGGTTCATGACACGGATGGAGCCCCGCCGCCTGGTCATAGCAGCGACATTGATCATGGGCGCAGCATGTGGCATCGCCGCCCTCACCAACCGCCTGGAATTGCTTACTGCTCTGCGCGTCTGCCAGGGCATGGCCGGCGGTGTCTTGCTTGTGGCGGGTCAAACGCTGATTTTGGTGAGCTATCCGCGATACCAACAACCTATCTTACAGGCGCTGTTTGCGATGGGTTCCGTTGTTGCTCCTGCGACTATTGCTCCAGCGCTCCAAGGTTGGCTACTTGATAGCTACTCATGGGTGTGGATCTTCCTCGGTGTCGTTCCATTAAGCATCGCCGCGATCGGTTGCTTACTGATAACTGACGGGATTGCGAACCATGAACAAGACCCCTCCCCCTCCCCCTTCGACTGGGCCGGCGTGTCGCTTATCTCGATATCATTTTTCTGTCTTACCTATGTTCTAAGCCAGGGAAGCCGTTGGGACTGGTTCGAACAAACGCACATTGTCTGGTTGACCACCCTCGGCACAGTGACTTTGCTGATATTTCTTGCGCACCAGATGACAGTGGCGAAACGCGGCGTGATCAATTTCACCCCATTCCGCTCGGATGACTTTGCTTTCGCTTTTATCGTGAGTTTCGTAGCGGGGGCTGCATTATTCGGGAGTGCCTACCTAATCCCTTCGTTCGCGGTTGCAGTTCTCGCCTTCACTCCGACAGATGCCGGTCAGCTTCTTTTGCCGAGCGGAGCAGTCTTCATCGTCGCACTTACACTCACAGCCTTGATGATACAGTTTCGGAGGGTACCGCCTTTTGCCACGGTCCCTTTTGGTATTTTGCTTATCATGATGGCGATGTGGATGTTGTCTGGATCAACCAGTGAGAGCGGTGCTGACGACATGATGCTCGCCATTCTCTTACGAGGGTGCGGTCTAGGTTTCCTCTTCCTGTCGATCACTCTTATTGCGTTTACCAACCTTCAGAGGGATATTGCGCTGGGGATAGGCCTGTTCAATACCGGTCGCCAACTCGGCGGGTTGATGGGTGTCGGTGGGCTTCAAACACTGATCGATCACAACATCACCACCAATATCACCGTTCTTGGCTCTCATCTTAGCACCGGCTCTCCCCAGCTTCTAGAACGTCTCGCAACCACCGTTAACTCTCTCACTGATCGTGGTATGGATGCGGCCGCTGCGAGCCGAGCGGCAACGAGCCTTTTGGCGAAGGCCATAGCCGGCCAATCAACAGTGATTGCGTTCGATACTGCGTTTATCGCAGTTGCCGTCTTGTTTGTTGTGGCTGCCCCAGTCCTCGTGGTCATCAAGATCGGTCTTCATCGCCTGATGCAATCCTTCGTTGACCGCCCCGCCATATAGACTCATACTCTAACGCTGCGGCACTGTTGAACTCGAAATCCTGCGGCCAGAGCCCGTCGGATGGGTTCCATCTATCGCACCCGACGATGCTCGATACGCTCTTCGTAATACTCAGCGAGTTACGGGTTCCAAAGTTGCTGTTGCGGCTCGGAACACATAGGTGCCCGGCCCGGCATAATGCGCCGCCGAGGGGTCGTCGATCTGGGTGTGGAATCTGGAATAGAGCGCGACCATCGCCGTGAAACGGGAATGCCGAAATCCATCCGAGGCCGTGAGTTCGGAGATATCAACCACGCGGGCGCCATACCGTTTTGCCGCCGCTTGGACCCGCGGATCGTGTACGTCGTCCGCCCCGACGCGCCTCCCCCCGGTAAAGAACCCGGATACCGCGAGCGCTCCGTCATCCTTTGATACCAGGAGCGTTAACGGACGTTCCAAACGGCCAATAGCCTCAAGCTGCCGGATCATGTCGGCGATGTCGATATCTGGCGCAGCCAACACGACGCTCTCCAGCCTACTAACCGTCTTGCGGCTTTTTCCTCTGCCCATCTCGGCTAGGGTTTCCATCGCAAGCCATCCTCCCATGCTGTGTGCAAGAAGTGCTATTCTGCCCTGTCGTTTACGAACCAGTATCTCGATCGTCTTCGCCAGACCGGGGCCCGATCCCGCTGCCGCTTCTTGATCGGCATTGTAGCTTAGTGTGCTCCCCCGAGATGGCCAAGCGAACAGGACTGCGGTTCGCCTATCGCTAGAGTCCGCGGCGATTTGAGCCAAGCGAAGGACGGTCTCTTGGTAAGTGTTGTTGTATCCATGCACAAAAAGGCGGACAGAACTGTCATGCGTACCGGAAACTGCCTCGGAAAATTCCTTTTCGCTCAGGCGTTCGGACGTCAGCGTGACGAATTCCCGACCGGGATCCGGAGGTACGCTGGGCCACTCTACCACATCCGCTTTGTGCGTCGGCGGGATCGATATCACGTGCTTCATGAAGCGAAGCGTTGGAGATAGCGCGCTGTTGAATGTTTGGGGGGATCCTTCATCTGTGGCTCGGACGGTGGAGACTAAGACGGTAACCCGTCGATATGGAGGATCCGAACCCACACCCCGAGGTTCAGAGATGCATGCACCGAGTGCGAAAACCGCGAATACTGCGAACGCGCGATTGAGGCATTGCAGTCGCTCGGCAGCAGACCCCACGGCCCTTCGCTGCGTCTCAATCGTCACGTTTTCTGTCCTCCTGATCTCTGACCTATTCGGATCTGACGGCGACAATATTCGTATTAATCGTAACGAACCGAAACCGGATCAAGGAAGAAACGGGCCTATGCCAAGGCATAGACGAATCTAGACCTTCCGCCAGTTCAGTATGGCTTTGCCTCAGATCGACCTCAGCCTCTCTAGAAAAGATTAGTCCCTCGTGGTGAGTTGGCACGTGCCGCCGCTCCTCTCATTCTCTCACAACCGTGGCGGCCTACCTTCCAGGCCAACGGAGACATGTAAAGGAGACGAAAAATGAAAAAAGAAGTGCCCAACAAGGGACTGGAATGGACAAACTTGCTGCTCGGGTTTGGACTGGTAAGCGCCGCTTTGATGTCCATGGGCGCACCGGCAGCAGCGTGGAACGCTGGCTTGGTTGGATTGTTGATCGCGGTATGCTCCGCCATGGCACTGAGCCGCTACGGCGACTGGGCGGAGTGGTGCAATCTCACTTTGGCCTGCTGGGTGATCAGTGCGCCATTCTTGCTGGGTTTTGGCTCTGCGGCAGGCGCAATGTGGACTCACGTCCTCATCGGGCTGAGCGTGGCGACCATCGCCATCATGCAGCTGATTGGAAGCGTCAAGGTCCGTAACAACACGCCACCCTCCAGGCGCTTCCCAGCCGAATGAGGTTCAGCATAACTACATCGGCGGAAGCACGATGACTGAGGCCGGCACGGATGATCCATGTCCGCTTCGGCTGATCTAAAACAGGAATGGACCGGGATAACGGCGCGTGCCCGGTCCGCTTTTCAAGTCAACGAGGCCGAGATGTATTTCTCTTCGTTCGTCTATGTCCTCCTCATCGTGGATACTCTGGGTATCCTGGGCATCATCGTCTGGCACGCGCAGGGCTCAAGACGCCCAACCGCTCGCGTTGTCGTCCAGATCACCTTTTTTGTTTCGACGACATTGGTCATGATGAGTGCTGGGATCTCACCGCACAGCCTTGGCGCGGACCAAGACACTCCTGAGCTTCTTCCGTGTATTCCCGCATCTTCTGGTGGGTACATCTCGCCTGGGCGAGCATCGGGTTTGTTCGGCTGTATATTGTCCTCGACCGGCGCCCCCGGGAGGCGAGGCTTGTTCAGGATCTGATCGTAGCGGGCGTATACCTGGGGGTTAGCCTTGCCATCGTTGGGTTCGTATTCGGCGCGCCTATTCGAACTTTGGTCGCCACCTCTGGCGTTGTTGCGATTATTCTCGGCCTCGCTCTGCAAAACACACTTAGCGATCTATTCTCAGGCATAGCGCTCACGCTCGGTAGGCCACTCTCTATTGGCGATTGGATACAGCTGGCGGACGGAACAGAAGGCCGCGTGGTCCAAAACAACTGGAGCTCCACGCAAGTTTTGACACCTGCCAACAATTTCGTTGTCTTGCCAAACAGTACATTGGCGAAAATCGGCCTAACCAATCTTACTCGGCCAGACGAAACCCATCTCATAGTTCTCGCAGTTCGAATCGCCGTCGGCAGGCGTCCGTCCGAGGTGGAGAGCGTACTCAAAGCAGCGTTATTGACCTGCGAAAATATCGTCCAGACGCCCCCTCCGATTGTCGCACTAAAGGGTATCGACGCCATCGCCATCGACGTTGAACTGCAGTTTCGGATCACAGCGCCAGCTGGCCGAACGCCTGCGCGCAACGAAGTCACAGATGTCGTCCATCAGCATTGCTCTGAAAACAACCTCTCGCTCGGCCCCTCAGCACAGAATTCGCTGTTCCTCCCGCGTCACCGGACGACAGTCGAACGAGTCGGCGACCTGAAGGGTATCGAACCGGCGGCCACAATACTAAAAACCGATACCACTGAAAATCCTTACCTTCACCTTCAACGTATTGATATGAAGATCCCTCATATCGCGCGGGCCACAACCGGCCTCGGCTTATCCCGCGGATCTGGCCCAACGCCCTGGGCAAACTAATCCACGTGGCATTTCGGCTGAGAGGAACCTTCTTGCGATCATCATCACTTCTTGGCAGTAATGATCTGGGCGCTTATCCCACCTTCGATTGGGCCTGGTCCGAAACGAGCGGCGAGCGCTGATTCAATGGCCTCGGTTACCGCCTGCAATCCGCCAGGTTCACGCGCCAAGATTTCGCCGGCTAGCGGAGTACCCTGACAATACCCAATCGCTGCGCTGCCTGCGGTTGTCGCTCGAGCTACCTTTGTCACAGTTTCGGCAACAGCTGTTGTGAAACCGGCTTCTAGCAGCGCAGCGATGATCGCCTGCGTGTCATAATAGCCGTGTGGCGTGCGCTCCATGAAGCGCGGGGGGTCTTCTGGGTAGCGCTCGGTAAGCACTTGCGTGGCAACGGTCACGAACGCATTGGCCGAAATCTGGTCCCAGACCGCAAACAGGTAAACGCCGCCGTCCTTCAGCACCCGGCGTACCTCTCGGTAGCTCTCCAACTTATCAGCAAAAAACATAACGCCGAACTGGCAGACAACCACATCAAAGCTGTCATCTTCAAAGGGCAGCGCCAACGCGTCCGCCTGCCTGAATGTCACCTGATCACTAGCGCCCAGCAGGCCAGCAGCGAGATCGAGCATCGGCTGATTGAGATCGGTCGCGATGATCCGGGCGGAGGGTGCTAGCCGTGTCGCAAGCACCCTTGTCACCACACCAGTTCCTGCGGCGATCTCGAGTACCTTCCGGGGATCGAGGGACGCAGTGCGTTTCGCCATTTCCTCCGCATAAGGCTCGAAGATCATCGACACCATATGCTCCTGGTAGAGGGCCGGAATGGCGCCCGCGAAGACCTTGTCTGTTCCTGTCATGACAACCTCGTCCTGTTGCGAAGAACTTTACGCCTAGTTCTCCTCTGGCGGAAGGCTCAAAGGACGGTCCGGCTCCCCAAGAACCGTATTCTCGACCACCACATGTAATTTGCTTGAATTGAGGTTCGACGGCCCCGTGTCTGAGGCACCTTGTTGGATGGATCGGGTGTTTTTGCCGCCCAAGGTGCTGCAAAAGACCTCCAAAACTGCAGGTCAGCCAACCCGGTTTTCAAGACGAAATCGATCTTCGCTCGAAAGAATCGACAGTAAGATGGCCAGCCCGCTGACGCCGGTTGCACAAGAATAAAATTGACTCGCGATCACTTTAGGAGCCAGCTGATCCAGGTTGAAACGGGGGAGGAGCCCGACATGCCGACTTTCATCATAGAGCGCGATATTCCTGGTGCCCACAAACTGACCGCGGAAAATCTTTGCGAAATCTCAGCCAAGTCGAACGATGTCGTTTCGAACCTGGACATCCCGTACAAGTGGATCACTAGCTATGTCGCTGGCGATAAGATCTATTGCGTTCATGAGGCTCCAAGTGCTGATGACATTCGACGGCACGCGGAGTTGGGTGGCTTTCCAGCGAACAAAATTACAGAAGTGTCCGCCATCATTGGACCAGAGACCGCAGCTTCTGCAGCCTAAGCTTGTCTTCCGACTGTGTAAAACTCGCAATACCATCTCTGGAGCGTCGCAGTTCTCAACCTCACCGCGTCGGTAAAAAAGAGCGTACGAGATCAGCGGCGAGGAGGAGCCGCGTTCGCCTTGAACGGATCCGAACCGTCGCCGATTAGATGGGATCATCCTGAGTTTCCGAGCTACGGCGTCATGCACTATGCGCACTTTCGTCACGTGCCGATGTTGGGGAGGCACGTAGCGTCCCAGCCCACATCAAGCACGTGCGGGGCCGCCCGTCAGACTTGCAAAACCACACGCCCCATTGTTTCGCCTGCTTCCAATGCCCGGTGCGCGTCACCGACGCCCTCAAACGAAACGACGCGGTCGATGTGCGCTCGTAGTTTGCCCCGATCGACCATCTCGGCGACTGCATCCAGGACCTTTACCTGCCTAAGCCTGTTCCTGTGATCCCTGGCTATTTGTGGTAGACCGATATTGACGAACGAGATGTCGAGGTTTTTCCATTCGGCCAGCGCGTTTCCGCCCATTGGCCAGTCCGAAACCACGGTGTTCACTAACTGGCCGTACGGCGTGACGTGTTCGAAGCTTCGAGCGAAGTTCCCATGCCCGACGAAGTCGAACACGACGTCAGCGCCGTCCTTGCCACTCCAGGACCTCAGCTTCTCGTTCACATCCTCACTCCGATAACGGATCGCCAGTTCGGCACCCATCGCAAGGGCGAACTTCGCTTTGACTTCATTCGATACCGTGGTGGCAATCCGGGCCCCGATAGACGCGAGATACTGAATGGCGATATGCCCTAAACCGCCCGCGCCTCCATGCACCAGGACATGGTCGCCCACCTTCACGTTCCCTTTGTCGAAGACGGCTTCCCAGGCGGTCAGCCCGACCACCGGAAGCGCAGCGGCCTGCACGAAGTCCAGGCTTTTCGGTTTCTTGGACACGTATGCGCCGTGGACAACCTTGTATTCCGCATAGCTGCCGGGATTACCCGGATAGCCGCCGTCGATGTACCAGACTTCGTCTCCGACCATGACCCCGTTAACCGCTTGACCGATCTCATCGACCACGCCAACTCCATCGATACCGAGGATCGTCGATGATCCGATCTCGGCCCCAGGGTCATGCCTTTCTCCGCTCTTCCTGTTCTGCCAGTCTGCGGGGTTGATGCCCGCGGCCCGTATTCGCACGAGGACATCGGAGGGTCCTATTTTCGGCTTGGCTATCTCCCGGACCTTCAGGACTTCAGGTCCGCCTGGAGCATCCATCACCAATGCCAGCATTGTATCAGACATCGCGCGCCACCCCGTCGCTATGCTCGATCGCTTTGATCAGCCTGTGGAGTTTGACAGCATCGCCGAACGTCGGACCCTGGCCAGTGCCAAACTGGAGGTCGGAAGCAAACAGTTCGTAGAGCTTCCTCACGTTCCCCATCAGGACGTTTTCTTCAGGTCCGAAGTCGTCAGGCACGGAGATCGGGTGAAGCGTCTCGTTTGCCTGTGCCCCCATGAGCTTGAAGCCGCCTATCCCCACGTAGCCAACGGGGCTTGTCAGCAACAAGTCGCCTCTGGTGCCGTTAATCTCCACATGGAAATTGGTCGCACGTGACAGCCCGCCGCGGAAATGGCTCGTCACCAGACCGCCAGAGGTCAGCTTACCAGTAAAGGCAACCTGATCGGCGACGTCGAGCGGGACAATTTCCCTGCTATCGATCATCCGTATACTCGGACGACGACTGACCAATGTCCCCGACACGCTGAGAAAATCCTCATCGAGGGCGAACAGTAAGGCATCGATAGTGTGGGCGAACGGCACGTGCAGCATGCTTGCACCTTTGGAGGGGTCCAGCGTGTATCGGAATGCCTCCTCCAATTCTTCCCCCCAGGTTATCCCCGATCCGATGACAGATGCCGAAAGCACCTCGCCGAGATAGCCCTGCTTGATAAGACTGCGCATGTGACGAAGTGTCGGGTTCGCGCGGGTCTGAAGGCCGATCATCGCCGAAACACCTTTTTGCGCGGCCAGCGAGTTCATTGTTTCAGCATCCCGCAAGTTCATGCCGAGCGGCCATTCGGAAAACACCGACTTCCCGGCCTCGAGCGCGGCGGTCACGAGTTGAAGGTGTTCGGGAACCCTGACGGTGACCACCACGAGGTCCACTTCAGGGTGATGGACAAGCTCTTCAGTGGACGAGACCGCGTGGTCGAAGCCGAACTTTTCGGCGGATGCTTTTGCGGTTTCGATCCGGCTGTGGCTCAGCGCCGAAAGGCGGTACTGAGGCAGGCCTCGCAGTGCGGGAACATGCGCGGTCGAGGCCCATCCCCGGTCAGTGTTAACACCTATGATACCAACTCTAATCGGTGAATGGGTCATTGGACGCGCTCCTTGGAAGCGATTTCCAGGATGGTTCGACGGAGCTCAAGCCTGGCGATCCGCCACTCGCCGCCTTCCAGGTGCCAGGTTTCATGGTAATGCCCGTACCCGTGCATGCTGGCGGGCCGTGTCTGGTCGACGCGCGGGAAAACCAGATAATCCTCCATCGACCAGATCGCGTTCACCTCGCGGTCGGAAACCCGTTCCATTTCGGCGTTGTGGACCTGATGGATCGTCCGCGCGCCTTCGAGATAACGGGCGCTCGTCGTCACGAAATCGTCCAACGACGCGAAGGCGTGTATCGTTTGCCCTTCGGTATCCATGAAGCGGATGTACGGCTCATTCAGGAACAGCTCCTGGAACTCGTCCCATTGTTTGGTGTCGATGTATCGGCAGTACCGAGCTTTCCTCGTTTCGATCTCGTGGAATACTTGATTGTCGTCTTGCATTTGAAGTCTCCTTTCTGATGCCTACATAGGACGCTCGCTCTGGACGGTTGAGATCGATCAGTCCTGTATTCTTGTCGAATCGTCCAATGGTCATCAGTTCATGGATACGCTTTCCAAAATCTTCGCCGCCCCGCGTATAAAAGGCGCCAAGTTCACCTGTCTGGAAGCGAGTGCGCCGTGGGGAATCTCTTCCCCGGGCGAGCGCGTCGTGAAATTCGTCCACGTTGTCGAAGGGGCGGCTGTGCTGACGACGCCCGACAGGGTCGAACCAACGCGGCTTCTAAGCGGGGACGTTTTCATCTTGCTCGACGAGACCGCATATAAAATCTTCGATAACGAACGCTCCCTCCTGATCGATTGCGTCGATGTCGAGCGCGGCCGGGTCGGAGACCGAATAGAGTTCGGCGGCGGCGGAGCCACGACGACGTTCATCAGCGGATCATTCGAAATCGAGCGGCTTGAGCGCGACTCCGTCCTTGAGGTGCTTCCGCGCTTTCTGCACCTCAAGAAAAGCGAGGGCCATACGACCGCTATCGCGTCGGTGCTCGAGATGTTGGCGATCGAAACCGCTAGTCCAGGCCTCGGGGCCGAGGCTGCCGTCGCTCGCCTTTTCGAGTTGCTGTTCATCCACGCCATACGCGCACATGTCGAAGACAGCAGCAGCCCCAAGCAGGGTTGGCTGGCCGCGGTGTCCGATAAGCGCCTGAAGTCTGTCATCGAGGCAATCCATGCCGACCCCGCAAGGGACTGGACCATCGAAAGACTGGACCGAACCGCAGGCATGTCTCGGTCCGCCTTCGCCGTGCACTTCAAGAGCGTCCTCAGGCAAACACCCGTGGAATATCTCACAAGCTGGCGTGTGCATTTTGCCTCCACAATGCTTCTGAAATCGTCCGCACCGATTTCGGAAGTCGCCCGTAGGGCGGGATACGGTTCGGATGCCGCATTCAACAAAGTGTTCAAGCGCATCACGGGACACACTCCAGCCATGTTCAAAAAGACAAAGGGCGAATCGCAAGATCAGAAGACAGGTCAACTGGTCTAGATCGACCGTCGTGCAGTTGAGGAATGTCTCGCCGCATTGGCAGTCACGTCGCTGATGAAGTTATGCAGACCGTGCTTTCGCTCGATCGCACCCGCGTGAGCGCGCCTCGACCGCCCAGCCCATGAACATCACCTGCTGAAACGTATTCATCCCCGATCTCCCAGGAGATCGAGGGCCATCTCCCACAGTCTATGGGCGTTGGCACTGTTGAGGGCATATTCGGCCACACCTTCTAACTTCAGTTGAGGGCGACGGGGGACCATCGGAGCCTCAGCGCAGTTTTCGAAATAGCGCCCGTTCGTTCCTTCCACCAAGGGGGATGCCGCGAGCAGCACCGATGTGGCCGCGCCTTCCTCCGGAGTCTTACGGAGATGTTCGGGCGTACGCAGGCCTCCTGTGTGACGCTGCAGATTGGTAGCGATAGCTCCGGGATTGAGCGCGTTCGACACAATGCCGTCATCGGCCCAACGATCCTTGATGGCTACGGAAAGTAGTGTGCAAGCGGTCTTCGATTGGGCGTAGGCAAGGAGCGGATCGTAGGGAATGAAGTGGAAGTGCGGGTCGTCCCAGAATACCGGACCGAAGAGGCTGCCGCTGGAACTCACGGAGACCACGCGCGCTCCCTGAGCCAGTGCAAGGGAGCGGCGAAGACCGACAGTCAGAGCGAAATGCCCGAGGAAGTTCGTCGCGAACTGCATTTCCCAGTCCTGGGATGAGCGCTGGAGGTCCGGCAGCGCCATGATGCCCGCATTGTTGACGAGCGCATGCACTGGACCTTCCCAATCGTCGACGAAGCGGCAGACCGAGCTTAGGTCGGCGAGATCGAGTTGACGGACCTGGATGGCGGGATTGGCCGTCCTGATCCGGAGGTCCCTGGCGACCAACTCGGCATCGTCGGGACGACGGGCGGCAATGACCACGGAGGCTCCAGCGGCTGCGAGGGCCGCCGTCGTCTCCACGCCGATCCCGCTTGCGCCCCCGGTCACAATCATCGTCTTTCCCTGCAGATCGACACCGAGCAGAACGTCCGACGCTGTCGAATGGAATGCGAATGGGAATTGAAGCATTTCAGCCTCCTTAGGAATGATGTCGCGGCCGGCTTGGCTAGCCGAACGTCACTCGGTTATCTTGACAAAACCCTGCTGGACGAGCTGGATCGTGCGCGCCATTGCATCCAGGTTGATCTTGATGCGGGGTAGGAGATCGGCATTGCCCCAGCCGTTCACCTTCGCAGTCGCGCCGCAGAGCTCGACCTTCACGCCGATGTCTATGAGGTCGGCGACAAGCTTCTTGTACGGGTTCCCGGTGGCGATGTTGCGCGACGTGTTGTAGGCGGCGTCGTCAAGCGTGACGTGGCCAGCGTTGGTGTGGAAGACGACGATCACCTCTGACGCGGCTTTCCAGTTCGCGATGTCGGTCGTGATCAGCTGAAGGTGGAATAGCGCTGCGGGCAGGTCGCCTTCGAATTCGAGCCCGCCGATGCTGTGGACTGATTTGACTTCCCGCAGTTCAACCGGAATATCGATGAACAAGGCGGTTTTTGTTTCTGACATGATCGTCTCCTAATAACTGGAATTTGTTGAGCGGATCGGTTCGGGACGCCCCGGCGGGGCGCCCCGATGGCGCGTATGGGCTTGGGAGGAGCGCGCCAGGAAAGGGAACAATCAATTGTGCAGTTCTTTGCGGCTACACGCCCTCGTATACGAGCCGCGTGAAGAAGCCCGGATCAATGACGAAGTTGCCCCACTTGGCATCGAATGCCGCAGTCGGCTTGGCGGCTACCGCCTCGTCGCGAGTCCTACCCTGACGCTTGAGCGTCGCCACGTTCTCGCGGACACCGACCAGCATGTCGCGAAACTCACGCAGCTCTTTGCGGTTGCTGACCGGGTTTCCGTGGCCTGGAATGATAATCGTCTTGTCCGTGGAGTTGGCAAGGTTCGCCTCGGACGCAGCAATCATCCCGTCGATGCCGCCGCCCGTTGAATGGTCGATGAATGGATATATCCCGTTCCAGTAGGTATCGCCGGCATGCAGGACGTCCGCCTCGGCGAACATCACCGAAATGTCGCCATCGGTATGCGCCGGCCCGTAATATTTCAGGACAAGGGTCTCTCCATTGAGCTTGAGCGAATGCTCCTTTGAGAAGACGTGTTGCGGCACGCCGTTACGTTGGAGCGGGAGGAAATTGTAGTCCCAGTCTTCGACCCGTTGAACCTGAGACAGATATTTGCGGGTGTTCTCGTGCGCGATAATCTTGGTCCCGTCAGAGCCGATCCAGGCGTTTCCGTCAGCGTGGTCGAAATGCCAATGGGTGTTGATCAAATGTGTGACTGGCTGTGGCGAGATTTCGGTGAGAGCCTTCGTCATCTGCTCGCGGGATACGCTAATCCCGGCGTCGACCATGACGAGGCCGTCGTTTCCGTCCATCACGGCGATGTTGCCGCCGGAGCCCTCGAGGACGGTGATGCCGTTCCTGAGTTTATGGGCTGAGATGACAGACTTGGCGGCACTGTCCTTTATGAGGCTCACGAGGCCGCGGGCCTCCGCATAGGCTGCGCGGGGACTCATCCAGCCGCCCGTGGCAGCGAAACCGGCCGCGCCGATGCAGCAAAGGCAAAACCCACGACGGGAGAGCATGTGTTCGGACTTCATGACATACCTTTCCGAAGCCGGTCTCAGGCGAGCCGACCGCTTTCGAGCTGGAACTGATAAGATGGAGGGCAGGACTGGAATCCTGCCCAGGCGGTCAGGCTTTGATGAAGGCCAGAATGTCCGCATTGATCACGTCCGCATGGGTGGTGAACATCCCGTGCGGATAGCCGTCATAGACCTTGAGTTTTCCGTTCTTGAGCAGCTTGACGGAGAGTTCGGCGGAGTCTGCAATCGGCACCACCTGGTCGTCGCTGCCGTGCATCACCAGGACCGGGACGTCTATGGCCTGCAAGTCCTCGGTGAAATTGGTCTCAGAGAAGACCTTGATGCATTCGTAGTGGGCGTTCGCTCCGCCCATCATGCCTTGACGCCACCAATTGCGGATCGTCCCTTCGGCAATCTTGGCACCAGGACGGTTGAAGCCGTAGAACGGTCCGCTGGCGATATCTAGGTAAAGCTGCGCCCGGTTGGCGGCCAGAGCTGCTCGGTAACCATCGAACACCTCGATAGGAGTACCGCCAGGATTGTCAGCGGATTTGACCATCACAGGCGGAATGGCGGAGACGAGAACCGCTTTGGCGACCCGGCCCTTGCCGTGGCGGGCGACATACCTCGTGACTTCGCCGCCTCCCGTCGAATGGCCGACGTGGATCGCGTCGCGAAGGTCGAGCGCCTCAGCGAGGGCTGCGACATCGGCCGCGTAGGTATCCATGTCGTTGCCACCTGATGTCTGGCTCGAGCGACCATGGCCCCGTCGGTCATGCGCAACGACGCGGAATCCCTTGCTGAGAAAGTACAGCATCTGATTGTCCCAGTCGTCGGCGCTCAGCGGCCAGCCGTGGTGGAATACAATCGGCTGCCCGCTACCCCAGTCCTTGTAGAAAATCTGCGCGCCGTCCTTCGTCCTGATGCTGCTCATGGTCTCATTCCCTTCTTCAATGTCTGCTGTGGTTGAGTTCAACGACACCGTGGCGGCCATAGCCTCCAGAGGGAGCGTCGTGGCGAGTGCGAGAGCAGTGGCTCCGATCAGGACATCCCGTCTCGTCGCAGTGGGCATTGTCATTGTTGCGTCGACCGAATTCATGTCTCTTACCTCCGCGGGACGGACACAGGTCCTCTTTCGGCTTCCGGGTGTCTGCTGTCCGGATGCCGGGTTTTCTGCTGTGTCGAGATTGCGAATTGTCAGCCCAGGACCGGAGCCGCCGTTGCCCATTCTTTTCGGGTGGTTGGCGTGCCATCGATCATCTCGACAATGTCCTTGGATTTCGAAAGCGTCGTCATCAAAGACTTGGGTCCTTCGAACGGCCTGCCGCCGATATGCCACCCATCGGTGTGTAGTTCCTCGATAAGGACCCACACGACCTCGCGGAAGGCCTCGGAGCCTTCGAACTTGACCATGACGTCGGTCAGGGCCTTGGCAAGGGCGTGTTTCTCTTCCGGCGTGAAGACGCCGTCGACCAGTTTCACATTGACGAATGGCATGGCATCTTTCCTTTGTTCAGAGATGTGAAGGTGGCTCTAATCGGCGACGTCGATCACGATTTTGCCGTTGGCGGTCTTATTCTCGATTTCGGCGTATGCTTCCGCGATACTCTCGAAACTGAAGCGGCGTGGATCGACGAGAGGTGTAATCTTACCGGCTTCGGCTAGCCGCTTCGCTTCTCGCAGGATTTGCCCGTGATGGGCGCGCCCTTCCCCCGTCAGGATCGGCAGGAGCGTGAAGACGCCCGAGTAGCTTGCGGCACGGAAGGAGAGCGGGCCGAGTGAATGCGTGCCCCAACCGAGGCAGCTGACGACATGGCCGAAGCGAGTCACGGCGTTGAAAGCGGCGTCGATCCCAGCTCCGCCTACGGTGTCGTAGACGATGTCAAACCCGCGTCCGCCCGTATGGTCTTTCACATACTCTTCGACGGTCGTCTGATGGCGGTCGATCGCCGTGGCGCAAAGCTCTTCGATCTGGGTTTGCTTGGAGGCCTTGTCGACCGCGAAGACGTCAGCTCCGAAAGCCCGGGCAATCTGGATCGCGACGTGACCGACACCGCCTGCACCAAGCACGAGTACCTTCTGACGCGCTTGAACCTGCGCGCGATCGACGAGGCCTTCCCAAGCGGTGATGAAGACCAGCGGCAGCGCGGCCGCCTCGCGCATGGTCAGGTTCGTGGGCTTGGGGGCAAGCAGGTCCGCATCGACAGTGATGAAAGTCGCGAGCGAACCCTGGAGACCACCTACGCCCCCCGTCAGGCCGAACACCTCGTCCTGTGGCTTGAACGCGGTCACGCCGGGTCCGACGGCTTCGACAATCCCGGCGACGTCCATGCCGAGGATGGCTGGCAGTGGATGGCGGGCGTGGGGAGCCTGGCCGCTTTTGATCTTGAGGTCGAGCGGATTGACGCTGCTGGCCTTGACCCGAACCAGAACCTCGCCTGCCGCGGGCGCTGGGCAGACCATCGTTGTGCGGACGAGGGCGGAATTGGCTTCGTTCAGAACGAGAGCGTCCATGGTGGTGGCTTTTGTGGTCATCTGGGTGCCCTTCATGCGGTGTCGACGACTATCCGGCGACACGCAGAAGATGGCAGAGCGGCCCGCTCTAAGGCCAGTGAATCGTGGTGAAATCTTGTGGCCTATAGGTTCACGGAGACGCAGGAGAGGTCAGGACATCTCAGCCAAAAGAGTCTTGGCCGCCACCACGTCGGCCGAATCGAAGCCCTCGGTGAACCGGTTGTATACCGACGCCAACGCCGCACGTGCCCGAGCGGTGTCCCCTTGTTCGCGTATCAACCTTGCCATACTGGTTGTCGCTCGCAGTTCCCAGGACAGGGCATCCTGCGTCTCCGCCAACTGGATCGAATAGCGATAGCATTGTTCAACGAGATCCAGGTCCTCGCCCCCTCGTCTGAGCACATCACCTTTCAGACGGTAGAGTTCCGCAATGCACCAGAGCTCGCTTGTTGTTTCGCTGTCACTAATCGCCGCCTCGACCAAAGAACGCGCTTCAACATATTGTCCGAGCGAGGAGAGACCTTCTGCCAAATATCCAAGAAATCTGACCTTGTAGAGGTTGAAAAGCTTTGCCTGACGCAGTTCGGCTAATCCGTTTCGGAGGAGAGGCACCCCGCGCTCGTGTGCCCCCAGCTCGATCAGCAGAGCTGCCTTCCAACAGCGGCTGAACACCTCCCATGGGCCGAGCGAATTCGCCGACGCCACGTCGAAAAGCTCTGTTATCGCAGAATCTGCCGCCGCCAGGTCCCCGACGTGTACGAAGACTGGGCACGACCAACGCGCCAGGGCTTCACATAACGAGATCGCATGGCCCGAACTCCGCGCTGCCTGAACGGCCGTACTTACAGCGTTCATGGCCTGCTCTGGAAAACCCTGTATCCAGAGCAGCTGAGCGGGCTGAATTCGTGCCGAGACCGACTGGCCGAACCTGAAACGCACTGAGTTCGGGGACGATGTTTCAGCCGAGACATCGTGCGCCAACATGAGATCCGCATGATGACGAGAACCCCGAAAATCACCCATGCAGAACAGGGTCATGCTGAGCATGCGGTCACCGATAAAACGATCAAGCCCACTCTTGGCAATAGCGACGAAACGTTCTGCGCTTTTCAAGGACGCGCGATATTCACCCATACCCACCTGCGCTACCCACAGGCCCCAGAGCGCTTCCGCCTGAGCGTCGAGGTCGCCCAGTTCTTCCGATACCTCCAGTGCCTTGGCAAACGCGGCTATCGCTTGCGGCGCAAAACCGATCTTGAAAGCTTGAGATAGCCCGAGCGCTCTGTAGAGCTGCATGATGTGACGCACGTGCTTGTTTCTTGTCACTCCGGGGGCGATGCCCAGCAGCGCGCGTTGGACGTTGGTCAGGCACTCGTCGACGAGAGAAAGCTGATACCAAATCGGAATGGCGGCGACGGTGACCTCAAGGCCAACTTCCAGATCGCCCTGGTCCGAGCACGCCCAGTCCAGAACGGAGCGCACGTTGTTGAGATGGATTTCATACCGCGACAGCCATTCTTCGCTCGACAGGGATTCGACTTCCTCCTGCGAATGTTTGAGGATTTCGAGTAGATAGGCCGCCAGTTGCCGCATGACGGCATTGAGTTCTCCTTCCTCGCGAACTTTGTCCAGGACGAAGGCCCGTGTCGTGTCGAGCAAACGATATCGCGCGGCAGTGCGCTGAGCATCGACGGCAACCAGGGATTTCGCGACGAGGTCCGCAAGATGACCCGGTATATCGCGCTCGGGGGCGGAAGGGTCAGACGCAATCGCAACAGCCGCTTCCCGTCCAAAATCGCCAGCGAACACTGCGAGTCGACGTAGGACTCTTCGCTCCCCCTGCGACAGCGCCCCATAGCTCCAGTCGATCATCGCAGCCAGGGTTTGATGGCGGGGCAGAGCGGTGCGCCGTCCACCTGTCAGCAACCGCAAGCGATCGTTCAGAAGTTCCGCGATGCCGCGCGTGCCAAACGCCTCCACCCGTGCCGCCGCGAGCTCAATGGCGAGTGCGATGCCGTCGAGTTGGCGGCATATGTGCGCGACGACAGGCGCTTCGTCATCATCGAAAAGGTAACCGCTTCCAGACGACGCCGCTCTATCGACGAACAAGCGAATAGCAGGGAACTCCAACGCGTCGGCGGCAGTCAAACCCGCGGCCGACGGCGGCATATCCAGCGGTGGGAGCCGATAGACACTTTCACCTTCCACCCGCAAAGCCTCTCGGCTGGTGGCAAGAATGCTGATTTCCGGAGCCTGACGGAGTAGGGTTTCAACGAGCCGAGCAGTGGCTTCGAGAACGAGTTCGCAACTGTCGAATACGAGGATCATGTGCTTTGCACGAAGGTATTCGACCAGGGACCCGGTCGGATCGCGCGATGTCTCAGGGAGACGAAGCAACGAAGCCAGGACAGAAGGGACGAGTTGCGGATTCGTGACCGGTGCCAGGTCAACGTAGCACAGACCATGCCTATGCAATGAAGCCAGATGTTCCGCTACGCAAAGACCTACGGTTGTCTTTCCTATGCCGCCTGGTCCGACGATCGTCACCAGCCGAGACCTTAGGAAACGCCCTTCGACGATCATGATTGGCTCTTCACGTCCTATGGCTTGGGTCAGCTGTCTTGGAAGGTTGTTCGGCGGGGTTGTCGCCTCGGGTTCTTCTTGGACGCGGGAACGGACGAGAGGCGCAACGAAACGGTAGCCGCGTGAAGGAACGGCGGCGATGAAACGGGGGGCCGCTTGATCGTCGCCGAGCACTTTGCGGAGCAATGCGATCTGCGCTCTGAGGTTGGATTCCTCCACCGTGGCGTTTGGCCAGGCCCGCGCGGTCAGTTCGTCCTTCGTTACCAGTTCACCCGATTGCTCGGTCAATGCGATGAGTATTTCGAGAGCTCGGGAGCCAACGGCGACGGGCTCGTCGTCTTTCAGCAACAGATGCCGCACCGGATAGAGGACGAACGAACCGAAGGCGGTCGCTTCACCAGCCGCGAGCGTGACATTCGGTGGCGCTTCCCCTTGCATTAAGTGCTTCTCTGATGACTGGGCGCTTCGAGCCCTAAGTATGAAGTAAAGTCTCGGTGAAAGGCAACGTTAGCTTATCGAAATACTTAAAGCCGGCGACCGCTCGAACCAAAATTGTAATATACGAGAGGGATGAAGAAGGGCGTCGATCTATTATTGCGCAACTTCTATGTCCCATGCCATTGGCGCGGAGAACGCACAACGGCTAGCCATGGTATGTCAGGGTCTTGTAATGTCGATACCGGTCAGCCTCGCGGTTGCCTGCCATAACAACTCGGCTCTTTGCGGGTCGATCGCGTAGGGTCTTACCCCGAAGGAACTGTCCTGCTCCACGGGTGCGACATCACAGTTTTCGCAGTACACGCCCCCTATCGAGTCCAGCATTGGCGAGGTTGCGCACCAGACGGTCGTCGCCGCGCCTTGCGCCACGGTTTTCATATCCCGTGTGGGATCAATGATGGGTGTGCCGTCCGCCGCAAGAACTCCAAAAGCATCAAGTTCCGCGCGCGTCAGGTGCTGGATCCCCGGCGTGATTATCATTCCAGGGTGTACAGAAAACGCGCGGATGCCATGGTGCCGCCCCCGCTCGTCCAGCGAGACAGCAAGAAGTGCATTTGCTGTCTTTGACTGGCCGTAGGCCATCCATTCGTCGTAGGGACGCCGGACGAAATCAAGGTCGTCGAGATCGACGTCACACAAGTGATGTGCTCGAGACGAGAGGACAACTACTCGAGACTTGGGTGCGGCAAGCAGTGCAGGCCACACCAAGGCGGTGAGCCGAAAGTGTCCAAGATAGTTAGCGGAAAAATGGCCCTCATGGCCATCGATGTCGCGAATTAGCGGCTTTGCCATCACACCCGCATTGAGAATCAAAATATCAAGTCGGCTTTGGCGCTTGAGAAATGCTGCGGCGAATCTTTCAATTGACGGGCGGTCGAACAGATCAATGTGCTCCACCTCCACGCCAGCAATCCCCTCCAAGGCGGCTCGGGCGGCCACCGGGTCTATCGCGGTTACGCAGACACTTGCGCCGCGTGCCGCCAGCACTCTAACTGTCTCCAGGCCCAGACCGGAGGAACCACCGGTTACCAATGCAACCCGGCCTGTGAGATCTACGCCAACAGCAGCTTCCGCCGCAGTTGCGGCAGGTCCGAAAGCCGTGTGAAGGGAGGTTTGAACTGCTCGCATCTTTGCCCCACCCTTTCAATTGCGGGTCGCTAAATCACATGGAACCTAAAGCCCGTTTCCGCTCGATGTCGCCAGTCGATGTTATACAGGCCAGCACCGGATTTCGCTACGCTCCGACGAATTCCTGATCGACCTCGCACCTCATCTACTGTGTTGTCATTAAGTGATCGGGCGTGTCGACGAATTCTAGCGGCGGTATCCAATCCGGGCAGGCATCGTCCCTTGTACCGGTCGCGACACTGTCTCGGCATCTCTGATCCGGCGCACTAGTCCCGATTTGCAGGTCTTTGGCGGGATGACACAGACCCTTCCAGATTTCTTTCGCCTTGATAGGAATCGAGCCAACGACCCGCAGATCGCTAAGCACCTTAATTAAATGTGATAGGCCGTACCGACCCCTCTACACGCATTGTCTTTCTGGGCAGGGAGTAGGCCGTCGCAAGGCAGCGGCTCGCCGCAATTTTCCGCTGGATCGGCAGAATGAAAATAGGAACAAAGAGTAGACAGAAATTCATCTCTATAGGATAGGTAAGCGGCAAGACAGCGAACCCACGCGTGCACGATTCGGGAGCTAGCCGTGACCTACGTTACCCATCGCGACCCTATCGACACTTCCGTCCTCCGCAAGGAGAGAGGCGCGTTCTTCACGCCTCCAGCGATTACCCGTTTCATCTCCAGATGGGCCATTCGCGCGCCAGAGGATCGCGTGCTCGAGCCTGCTGCTGGCGACGCTGCATTTCTGGTTTCCGCGGTCGAGCGCCTTCGTGAACTCGCTCCACGCGGGCGATCGTGCCCGATGGTTCATGGCGTGGAGATACACACCCACAGCGCAGATGTTGCCCGCAAGCGGGTCGCTGACGCCGGGGGCGAGGCCGATATCCAACTCTGGCTTTAGCTCGGAGCGTGGCAACGTGTTTCCATCGTCGCATCCGCATTAATCTCCTGCACTCCTGCTGTTATCGGTTTCACTAACCGCTTATCACGAGCCCGTGTGCATCAAATGGTCTTAACAACCTACGCTGAGGCAGGCCGTGCCGGGGCGCCCGCCCGTAATCCTTCCATAACAAAGTCCATCAGCCAACCCAACCGGGGTTTCCACTCATCGTTGAAGTTGATCTGCCAAATACCGGCAATGGCCAGAAAAAAGTCATCAGCGGTGATGCCGGGGCGAATGGTGCCCGCCTTCTCATTTGCATCAAGTAAGGACTGGGCTGCAGCGACCACCGGGGCATAACTCTCCTTTCCTGCACAGTCCCCCAAACTCGACATCTCGCGTATTGCATCGGCCAGGCCAGCCTTGGTCATGGCGTACTCGGCAAGACGAGCCATCCACTCACGCAAAGCTAGGTCAGGCGGGCGGCTCTGAAGCAGATGTTCGGCGTATTTTGCAACCTGCAACATCTCATAGCGATAGACCTCCATCACCAGTGCCTCTCGCGTCGGAAAGTGTCGGTAGAAGGTCCCTTGTCCTACGCCAGCCTTCCTAGCGATCACGCTTAGGGGAACGTCTGCAGAATAAGGCAGCTCCGCTAACGCGGCCTCCAAGATGCGCTCTCGGTTCAGTAACGCGTCCGCACGCGCACGACGCTCAACCTTTTGTGACTCTTCCATTTCTGCTCCTTCTCGAAGCGTATATTGCTAAGTGGACAACTGTCCGTTAGTATCACGGCTTGCGGACAATTGTCCGTTTCAACTTTACCCGTCCCGACAATCTGGAGAAGCATATGAAGCGGTCTGGCAATACCATCCTTATCACCGGTTCCACCGCAGGCATAGGACTTGGTCTAGCGCTGCGATTTCATGAGGCGGGCAACAAGGTTGTCGTAGCGGGGCGGCGCAAAGCGTTGTTGGAGCAGATCGCGGCCAATCATCCGGGCATCGAGGCTATTGAGCTCGATGTAGCCGATGCTACGTCCATTGCCCGGGCAAGTGAGTTCTTAGCCGCGCGGTATCCCGACCTGAATGTCGTGATTAACAACGCGGGCATCATGCGGCGCGAAGATGCGATGGCTGCCGATTCACTTAGGGATGCAGAAGAGACCGTCGCGATCAACCTCTTAGGCACCATTCGGATGAGCTACGCTTTCTTGCCGCAACTTGCGAAACAGAAAGACAGTGTCCTCATCAATGTCAGTTCCGCATTGGCATTTGTTCCATTCCCCATAGCGATGACATATAGCGCCACCAAGGCAGCGGTTCATTCGTTCACCGAAGGCTTGCGCGTGCAACTCGCCAACACCTCCGTACGCGTGGTTGAACTGGCGCCGCCTGGTGTACAAACGACGTTGTTCGGCGATGAAATCGATGAGCATGCTATGCCTTTGGAAGACTTCCTCAACGAGACGCTCGCGCTTTTGCATGGCGAACCCACACCCCGGGAAATAATTGTGGAGCGGGCCAAATATCTCCGCAATGCCGAAGCTGCTGGTAACTACGAAGCAGCCTTGGCAATGCTGTCCGCCTGGCAGGACCCGAGTTGAAGCATTGGGTCATGAAGCTGGTCACTGCAAAGCAATAAAAATTGACCACACCCACCGGTGGCTGGTCCGGCTGAGGTGCCGGGCCCCGCGAAGTTTCGCGAACGGCTCACGGATCAGTTCACCCAACCGGCAAGATGCTGCGAACGGGGTAGTCGGGAATCAACATGACTAGGCAAATGATCATTGGGATGGTCTTGAACGCCGGTTACGGCACACAACCCGGCGCATGGCGGATGCCGGGTGTGGACCCGAGGAATTACACGAGTTTCGACAGTCAGGTGTGGTACGCTCAAGCCGCTGAACGGGGTAAGTTTCAATTCCTGTTCGCCCCGGATTTTCCTGCGTGGCAAAACGCTCTCGAGAATGAGGCTCCGTTGAATATCAACGAACCGCTTTTGACGTTCGCTGCCGTGGCGCGCGAGACCCAGCGGATCGGGTTGGTTGCCACCGGGTCCTCTACGTTCAACGAACCCTTCAATTTGGCTCGACAATTCAAAGCGCTCGACCTGATGAGCCACGGCCGAGTCGGATGGAATGCCGTACCCTCCAGCGATTCTAATGTCGCAGCCCTCTACGGACAAGCCCTGCCCCCACGACACGAGAGGTATGAACGACTGCATGAATTCATTCAGCTTGTACAGGCATTATGGGGCAGCTGGGGATTGGACGCGTGGCTGCACGATAAAGTATCCGGCCGGTTCGCTGATTCCAACAAGCTCCGGCCGATCAATCTGAAAGGGCGCCATGTGGCCGCTGGCGGACTGCTTCCGCTCCCGCCTTCGGAACAGGGCCAGCCGGTGATTTTCCAAGCAGGCGGCGGCGCCCAGGGGATGGAGGTTGCGGGCCGCTATGCCAGCGGCGTGATCGGCGCCGTCTTCACAATCGAGGATGCACGCGCTCAGCGAAGCGCCCTTCGGAACGCCGCCGAAAAAGCTGGGAGGAACCCTGACGAAGTCAAGTTCTTCGCTGGTTTGATGACGACAATCGTGCCTAATCGACGCGAAGGCTTGGACCGACGAATTGCGCTGAGCTGGCAGACGTTTCCGCAACGCGTCCTGTATCTAGGTCAAATGTTGGGCCTGCGGCTCGACCCAGGCCATCTGGACGCACCGCTTACATCGGAGCAATTGGCCTCCGCTCGTCCGTCGCCCGGCGACCCTCGTTCGGCGCACGCCCTCAAGATCGCACGTGAAGGCTGGATCCTGCGCGACGTTCTCGCCCATGGCGTGATCGATTATCACCCAGCGATCGTCGGCCCGGCCGTTGAAGCCGCCGATCATATGCAGGAATGGTTCGAAGCCGGCGCCGCTGATGGCTTCTGGCTGTCGCCTGACGTGTTTGAGGACGGAATCGATGCGTTCGTCGACGGCGTGGTTCCGATACTCCAGGAGCGCGGACTTTTTCATTGGGATTATGAGGGCACGACGCTGCGAGATCATCTCGACGCGCCCGCTCAATACGGGCTCGACCCGCGGGTCATTGGCTGAAAGATCTTTCCGGAGCTAGGAGGCGCATGAATACCTAAAAGAATCCTCGAAATGCAATAGCGATGACTTCATCGCGCTGTTCATGGAGAACCAAAGTGTCCGAACCCGCACTTTTTCACGACGTTGTTCGTAATCGCCATTCCGTCCGCAGTTTCCTACCCTTGCCTGTGCCCGACGCGCTGATCCGGGCGGTGGTCGAAGATGCGCAGCATGCGCCGTCGAACTGCAACACGCAACCATGGCAGGTCCACATCGTTTCCGGTGCAAAGCGCGATGCGCTGAGCAGGGCAATCCTTGCCGATGACGATGCCGGCCGCTACACGCCCGATTTCGGCTTTGCCATCGATGACTATCCAGGCGCGTACTGGCAGCGGGCCCGGGATCAGGGCGCGGCGTACTATCAGGCGCTTGGTGTCTCGCGCGAAGCGTACGAGGAGCGGCGCACCGTGGCGCGGTTCAATCTTGGATTTTTCGGGGCGCCGCATGTCGCCCTGCTTTTCATGCCGGATGTGGGCGACAACGTGCGCGTCGCCGGTGACATCGGCATGTACGGGCAGACATTCCTGCTGTCACTGACCGCCCATGGACTCGGCGGGATCCCGCAGACGATGCTTGGCCTTTATGCCGGGACGATCCGGCATGTGCTGGGCATCAATCCTGCGTCGAAACTGCTATTCGGCATGTCGTTCGGCTATCCCGATGCCGACGCCGCCGCCAACCGCTACCGTATCGGCAAGGCCGCTATCGAGGAAAGCACCACCTTTCACGCCTAAGCCCGGCGCCGAGCGTCGATAAGCACTGAAAACGGAGAAGTTATCATGAAAATAGGAATTCTAGGGACGGGCAATATCGGAAAGACGCTCGTCCGCGAACTGGCAAAAGCCGGCCGTGACATCAAGATCGCAAATTCACGGGGGCCGGAATCCATCGAGACCGAAATAGTGGCTTCCGGTGCCAGACCCGTCACGGCCGAGGAAGCAATGAGGGATGTCGATGTGATCATTCTATCGATTCCGTTTGCAAAGCACTCAGACATCAAATCGCTTCTCACGGATGTCCCAACGGACACGGTAGTGATCGACACTGCCAACTATTACCCCATCCGAGACAACAAGATCGACGCTATCGAGGCTGGTCAGGTGGAAAGCCTGTGGGTCGCCGAGGAACTGCGCCGACCGATTGCTAAGGCTTGGAACGCCGTCGGAGCGCGGGCCTTTTCGGAACTCGGGAAGCCGCCGGGCAGCCCCGACCGTCTCGCGATTCCCGTCGCCGCGGACCGGGACATTGACCGGGACGTGGCCATGCGTCTGGTCGATGAAACCGGCTTTGACCCGTTCGACGCCGGATCACTTGCAGATTCTTGGC
The DNA here is from genome assembly GCF_017313375.1 of Agrobacterium sp. Ap1. Classification (NCBI taxonomy): domain Bacteria; kingdom Pseudomonadati; phylum Pseudomonadota; class Alphaproteobacteria; order Hyphomicrobiales; family Rhizobiaceae; genus Agrobacterium; species Agrobacterium sp. Ap1. Next base: position 57,430 of record NZ_JAFLMY010000022.1, read on the forward strand.
GTCAACAGCCTGGTTCCCCGGTTTACTGCACCAGTCTGAAAAGGGAACAAATGGCAACCGTCTTGGCATCAGCCGAAAAGGAGCGTCTTTCCAAGCGCCGCGACCTAGTTTCCCAGATCGTGCAGGAGCGTTTCGGCATGGCTCAGCTCTCGAATTCGGACGCCGATTTCCTCACAAAGCTTAACCGGATCGTCTACATGTAAGTGAAGACGCCGGCTGTCCTTAAGGAGCCGGCGTTCACCACGCCTCTTTCGGGCGGACTATCGCCTGTGAGATTCGTCCGTGTAGGCCAGGTGATGAAGCCCACCGCAGCGCGCTGAATTTGTCCGGCCCAGTGCGGCAGGCTCTGCGGCAGGCACAGGCGGCCGTGTTGATGGCGGACGCATTCGATCCGGCCACCGAGCAACGCACATTCCGGTTGGGACTTTCCAGCGAGGTGGAACTGCTATTGCTTCCCTATCTGACGGCGCGGTTGCGGGATATCGCGCCGGGCATCCGTATTCTCGCCCGCGGTGGTGATGCGCAGGAGGTCGACGCGATGCTGGATGCGGGCGTCATCGATATCTCCCTGGGGTGCAGTTACCTGCCGGACACACGGCACCATAGCGAGCCGCTGTATCAGTCCAGCGTATTGTGCTGTTTCAATCCCAATTTCTGAAGCTCGCCAATCCGGTGGATCTTGATGCGTATATGGCCGCACAACATGCGGTGATCTCGCAGACGGACAGCCTGCATGGCTGCGTCAAGGATGCGCTGGAGCATGCAGGTGCAGAACTAGAAGTCGTGGCGGCAGCTCCCGATTTCATGTCGATATTGGCCACCGCGCGTTCATCTGCGGTGATTGCCACCGTATCTTCGCGCATTGCGCTTCGTTATGGCCCGCTATTGGGACTTGAGGTCAGCCCGGAGCCATTGGCGCTTTCTTTTCCACCCGTGGCAATGGTCTGGCCGCTTCAGATGGACAGCGATCTTGGCTGCGCATGGTTGCGGCAGCAAATCCGTGAGGCGATGCTGAGGACGAACGAAAGCAACGTCGCGGATATTGCAGCCTGATGTCTCGTAAGTGATCCGTGTGTGTTCCGGGGCCTCGCCTTGATGTGATGTGATGTGATGTGAACCGACGACCCTGTCATCGCAATCTGGCGGGGTAGGCTGGGCGAAAGTGCCGCTTTCAAGGTTTTGGATTTGACGATCGAGCCTCCTTGAGAAGCCAATTGGCAAACATCTGGATAGGACCGTCACTCAACCGGATCGTCGCCGGCAGGACGAGGCAGAAGGTCTTGGAGATCGACATCCCATCGGGCCAAGGCGCGACCAGGCGACCTTCCGCAAGTTCGCTTTCGATATAGAGGCGCGGCACCAGCGCAACACCAAGTCCCGCCAACGCAGCTTCGATTTGCATGGAGTGAAGATCGTAACGGGCACCAACTGCGGGATTAGTCAGCACGATCCCGGTTTCCTGCGCATAGGTTTGCCAAGCGTCCGGGTTCTGGCGTCGATGAAGGCGCGGCAGTTCATCCGGGGATACCGCTCCTTCGCTTCCGCCCAGAAGCGCCGGGTGGCAGATCGGCACCAGCGTCTCGTGCAACAGGCGGTGCGTTCTCATTCCCGTCCATGCGGGGTGCTCGAAATGGATCGCGGCATCGAAGCCGCTTCCAGCAAGCACGAAGGGTTCCATCTGTTCGGCAAGGTGCACGATGATGTTCGGGTGCTTTTCCCGAAACCGTGCCAACCGGGGAATGAGCCAGCGGGTGGCAAAGGTCGGGATCGTGGCAATGTCGAGGCTCGCGCCGTTGCTCGGCTGCCCCATCAGATATTGACTGTCACGCTCCAGCCGGTCGAGTGTTTCGCGAACCTGAACGGCATAACGCTCTCCATTCGGCAAAAGCCGGACGCGATTACCGACCCGCTCGAATAGTGTGACGCCGAGAAAGGCTTCCAGCCGGCCAATCTGCCGACTGATCGCTCCTTCGGTCAGGGCCAGTTCGTCGGCCGCGCGGGCGAAGCTGCCATGACGCGCCGATGCCTCGAACGCCATGAGTGCGGAATTGCTGGGAATCTTGCGGCGCATGACGGTTCCTGACGTGATGGATCGGCCTTCGATCCGCCGTCACCATGATATTAGATCACTGAAGCATGATCCATTGTCGATATGTAGACATGAATCGGCAGTCTATCATGAGAGAATATCAACGATAGACAAGGCCCGAAGCTAGGTGCTTTCGGTCGAAGGTGGTGCAATGATCTATACGGTAGAATGCAGCTTTGCCGATCCGGGCAGCGAAGCGGAATGGAACGACTTTTACAGCCTGGACAAGCTGCCAGCTCTCATTTCGGTGAGCGGCTTCCACACCTCGCAGCGGTTCAAGGCATTAAGCCGTGGCTGCCCCGTCTATCTCGCCCTTCATTCGATTGATTGCCTCGATATCCTGACGGGTGAGGAATACCACCAGAAGGGCGGTGGCAATTTCGCACGCTGGCAACAGCACATCACCGACTGGCACCGGAACCTCTATGGCGGCATCGACCGTGCGCCGGCCATTGGTGAGGGCGAATATCTGGCGTTGAGCGCCACAGGCCCCGAACCTCTGATCCGGCTTGGCCTCACACCATATGCGATGCAGGCGGTCGCTATGGAGAGGTTCCCGGAACACCGCTGGCTCGCCAAGGTGGAGCGCGGCAATGTTCCTGACATCGAGCATCTGCCGAAAAGCGTTC
>NZ_JAFLMY010000023.1:0-59481 GCF_017313375.1 Agrobacterium sp. Ap1
CCGACCTTCTCCATCGCTTCGGCCAGATACTTGCCGATCTCCTCGTCGCCATTGGCCGAGATGGTACCGACCTGGGCAATCTCCGAATTACTGGTGATCTTGCGGGCGTTGCCTTTCAGCTCTTTAACGACTGCATCCACGGCGATATCGATGCCGCGCTTCAGGTCCATCGGGTTCATGCCCGACGCAACCGCCTTGGCGCCTTCCTTGACGATGGCCTGTGCGAGGACAGTTGCCGTGGTGGTCCCGTCGCCGGCGAGATCATTGGTCTTCGATGCCACTTCGCGCAGCATCTGCGCGCCCATGTTTTCGAACTTGTCTTCCAGTTCGATTTCCTTGGCAACCGAAACGCCGTCCTTGGTGATGCGTGGCGCGCCGAACGACTTGTCGATGACGACGTTGCGGCCCTTCGGGCCAAGCGTGACTTTCACGGCATTCGCCAGAACGTCGACCCCACGCAGCATGCGTTCGCGGGCATCGGTGTTGAATTTGACTTCTTTCGCAGCCATTTGTTCACTCCTTCAATAGGCAGCTTTTTGACTGATGAGCGGGCGTACCTAGGCAGCCTGCTTCTGTTCGGCCTGGGCTTCGATGATACCCATGACGTCACTTTCCTTCATGATCAGCAGGTCTTCACCGTTGATCTTGATCTCGGTGCCGGACCATTTGCCAAACAGGATGCGATTGCCGGCCTTGACGTCGAGCGCCTGGATCTGGCCAGCTTCGTTCCGGGTGCCGGAGCCGACGGCGATGACTTCGCCTTCCTGCGGCTTTTCCTTGGCGGTATCAGGGATGATAATCCCGCCTTTGGTCTTCTCCTCAGAGTCGACCCGGCGTACGAGAATGCGATCATGCAGCGGTCTAAACGACATGTTTTCCTCCATGGACAAACAAGATGACGTTGATCCCCCGCGCCGAAACCGGATGACCGGCCCGGACGGGTGCGAAGCCTCTTTGAGCGTTTCGCGCGAAACATTTATTTTCGAGATTTTCTGATTTCAAGAGGGTGGACAGGAAAAATTGGCACTCTCGGGTGATGGCTGCTAACATGCTGTAAAGGAACGATAATCGAGGTGGCGAGTTGAAAAAAGATTGATGCCGCAGCACACTTGCGTCATCCTTCTGCCTGTCATGAAAAGGAGATGAAGCATGCAGTTTTCGTCGGATCTTGAGCGGCAGCTCAACGGTTATGGCCTTACCACAGCGCATATCCTCTATCGTATTCCCGATTTCGAAACCGTCCTGCAGAGCTATGTCTGGCAGGATTACGACCTTGCGCCAGATTTCCCAGAAATGCGCAAATTCCTCGATTTCTGGCAGTCGTCTCTGGATGGGCCGCTGCATTCGGTTCGCTACAGCCATCAGCGCCTGATCGGGCCCAACGAATGGCGGCGCGTCGACGGTGAATTCAAGCTGCAATGAACCTTGAATTTTATTTTTCCACTTCCTAGCTCACCCGGCGATCGGGGCTTGATGAGCCCGGTCGCTTGACCACGTGTGTATGGAGTGAGACCCGAATGGAAGAGAACATCAAAATCATCAAGAGTGCGAGCGTCCCGGTAAGGGAGGAGATCATGGTGGATTTCGCCCGCTGGCTTGAGACCGCCTCACAGGAGGCGCTCGTCTATGGCGAAGGGCGCTTTGCCGTGATGTCTGCGAATATGGCAAACGCAATACGGGTCAATGCAGACGAACTTGCACGTGATAATCCGGAGGCGGCCGAGCGTGTCCTGCAGCAGGCCTGCGCCATGATATCGCAATTCAAAGCTGCCTATCCCCATCGTGTCTTCAGTCGGTCCGTCCATTAAACCGAGGCCCCCGGCGGATTGAATTCCCATGCTTCGCAGCAATCATGGAGCGCCTGGCCCAAGGCGATCGCTATGTCGTAGATGGGAGGGCTCTTCTCATCGGTACCTGGAGATCATGCATTCACGGCGCCAATAGCGAGCGAGCGGTAAAAACGCCACTTTGACCTTGCAGCGCGGATAGAATGCCGAAGCGGTCGTACGGCGTCGAAAAGGGTGCAATTTTTTCTGTCTCAGATCTTGAATCCGAAATTCGGCAAAACCAAATCGATCGCCGCCAGCCGCTGATAAAGGGCTGGCATCGCCGGGAGCGCTACGTGTAGCATCCCGTATCCATGTTGCTTCAAGGAGGATATGGCTATGGCAACATCTTATGATTACGCACCTCTCTACCGCTCGAGCGTCGGCTTCGATCGGGTGTTCAATCTTTTGGAAAATGCCCAGCGCGCCCGCTCGATCAGCGACTGGCCGCCCTATGACATCGTCAAGACCGGCGATGACAGCTACCGGATCTCGATCGCGGTGGCGGGCTTTGCCCAGGACGACCTCGATATCAGTTTCCAGTCCAATCTGCTGACGGTCACCGGCAAGAAGCAGGAGACCTCAACGGATGGATACCTGCATCGCGGCATTGCCGGGCGTCCGTTCGAACACCGCTTCGAACTTGCCGAACATGTCCGCGTGAACGGAGCGGATCTGAACAACGGTCTCCTGTCGATCGAGCTTGTCCGTGAGATCCCTGAGGCCTTGAAGCCGCGCAAGATCACGATCCAGAGCACACCCGCTTTGACCTCGGTCGCTCCAGCGCAGATCGAGGCGCAAAAGGCGGCTTGATATCTACATAATCCGCTAAATCGGGGCGCCGCTGCTACGGCGCCCGTCAACATTCCGGGTTGGGAAGGAGAGAGCAATGAAACCCGATATGTTCGCAAAGCCTGTCACCATTCTCGTCGGCCTGGGCTTCCCTGCGGAAGTTCATAGCGTCATGGACGCCTACCGGCACCTTGTCGAGTGGCCGGCCTCGTCCAGGGACGAGGTACACACCATCGCCCTGAAAGCATGCCAGGCGGCGCTTCGCGGCGAAATCGAAGCGGAGACCGCGCGCGGCCTGTTCGCAGCCTTCGCGGAAAAGCATGAGATTCTTGCCCCTGATACGCCCGCGATCCCGGCTTCTCGCATGCGGGGCGGCAGCGGTCCCCACGTGCAGTGAGGTGGTCTCATGAGAGACATCAGGTTGCAGCAGGTGGTCGGCACTGCAGTGGCAATGGGGCCGACAGTTCTGATGCGAGGAATGCAGCTTCGACGGCCAATCGATGTCGTGAAAGCGCCATCCCTGTCGATCGATGATAAACGGACGATCCTCGCCGCCTGGGCTTCCGATTTCTATGTGGTTGAGTCGAAGCCGGCGCTTCGGCAATTGCCCGGAACGCCAGAGGCTGTCCAGATCAACGAGATCCAGTCAGCCCTTATCGAACTCGATCGGCGATATCAGTCATAGAGGGTGGCGTGGGTATCGACCGGTCGGGCATTGGAATGTTCGACCAACCCACGTCCGCCTATCATCCGTCGAAACCGGACGGAGTTCGCACCTTCGCTTCGAACTCAAAACTCGTCCCAGCCGCCCGATGATCCGGCCGCCACCTTGGCCATCATCCGGCGGGCCGGCGATGCCACGGGCCTATGGCTTGCATTTGCCACCGCAATTTGGCGCGTTGCGAGGCTTGGGGCATCGGCACCAAGCTGGAAGCCCTGGATTAGCTCACGCAGCTTCGCCGTCTCCTGAGCGAGCGTCGCGCTGGCGGCATTGGTCTCTTCCACCATCGCGGCGTTCTGCTGCGTCACCTGATCCATTTGATTGACGGCGGAATTGACTTCGGACAGGCCCGTCGCCTGTTCCTTTGCCGAACTGGTAATCGCTTCCATGTGCTCATTCACGGAGACGATGTTCTGCTGGATCGTGCGCAAGGCCTCGCCAGTCTCGCTGACGAGCTTCACGCCTGTGCTGACCTCGTCACTCGAGTTGCGGATAAGCTCCTTGATTTCCTTTGCGGCTTGAGCGGATCGCTGCGCAAGCTCACGCACTTCCTGTGCCACGACGGCAAAACCCTTGCCGGCCTCGCCGGCGCGGGCCGCTTCAACGCCTGCGTTGAGTGCGAGCAGGTTCGTTTGGAAAGCGATCTCATCGATGACACCGATGATGTTCGAGATCTGGTTCGATGAATTCTCGATGCGAGACATCGCGCCAACCGCATTGGCGACCACCTTGCCGGAGCGCTCCGCGTTATCGCTTGCGGTGGCCGCGGCATGACGGGCCTCATCCGCGCGCTTGGCAGCATTGCTGACATTGACGGTGATCTCATCAAGCGCCGCAGCGGTTTCCTCAAGGGACGCCGCCTGCTGTTCCGTTCGCCTGGAAAGATCCTCCGCGCTCTGGCTGATCTCGCGGGTTCCCGTGTCAATCTGATCAGTCGAGTGTGCCACAGCGCCGAGCGTATTGCGCATCTGGCTCAGCGCCTCGTTCATCGTGCGCCGAAGTCCTTCGAAATCCGGCGCAAACGGCTGGTCGATGTTGAACGATAGATCTCCTTGGGCAATCTTGGTCAGTGCTTCACCAATGGTATTGACGGCATGAACCCGCTCGGTCACATCGGTTGCGAACTTCACGACTTTGGTGACCTTGCCCTTGGCGTCCAGGATCGGATTGTACGAGGCATTGATGACGACCACCTTGCCGTTCTTGCCATAGCGGGTGAATTCGGCTGCCTGAAATTCGCCTCGGCGTAACGCGTCCCAGAATTGCTTGTACTCAGGAGATTTCGCGTAATCTGGATCAACCAGCATACTGTGGCTACGGCCCTTGATCTCGTCCAGTCGATAATCGATCGCCTTGAGGAAGTTGTCGTTGGCCGTGACGATCTCACCTTCGGTGGTGAACTCGATGATGCCCTGAACACGGCTGATCGCCACCATCTGGCCTGCGAAGTCCAGATTCTGCAGCCTTTCCTTTGCATTGGCCCATTCAACGACAAATCCGGTTGTCTTCTGTCCTTCGAGCAGAGGCGTCACGATCAGGTCAAAAGCGCGGTGACCCACCCAGATCGTTGCCCTGTGCTGCGTCTTCAGGGCAGCCAGCATGTTGCGCTGGTGAGACGGGTTCTTGTGAAAGATGTCGATGTTGCTCCCGACAAGCTTGGCAAAGTCGAAGCGAGGCAGCTCTTTCTTGAGATCCGCCTCAGCCTCTTTAAGAAGCTCCATGACCGCATCGTTCATGTAGCGGATGTTGAGACCCGCGTCGGCAATCATGATGTTGGCCGTGATCGATTTCAGCGACTTCGTCTGCATCCGCGATATGTTGGAACTGCCGAACATCCTGTACGCCCCCTAGGTTCAGTGACTGCACGCGCCTCTCCGGTGCCCGCGTTTCCGAACAACACGGGGGAGGGTGCTAGATCTTGTAAAGCATGAACATAAATGGTTAAAAATTTAGCGAAGACGTAGTTACAACGCTCACCTCGGCTGTAACATCGCTTCGGCAGTCGGCCGCGCCGCCGGGTTCAGATCACGGAAAACCTTTTCAACGCTTTGATAAGAATTCCCGCTCATTATCACCTTCCCGGATCTATATTGTGTGCCGGTCAGCAGTTCTGCCGTCGAGCCGGACCGGTTTCGCGTTGGCTCGGCGGCATTCTGCCTCCGTCGAAGGTAGCGGTCGTCTCAGTGCAAGCGTCCACTTTCGGGATACGCAGAGACCTGCGCAGGCCGTGGCAAAGAGCTGGTATTTGACATAGGTGAATTCGGGCCCCTCCATAAAATTCGGTAGATGGGCACTATAATTCTGAAATCTTACGTCGCTGCTTTGCGATGATCTATTAAAGCGGCAGGGGAACAATTTCGGACCTTGCGCATTGCATTGTATAGCCGCAAAACGTTCGCGGGTAAGAGGGGCGATAGTGATTTCGGCAGACAAATGGAACCTCGCTCAAGCTGCGGTATCAAGGCGACGAGTGTTGATCGCCGAAGATGAAATCCTTATCCGCTTGGACATCGCAGATACGCTTCGTGAGCAAGGCTGGGAGGTCGTAGAAACGGGAACGGCGGGCGATGCCCTTGCCGTTCTGGCGCGCGACCAACAGTTTGAAATGGTGCTGACCGATGTTCATATGCCCGGTGCCTACACAGGCCTGGACCTGGCAAGGATGGTGAAGCGGTCCTATCGTCACATCAAGGTTGCCGTTATGTCTGGCCAGCATCGACCCACCGATGATGACCGGCATCTGTTTGACTTGTTTCTGCAAAAACCTGTTTTGGACCTCGTAAGCGCTTTATCTCCGCTGGCGGGCAACATCGATGACTGACGAACCAGCATCCGAAACGATCCTCCTCGTCGACGCCGATCCTCTACAGCGCTCGACCGTTGGTCAGTATCTCAGAGACTGCGGATACCGGGTCATTGAAGCGACTGATGCCGCAGAGGCAATCACTGCTCTCTCCCATCAAGATATCGAGATTTTGGTGACAGACATGGCTTTGCGGGATGCGTCCGGATTCCAGCTTTCTGCAAAAGCCAGGGAAATCCGACCGGATCTCAAGGTGGTGGTGACACACTCGGCCGAGCGAACCGCCAAGATCGCCGGCGACCTTTGTGAAGATGGTCCGCTGGACCACCCGTACCATCCACAGCAGCTTGTCGAGCGCATCAGGCGATTGCGACGATCCTGACGGTGCAGCTGCCGTTTCGTCAGATCCGCTCATGAATATGGTCGTGGTCGCTCCATTCCGTGTCGAGCGGTGCGGCGATCCTGCAGTGTACGCCAAAAACATCGTAGTTGAGATCCGCGTGACCCCGAAGATGACCAGATGACAGGGCTTCGATCAACCGGGATCCGAAGCCTTTACGGCTCGGCGGTTTGACTTGTGGCCCCCCGGTTTCTTTCCACGACAGAGTGAGTTGCGCTTTATTGGCCAAAATGTCCCATGACACTGTCACTTTTCCGGAATTCACTCCCAGGGCACCGTATTTTGCGGCATTCGTGGCAAGCTCGTGCAATATCAGCGTAAGGGCGACCACAGCCTTGGGCGAGACGTCGATATCGGGCCCGCTGATCTCGAACTGTTCGGGCGGATAGGGAGACAGCGCCTCGGCAACCGCCTTGCGAAGGCTGGCGGCTTCCCATCTTCCTCTCGTCAGCAGGTCGTGCGCTCTTGCCAGGCTTTGCAAGCGGGCGTCAAAGGCTGTCCTTGCTGGTTCGATGCCCGGCACGCCGGCAAAAGTCTGACGGGCGATCGCGGCCACCGTCGCAAGAACGTTCTTCACACGATGGTTCAGTTCGCCAATCAGGAGATCCTGAACACGCTCAGCTTCTTTTCTGGCTGTGATATCGCGGGCGATCTTTGAAGCCCCGACGATCCTACCATCTGCGTCATAGATTGGTGAGACAGTCAAAGACACGTCCAGTAGCCGTCCGCTGCGATGACGCCTGACGGTCTCATGGGTTTCCACCCGTTCTCCCGCCTTGATGCGGGCGATGATGCGAGCCTCCTCGTCGATACGGTCATCTGGAACGAGAAGGGTGACCGACTGGCCGACAATTTCGTCGGCCGAAAAACCATAGATCTTCTCAGCACCACTGTTCCATTCTGTAACGGTCATGGCGAGGTCGATGCCGAGAATTGCATCGTCCGACGAGGCGATGATCGACGCCAGGCGTTTGAGTTTTGCCTCGTAGCCAACCTGTTCCGTCGTTTCATTGACGATGCAAAGCACGGCGAGCACCTGACCGTGTTCGTCGGAAACCGGTGAATAGGAAATATCGAAGTAGACTGTCTCCGGTACGCCATGCCGCTCGATATAAAAGGGCCTATCCCTGGCAACGATTGTTTCGCCGCCTTCCCGAACTTTCAGCAAAAGCGGTTCCAGGTCGTCCCAAAGTTCAGCCCAGTTTTCTTTCGCCGGCCTCCCTAAGGCTCTCGGGTGCTTGTTCCCGATCGATGGGGCGTAGGCGTCATTATAAATGGCGGTGAAGTCATCCCCGCAAAACATCACGATCTGCGCACCCGACGGAATTACGATGTCAACCGCACACTTCAATTGGGGCGGCCACGACGACATCGGTCCGAGACTGGTGCTTGCCCAGTCGTAGTTCCGAATAATGTCAGCCATCGAACCGTGATCGGGGGTGGCCGGATCGTGATTGTGCATTGAAAGCCCTCTCGCCCTCCATTTATTTGAGAGCTTCCGATCAGCAAGTCAACGCATATCGCGGTGAAAATTTTCGGCAGTTTCGAGCGTAAAGCCTATTTGCTACATGGTGTTAGCGCAACAGACCGTCCGGGTGACAGATCGGGGATTGGATTAGGCTCAAGCCATGGGTAAGACGGAGAACACTCGGCTCGCGGACCACATCGCTCAACACCCCTCGTCCGAAAACAATGGCGGTGGCACGCGCAATATTCTTGTCAGACAGAAAAAACAGGCCGCCGAGGTTATTCGCGGGCGCTACGACGCTTTAGACCCGATCGTATGTGAACGATGTCAGGAGGCTTGTGACGAAATTGCTCGCCTTCTCTTTGACGAGAACCTCGGTCCACTCGTCAGTTCCCCGCAACATCAGCCCGGTGTAGATACTGTCGACGGCAGCCTCTTCGATCCGCTTGATATGAGCGTGAAACGAAGCTTCGTCGCCGGATCTGTAGAGGTCGCGAACGACCATTCTCAGAATTTCCTGGATCGCAATTTGCCACGCGGTGTTGATCGCCTGAAGTTCACTGGTTTTATCGCTCATCGGATCTCTCGTGATGTCTGGCCCGTCTCGCCGCAGGCGTGTGCCTTGGCGTCAGGCACAAAAAAAGGCCAGGCAATCTGCCTGACCTCGATTGGTAGTTGCTTTCGACAGTGCCAGTACATCCGTGGTCAAAGGAAAGCAGCTACCGATTATACAGCCTGCAGATTGCAGGCGGACATCTTGCCCGACTTGTTGTCGCGCTCGAGGTCGAAACCGATCTTCTGGCCTTCGACGATTTCGCGCATTCCGGCGCGCTCGACGGCAGAAATGTGCACGAAGGCGTCAGCGCCGCCGTTGTCAGGCTGGATAAAGCCGAAGCCCTTGGTGGAATTGAACCATTTAACTGTGCCTGTGGTCATGATGAACCCTTTCATAGCAATAGAGACGACCGCAACGCAAAGCATTGCGGATGATGATAACGATCGTTTTAAAGGGAGGGTTCGTTCAAAACGCGGTGCCAGTCGCGTGGTAACCAAAGCTCGGCAAGAAAAAATCGATAGCTCAGCTTATAGGCATTTGAGATTGGGACGTCAACGTTTAGTTTTCTACTGTACTGACCAGTGAAGACTTCCCTTCAATCCTTGCGAAACCCACATCCCCCGATCGTGACCGGTTTCATCAAAATGCAAAGGGCATGTTGCATAAGCCATGGCCACATTGAAGTTTTTTGAAAGGCAAATATAAGATCAAAGTGGCTCTTCCCTGAATGATGGGCGCCATCGATTTCAATATGCGCCGCGCATTTTACGGAAGACGAACATGCCCACACAGAAGAAATCCACTGTCGTTAGCACCGGAATCGCCGGATTGAACGAAATCCTGCGCGGAGGCCTCCCTGCATCAAATCTTTACATGCTTCAGGGTGCGCCGGGATCGGGCAAGACCACGGCCGCACTGCAGTTTTTGCGCGCCGGTGTCGAGGCTGGGGAGAGCTGCATCTATGTGACGCTGTCTCAAACGGCTGCAGAGCTCGAGGCCATCGCGGTGTCGCACGGCTGGACGCTTGATGGTATCCGGGTCGAAGAGCTGTCAACCTCAGGCACGGTGAACGAGGCAGACGACCAGAGTATATTCCTGACCGCGGATCTGCGGCTGGATGAGACGCGAAAGGCCATAGAAGCCGCGATCGAGGAGCACAAGCCTCGCCGCCTCGTCTATGATTCCCTCCTCGAAATCCGGCTGATTACAGGTGATAGTCCACGCTTTCGCCGAGAACTGATCGGCTTCAAATCTTTCCTTGCGAAGCGGAACGTCGTCGCGCTGTTGCTCGATACCCAGACCCCCGGCTATGACCGTAGCGGCGAGGAGGTCGAGGGGCTGGCACACGGCGTTATCCGGTTCGACAAGTCGCTGGAGGAATATGGTGGCGTGCGTCGCCGAATAGAAGTCTCCAAGATGCGCGGCATGCCGATCGCTGATGGTTATCACGATATGGCGATCCGCGAGGGGCAGGGGGTCGTCGTTTTTCCGCGTATCATGTCCAGCGCCGCCGTAGAGACGGCCAAGCCGCAGTTGATCAAGTCCGGTGTCGCCGAGCTCGACGAGATGTTCGGCGGTGGCCAGGAGGCCGGGACCACGACGCTGGTCATTGGACAGTCAGGTACTGGTAAATCGACCATGTCGTCCCTCTATGCCACTGCGGCTCTCGAACGGGGTGAGAGCGTGGCGCTCTTCCTGTTCGAGGAGCGGTTGGAAACCTTCTTCCGTCGTTCTGAAGGCTTGGGCATGGAACTCAGGCAGTTCCACAAGGATGGCAAGCTCATCCTGCGAGATTTCAATCCCAACGAAATCTCCCCTGGCGAGTTCGGCCAGATTGTTCAGGACGCCGTCACGCAAAACAAGTCACGGGTCGTGGTCATCGACAGTCTGACAGGCTACCTGAACTCCTTGCCGCACCGCGAAAAGGCGGTTCGCGACATCCAGTCGCTGCTTAAGTACCTCGCCCGCTCAGGTGTCCTGACGATGCTGATTGTTGCTCAGCATGGATTGATCGGCCAAAATGTCGGCATCGATGTGGATGTGAGTTTCCTTGGTGATACCGTACTCCTGCTGCGCATCATGGAGCACGAAGGGCGCCTTCGCCGAAACATCACCGTGGTCAAGAAGCGTCACGGTCCCCACGATCTCAATATCCGTGAGCTGATCATAGAAAGCGGAGGCGTCAGCGTCGTCGCTTACAATCCTCTCCCGGACCCGAAATGAATGATTTCCCGGTCGATAGCGAGCTGGACTGGGTGCTCGTCCTTGCTCCGTTTCGCAAGGACGCAGATTACGTCGCAGCTTTCCTTCGAGAGCAGAAGATCGATGTCAAGGCCGCCAAAGCGGACGGAGATCTGGTCGAGCATCTGGCTTTATCTCCAGGCATCATCGTAATAACCCACGAGGCCCTCAACCCACAGGTTATCGTACGAATTACCACGCATCTCGCGGAGCAGCCCGACTGGTCGGAAGTCCCGATTATCATCCTTTTGGAGCGGACAGCGCCGATTGAACGGATCCGCAACCAATTGCTGACTTCATGGCCGGGCTCGCGTCTTTTGTTTTACACGCGTCCGATCGCGCCATTGGAGCTTGTAAACGGCATTCAGTCGAACCTGTTGGTGCGGCTGCGCCAACGCCAGGTCCGGGATTCCATCGAGCGGGAGCGAGAACTGCGTCTAGAGCTCAATCACCGGGTCAAGAATATCCTGGCGAGTGTTACGTCGATCTTCCAGATGACCCGGCGCGGCGCCACGTCCGTTGAGGGCTTGGCAAGCGATTTTGCCGGTCGGCTGCAGGCGCTGTCCAACGTCCATAGTGCTGTCTTCGAGGCCGGTGGCGCGGAGGTTTCGCTTTCAGCCGCCATTGATCTGACGGTTTCTCCCTACAATAGCGCCGGCGCTAGTCGCATCAATGTCAGCGGGCCGGATATCGTTGTTAGCCGGGACGCAGGCACAGCGATCGCGCTGTGCCTGCACGAGCTGATCACGAACGCCATAAAGTATGGCGCGCTTTCGCATCCGGACGGGCATGTTGACCTCTTGTGGTCTGTTGCCGCAAACGGCAGTTCAGAACTCTCTCTGAGCTGGACGGAGGTCGGGGGACCGGCTGTCCAAGAACCGACGCGGCAGGGTTATGGTACGCGCTATGTGCGCTCCGCGCTGGGATCGTTATTCGGCACGGTTCCGGAAATCATCTTCGCTCCAGGCGGCTTTCGCTTGTCAGTGAGCGGGTCTCTGTCGCGCATGTCGGCGCAAAAATAGATCGCGCATATCCTCAATCATGGATTGAAATAACCTTCGGCTGTAACTTGCTGAAAGATAAAATAGTTCTCCTCGGATCAATCTGTCGTCATGCGCGTTCATCAGGTTCGCATAGTCGAAAAGACACATGTGAAGCGTCAACTGCGGAGAGTTTGAGGGATGACGCAAAAGGGGATCACTGTCGTTGTCGTTGAAGACGAGGCGCTTGTAAGATTGGATATGGTTATGTCGCTCGAGGACGAGGGGTTCATTGTGCTCGAGGCCTCAAATGCAGACGACGCCATCGACATTCTCAACACCCATCCGGAAATCCGCTTGATGTTCACCGATATCGATATGCCGGGCAGCATGGACGGCCTGAAGCTGGCTGCTGCAGTGCGTGACAGGTGGCCGCCTGTCAAGATCATCGTGGCTTCTGGCCATCGTCAATTGAGCGATGAGCTTTTACCGGTTGAGGGCAAGTTTTTTAGCAAACCGTACGACCACGGCCGCGTCATCGCGACCATGAGGGAAATGCTAGCCGCAGCCTAGGTATCGACCGCGCTAGCAAGCCACATTTTCCGGGCAGCGTTCGAAGCTGTTCACGGATGAGTTCGCTGGGATTGACCGCCGGGCCAGCGTCCATCCAGTCCATAAGTAAGGCATGTTGGACGGTCCGAGACACCGAACGCAATGTCTCTGCATTGATGTGGGACCACCGGACGAGACCACCCTTGGCAAACAAGCTCCAACTGACGCCCGCGTGACATACCCGCTTTTTGTTGCACTGCGGCATTCGGAGTTTGGTAACATATTCGAATGACTGTGCTCCTATCTCGATAGGGAACCTTGGGGGCAAGGATGAAGAAGAGGATACGGCTGCATCAGGTTCGCGTCGGGATGTATGTTGAGGAGCTTGAGGGAGCGGTTCTTTCGCTTCCGCATCTTGGGCCTGTTGCGTCTCCCTTCGACGTCGACCTTATGATGAACAGTCACGCGATCAGTGTCGTTATAAATACGCAGAAAGGGTTGGACGTTGATTCCGATCACAACGAAGTCCAGCTTGATCTGATCGATTTTGAGTCTACTCTTGCCTCAAAGTTCAGCGGGCGGCAAATCTGGCACGCACAAGAAGCCATTCAGGATGCCCGACGCAGTGTGAGCGATGTTCTCGTCGAGGCTCGCCTTCGGGGGGCGCTTTATCTGGACGCGGCGGACAAAGCTGTCGAGAGGATCATGCTGGCAGCAATGACCAATGCTGGCGCGATGATTGCTGTGGCCAAACTCAAGAAGAAGGACGAGGGAACATTCCTGCATTCGCTGGCGGTCAGTGCCCTCATGGTCACTTTCGGACGAAACCTCGGGCTAAGCGAGGAAGCGGTGCGGGTTCTCGGTTTAGGCGGCCTGATTCACGATCTCGGCAAAATGATGCTGCCAATCGCATTGTTGCGTAAACCCGGAAAGCTGACAGTCGAAGAGATGGATCTCATTCGAACTCATCCGGAACGAGGCTACGAGATGGCGAAACGTATCGCTGGCATGCCCCGGCCTGTTCTCGATATTTGCCTTTACCACCATGAGAAATTCGATGGGACCGGCTATCCGCATCGGCTGGCCGGCTCGGCAATTCCACACGTTGCACGCATTGCGGCAATCTGCGACGTCTACGACGCACTGACCTCGGTCCGACCGTACAAGCGGGCTTGGTCACAAGCGGAGGCCATCGAAACGATGATGCGCTCCACCGGCCATTTCGATCCGGATCTCATGAAAGCCTTCGTCTCGAAGATGGTGATCAATGGCACAATCCATTAAGAACGTGCGCGAAATGCTCGGCTGATGCGGGATTTTGCCCGGGCTTGAGCCCTGCCTAGTTTGGGAATGAGGGGCTTCGACATTGGCTATTGGCACAAGCTGAGGCGCTGGCGCTACTCGTAAAAGCGAATAGCGCCAGCCAATCCTCGGCAAGGAAAATGGTTAGGACTGGTTCAAGCCGAAGTGACGAAGGTTCCAAGGGCTCCAACGTCGATGACGGAAATGGCTTGGCGCACGATGTTCGATGGTGGATTGCTTAGGTAATCCGTATGCCGATACGCGAGCAATCGGTAACTCGGAATCTAATCGGGATGAAAGGGATATTTTACGAGGAACTGATAAAGATCTTACGGATGCTGTAGGTAAAGCATCGACTGATCTGGAAAAATGCGATGCGCCTCCGTGGAATGTTAAATCCATTTATCTTGGCGGGCTCCGAGATAGCCTCGCCAGCGCAAGTCGAGGCTACACTCCGGGAGCTTTATAGTAGCAAGCCACATGTGGTTGCAACGTGCGGCATCGCTCTCGCAGGCCTCAGCGCCGCTTGGTCAGGAGCGGTGTGGGCGGGCGTCCTGGCGACGATCGTGGCCGCAGCGTGCCTGTTTCTGCGGGTCGTTCTCGAATACCTTTACTGCAAGCATGCTACCGTCCCTGTGCACCAGCGATGGGTATCCCTGTTCGTATTTGGCTCACTCATGTGCGGGCTCGGATGGGGTGTTTCCGGCGCAGTGCTGCTTTACGGGGCGTCGGCTGCCACCCAGACGATTACTGTTGGTGTGGCATGCGCGATAGTGCAAGGCGCGGCTGGAAGGGCGTTCATGATGCCGGGAACGGCATTCATCAACATCGCTCTTGTTCTGGGACTGATGGCTATCGCTGCATATCTGGATGGAAACTACATCATTATCCCAGCATGCATCCTGTACTACTGCTTTCTATCCTCATTTATCGTCCAGATGGTGGGCAACCGAATGCGACAACTGCGTGCGGAGGAGATGAACGAGCGTTTGCTTGAACAACTTACCGTCAAGAACGACCTCCTCCGCGTTGCAAACGAGAGACTTGCTGAAAGTGCTTTCGAGGATCCGCTGACCGGACTGGCGAACAGGCGTAAATTCGATGCGGCGTTTGATGAGATGCTCATGAACGCGCACAGACACCAGACGTCGATCTCCTTGATGATGATCGATGTCGATCACTTCAAGCGCTTCAACGACACCTACGGACATCAGGCAGGTGACCGGTGTTTGCAGGTGTTATCCACGGTGCTCAACGAGGTCATCTCGCAGAGCGGCATCCTTGCTCGATACGGCGGTGAAGAATTCGTGGCGATCTTGCCGGATTCCGATTTATCGAGGGCATCTGTCGTCGCGGAAAGGGCGCGGCATGCTGCGCAACTTGCAGGCATGGCCGGGAAGGGGAACTGTCCCCCACCCCAGAGTGTGAGCATCGGCCTCGTGTCCTGCGCCGTCGGTCCAGGAATATCGCGCGAAATGATCCTGGCTGCGGCTGACGCAGCGCTTTATGCCGCAAAACAGCAGGGTCGAAACCGCGTATGCATCGGCTCAAATGAAGGTCTTGCGCCCTCGAGCGCAACCTAAGACTACTTTCTATTGCGTTTGCATCTTGACGAACATGCGCTCGTTGTATGCCGGGCCGAGCGGTTGGATGAGTTGAATGGTCGAGGGTTCAAGCCCTTTTAAGGCGAAGAATTACGATCGATATCGCAATGCCTCCAACAGGAGCGCGAACGCGGGGGCATGCTGGCGCCGGCTTGGGTAGTAAAGATGGTACCCTGGAAACGGCGGGCACCAGTCAGCGAGGACCCGAACCAGCCGTCCGTCGGCGAGGTAAGGCTGCACATAGTCCTCGAGCATGTAGGCCAGGCCAAGTCCATCAAGCGCCGCGTTGGTCCGCAGCGAGCTGTTGACGATGACCTGTCCAGTCACCCTGACATTCATGCTCCGTCCGTTTTTCTCGAACTCCCAGGGATGGATGCCCTTCGATGTCGGCATGCGGATGTTGATGCACTTGTGCTGCGTCAGGTCTTCGGGAACTTCCGGTTCTCCGTGGCTTGCGAAATAGGCCGGGGAGCCGACCACAGCCATGCGCAGGTCAGGGCCGATGCGCACGGCGATCATGTCCTTTTCGACCTGCTCGCCCAACCGAACACCAGCATCGAAACGTTCGGCCACCAGATCGACCAAGGTCGAATCCACGCTGACCTCAACGGTGACGTCAGGATAATCAGCAATGAACTTGGTCAATACTGGCCAAAGCACCGCGTCGGCAGCATGCTGGCTGGTGGTGATGGCAATACGGCCCGCCGGGCGCTCGCGCAAATGGGTCAGGGCCTCAAGTTCGGCGTCGATGTCGTCAAAGAGCGATCCCACGGATGCAAGCAGGCGCTCGCCAGCTTCCGTAGCCGAGATGTTTCGTGATGTCCGTGCCAGCAGTCGCAAGCCTAGCCGAGTTTCGAGGTTCTTGACGGTCTGGCTCAGCGCCGACTGTGAAACTCCCAGCTGGACGGCCGCTTTGGTGAAGCTTTGCGCCCGCGCCACGGCGACGAACACGGCGAGATCATTATAGCTTTTGGAAACCATCAATAAGTTTTCCTAATAGGGCCTAGAGCAATTCCCCATCTTATCGATGGATGCAAGAGGCTTTATCTTAAAGCTTGATGTTCATTTTCTTGGAGAGACGTGATGACAGCCGGACGCCCGAACAGACGCCAGTTCCTTGCCACGGCAGCCATCGGCATTGCTGCTCCAATGGTTTTGCGAGGAACTACGGCAATGGCAGCACAACCGATTACGGTGAAGATCAGGAATGGCGTCCTGCGCGGCGCCCAGGGCCACGGCGCTGTCAGCTTCAAAGGCGTCCCTTACGCCGCTTCCACAGCGGGTGCAAATCGCTTCAAGGCGCCGCAGCCTGTCGCCGACTGGACCGGTGAGCGCGATGCCACCAGATACGGCTCACTCAGCCCGCAGATCAACACCGGCATGAGCGGCGAAATCTTCCAGTGGTATAACCAGAACGAACCGCTCGGCGAGGATTGCTGCGTCCTCAACGTTTTCACGCCCGACCTGAAAACCGATGCCAAGCGCCCGGTGATGTTCTATATCCATGGTGGCGGCTACATCAACGGCGGCGGCGGTGGCGCCGGTCTCGATGGCAGCAATCTGGCTCGCTATGGCGATGTGGTCGTGGTGACGATCAACCATCGCCTCAACGCCTTCGGCTATACCAACCTTTCGCATCTCGATCCCGTCAACTTCGGCGATGCCGCCAATGCCGGCAACCTCGATATCGTCGCGGCCCTGGAATGGGTGCGCGATAACATCACCGCATTCGGAGGTGATCCGGGCAGCGTAACCGTCTTTGGCCAGTCTGGCGGCGGCTCCAAGATCATGACCCTCTTGGCGATGCCGAAGGCGAAAGGACTGTTTCATCGTGCCATCAGCATGAGCGGCGCCGCTGGCCTGAATGTGGATCCTGCGGCGGACATGGAGCCTTACGTCGACGCGTTCATCAAGGAGCTCGGCGTTGACCCCAAGAACCTGGTGGCTGCGCAAAAGATTCCTATGCAGACCGTGCTGGATGCCCGTAATCGTGCCGTGGCCGCTTCCTTCGAGGGTGCCCGGCCGGTGATCGATGGCAAGCACATCGTCACCCGGCCGATGACGCCGGAGGGCCTGGCGATGCACGCCGGTGTGCCGCTGCTGCTGGGCAGCACCAAGACAGAAGCCAGCCTGTTTTTCCAGAACGACATGCGCAATTTCAAGCTCACCGATGAACAGATGCGGAGCCGTATGCGCTCAGTGTTCAAGATCGAGGATACCAAGATTGACGCTATCCTGGCCGCCTATCGCAAGGATGCGCCTGACATGACGCCATCCGATGTCCTGGTGGCCGTTGCATCCGATGTACAGTTCCGCCGACCGCTTACCGCAGCAGCCGAAATGAAGTCGGGTGCGGCTGGCCAAGCCCCGGTCTACATGTACAATTTCACCTGGACGATCCCGTGGGGCGGCGGCGTGCTCGGCTCCCCGCATGCGGTCGATATTCCTTTTGCCTTCGGCACGGTGAACGAAGCCGGAGAGATGACCGGGTCGGGCGATCATGCCATGGAAACGGCGATGAACATGATGTCGGCATTCGTGAGCTTCGCGCGAACCGGCGATCCCAACAACGATCGCATGCCGGAGTGGAAGCCCTATGACGCGACCACACGGGCGTCGATGCTGATCAATGCTCGCTGCATCGCGGCCAGCGACTGGCGTGGCGAGGCCCGGCGTGAAGTCGCCGATCTCAAGATCGACCCGTTCAACCGAGCGGCCCTTTACAAGTATGATGCCTGATGAGGAGCCGAACATGGATCGTCAAATGCCGAAGCGCACGCTCTTAAAGGCGATATCGCTGACCGCAGCAGGCATCGCCCTTTCCCGGGTGCCGGCGTCCGCAGCGCCGGAGCCCCGGGTGTTGGTGGCCTATTTCTCCCGGACCGGCAACACGCGGGTCATCGCCAACCAGATCAGGCGCGCCCTTAGTGCCACCCTGTTCGAGATCAAAACAGCTACGCCCTATCCTGAGGACTACCAGACCACCGTCGACCAGGCCGCGGCCGAAACCAAAGCCGGGTATCTGCCGCCGCTGATGCAGTTCGTGGCGGATATTCAGTCCTATGATACGATCTTTCTCGGGTTCCCGATCTGGGGAATGACGGCACCGCCGGTGATCCGATCATTTCTAATGGCGCACGACTTGGCCGGCAAGGGACTGGTCCCGTTCGTGACCCATGGCGGCTACGGTTTGGGCAACGGCATCAGCGTCGTCGAATCCCATGCACGGAAGGCGAACGTGCGTCCCGGGTTCTCACTTGAAGCCGACCAGGAGAAACGAACCCTGGAATCCGTATCGGCATGGTTGGACACGGAGCCGCAAACCGACTGACGCATCCCACCGAGAACTTCCGCATGAGGGACGTTGGCGATGAAATCGATGGAGACCACTTTGACCGCACCCCTTGCTCACTGGCAGCCACGACGCAAGACACCGAGCCGCTATCTGCTGGCGGGATTTTCTCTGGTGCTGTTTCTCTTCCCTCTGCAAATACAGGCACAGACGATGACCACTCTTACCACTGAACAGAGACTGCAGACACTTGAAGACAGGGCAGCTTTAAAGACCCTCGTCGACACGTTCTCCAATCTGGCCGACACCAAGGATGTCTCCTCACAGGTTCTGTTGTTCACCGAGGACGCGACAGTTTCCAGCGTATCCGACGGTCAGCCGGGTTCATCGTTCAAGGGCCGCAAGGAGATCGGTGATGCCTTCGGAGGCTACCTTGCCAACTTCGAGACGGTCTATCACATCAACGGACAGCAGACGGTGGAGCTGACTGGCGATACCGCGACCGGAACCGCTTACTGCCTCGTTGTGCTGATTGCTGATGACGCGGGAAAAAAGATCAGGAATACCAGCGGCGTGACCTATCACGACGAATATGTTCGTCGCGATGGAAAATGGCTAATCGCAAAACGGACCTCGAACTTTACGTGGCGCGACCGACAAGAACTGGCTGAATAGTTCTGGTCAGACCGCTGCGAACGGCGGCACAGCCGCAGGCACCGCGAACAGCCACTTCCGGTGATGAGCTGGCCGTTGATGGCGCTACTCATGCGTTGCCGCGGACGCTTTTCGCATTTCGCTCAGGATCAGGCTGAATGCTTGGGTCTGCTGGCGGCGGCTGGGGTAGTAGATGTGATATCCGCCAAAAGGTGCACACCACTCGTCCAAAACCCTCTCGAGTCGTCCATTCGCGAGAAACTCGACAAAGTAGCTTTCCGGCATGCAGGCGACGCCCATTCCCGAAAGACAGTAGCTTACGATCTGCGCCGGAAGATTGCTGACGATCTGTCCCGTGGGACGGATGTTTACAATCTGGTCGTCCTTTTCGAACTCCCAGGAGTAAATGCCGCCGTGTGTCTGTAGTCTAAGCGCCAGGCAGCTATGATCCGTGAGGTCTCCTGGCACTGTCGGGTGGCCGCGTCGGGAAAAATACTCGGGGGTGGCAACGACCGCCATACGGATATCCGGTCCGACCTTGGCAGCGACCATGCCATCTGCGAGATGTTCGCCAAGCCGGATCCCCGCATCACAACGCTCGGCCGCGATGTCGGTCATCGCGTTGTCGATGACGATCTCGGCAGATACGTCTGGATAGTGAGGCAGGATGCGTTCGAGTACGGGTCTCAAAATGGTGTCGGCCGCATGATCTGAGGCGGCTATCCTCACCATGCCTGCGGGTTTATCTCGCAAAGTGCTCAGACCCGCTAACGCCGTGTCGATCCCATCGAGATGTGCGCCGGTTGTTTCGAGCAATCGTTCACCGGCCTCCGTCAAGCTGACGCTACGGGTTGTGCGCGTCAGCAGCCTGACTCCTAAACGTTCCTCCAGCGCCTTTATGGTGTAGCTCACGGCTGTTTGAGACAGTCCAAGATGCGCTGCGGCGCGCGTGAAGCTGAGCTCCCGCGCAACTGTTACGAACATGACCAAATCACGCATTGTCTCGCGGGAAGTTTCGATAGGCATGACAGTTCCGTTTGATGCGACATGGGACGGGCTTGGCCGACGTTATTAATAAGCCTGATCGCTAACTGAAAGCAAATAATCACGGATAGTCACATACTCCTCAAATGCTTATTTTGGACCGACTAAACGCGATCGTCCGTCGAAAGCTGCGGTCGCGCCTAGTCAAAGGAGCTTTGTGATGCCGACTCTCGTTCATGGCTATGCCGCCCACTCTTTCGACGCCGATCTTGTGCCGTGGTCGTTCGAACGTCGCGACCTGCGGCCCGATGATGTCGAAATGGATGTGCTCTTCTGCGGCGTTTGCCATTCCGATATTCACCACGTCCGCAATGATTGGGGCGGCGAGAGCTATCCGATCGTTCCGGGTCACGAGATTGTCGGTCGCGTTACGCGCACCGGTCCCGACGTTTCGAAGTACAAGGTCGGCGATACCGTTGGTGTCGGCTGCCTCGTCGATTCCTGCCAGCACTGCTCATCGTGCAAAAGCCTTCTCGAGCAGTATTGCGAAAACGGAAGCACGCTGACCTATGCAAGCAAGGACCGTCATGACGGGACGCCGACATATGGCGGATATTCGTCCAAGATTGTCGTCACCGAGAATTTCGTTCTTGGAATTCCTGACGGGCTCGACCTGGCTGGCGCCGCACCGCTTCTTTGCGCTGGCATCACAACCTACTCGCCGCTACGTCGGTGGAAAGCTGGCCCGGGGAAGAAGGTTGCTGTGGTTGGTCTCGGTGGCCTTGGCCATATGGCCCTCAAGCTTGCCAAGGCAATGGGCGCGGATGTGACCTTGTTCAGCCGCTCGAAGGGCAAGGAAGATGATGCCCGGCGCCTGGGTGCCGATCATATCGTCATCTCCCAGAGCGAGGCGGAGATGAAGGCAGTTGCTGGCAACTTCGATTTGATCATCGACACGGTACCTTACGATCACGACCTCAACCCATACATCGCAACCCTCGCTCCAGAAGGCACGATCGTGCTCGTTGGCTATCTTGGGCCGCTCAGCAATAGTCTCAACACCGCGCCCATGGTGTTTCGCGGCCGTTCCCTTGGTAGTTCGCTGATCGGCGGGCTCGCCGAAACACAAGAGATGCTCGATTTCTGCGGCGAGCACGGCATTGTTTCAGACATCGAACTCATCAAGATTCAGGACGTCAACGAAGCCTATGGCCGTATGCTGAAAAGCGATGTCAAATATCGCTTCGTCATAGATCTCGACTCGCTGAAAAGCTGACCTCAAGCCTGCCGATCTTGCTTCAGTCTCCGCCTTTCGCGTCTTCGCAACACGCGACGCACCATCACGGATAAAAAGGCGTCCATCGCACGGTTCTCGCCTTCAATAGGCTTTGCTTCAAACATTCCTCAATAAAACGGAGATCGGCATGGCCGTGACGTCTACTTTCACAAGTGCGCCCGTAAAGGCTGCCTGGAACCCGGTATTTGCGATGACGCTCGGAGCGTTCGTGCTGGTTTCGTCAGAGTTCATGCCGATGAGCCTTATTTCCCCCATGGCGTCGGGACTGTCGGTTTCGGAGGGGCAGGTCGGTCAGGCTGTGTCGTTCTCCGGTATCCTTGCGCTGCTGACCAGCCTGTTCCTGTCGAAGGTCGTCGGTACCCTCGACCGCAAGACGCTACTCTGCGGGCTCACATTTTTGATGGTAGCTGCCTGCACGTTGGTTGCTGTCGCTCCTAACTACAGCCTCGTTCTCGTCGGTCGCGCTTTGCTCGGAATCAGTATCGGTGGATTTTGGTCGATTTCAACGGCAACCGTCATGCGCCTCGTCCCTGGCGAAGTCGTCCCTCGCGCACTGGCAATCCTTCAGGGCGCGGTCGCCTTTGGCACGACCGTCGCCGCCCCATTAGGCAGTTTTCTCGGCGGCGTTGTTGGTTGGCGCGGTGCATTGTTCGCGTTGGTGCCCGTAGCGATCGTCGCCCTGGTTTGGTTGATGGTCAAATTACCAAAATTGCCGGTTGAACCGAATGCCGGACGCATGGCGTTTTACCTCCTCGCGAAACCGAGCGTATGTTTCGCCGTCGCAGCCACGCTTTTTCTTTTTGCCGGGCAATTTGCGGTCTTTACATATCTGCGCTCCTTTCTTGAGGGCGTGACAAAGGTCGACACCAATACGCTTTCCGCCCTTTTGCTGGTCATGGGTGTCGGTAGCCTTACCGGGTCGCTGTTGGTCAGTCCCATTCTCAAACGTACGATCTATGGGGTCATCATCGCGGTTCCACTCTTGATGGCAGCGCTTGCATTGGCGATGATTTATTTCGGGGCTTCGGTATGGGGCATGGGTGCGCTGCTTTTCGTCTGGGGCCTTTCGACTACGGTCTGTCCCGTCGGCTGGTTTGCATGGCTATCGGTATCATTGCCGAATGACGCCGAGGCAGGTGGTAGTTTGATAGTTGCTACCATGCAGCTCGGATTGTTCGTAGGTGCGACCATCGGCGGGATGCTTCTCGATCACTTTGGATCTGAGTTGGCATTTGGTTTTGGCGCTGCAGCTGCAGTTATGAGCACGGTTCTAGCGGCGATTACCCATAGGCTCCGCACGAATTGACGCGTGCCGCGTGGCAGTCCCACAATGCGGGAGCGAAAGGTTCAAGAGGTTTCAGCCGGCAGTGTTAGGCCAGCTCACCCACCTGCCGGGAAGTGTGATAATCACGGTTTCGCCCGCCCGACCCTTCATCATCCCGGTTTTTGCTCTAATGCATCATCTGCAATTATGTCCTGCAGAAGCATCTGATTGATACGGGCGGATCGACATCGCAGACTGTGTCTGATTGCGAGAAAGGTACCGCGAGATGATTCGGACGACCATCATAGCTGTCATCCTGCTTGCCAGTTTCCTTAAAACGTCTTCTGCAATGGCTGACCAAACGTCTTCTTCGTCGATGCGTAAACCTCAAGCTGGCTATCTCCGCGTCATGGTCGGTGACGCGGAGGTGACGGCGCTGTCGGACGGAACGATGGTCCTCACGCCGGACATGTTGACGGGCGCCCCGCGAGCTGAGATCGACCGGCACCTCGGCAACGCGCACATGCAGGCAAAGCCGCTACACACGTCCGTCAACATCTTCCTGATCAGGCATGCCGGTCGAACGGTTCTCATCGACGGTGGCTGCGGTCTGTTCTACGGCCCCACGTTGAACAAGCTGCCAGCCAGCCTAAGGGCAGCGGGCTATTCCCCCGAGGAGATCACAGACGTGTTCATCACCCATCTACACGATGACCACGCCGGAGGCCTGGTTGCAGGCGACGAACGGATCTTTCCGAATGCGACTGTGCATGTCGATCGGCGGGAAGGGGTGAATGCCATGGTCGAGCCCTACGAAAAAGTTGGGAAGCTCGCCCGCTTTGAGGGGAGCGTGGAATTGATGCCGGGCATCCGAAGCGAGCCGACGCCCGGTCACTCGCCGGGCCACAGCGGCTATATGCTGGAAAGCAACGGAGAGCAGCTGCTCTTTTGGGGTGACCTGATGCACATCGAAGAAGTGCAGTTTCCCGCACCGCAGATCAATGTCATTTTCGACGGAAACCGTATGGCGGCGATGAAACAACGCCAAACGGTTTTTGCGGATGCGGCAAAGCGAGGTTACCTCGTTGCCGGTGCGCATGTCACGTATCCTGGGATCGGACGACTGGCAAAGGAGGGCAGCGGATACCGGTGGTAGCCGCTGCGTTATGTCGACGATGCGATCACTCGATGACCCGTCGTTAAGCGCAGCAGTTCGCGCTTTCCTCCGACCGCCGTCTTTGAATCAAAGCGCGACCGCTCGTGAAATCACCGGCGCAACATCGGTAAAATTGATAACATCGCTCATTACGCTCGGGGCTTCGACCGAACCAAACGATGCCTGCAACGCGTTCTCATCAGTAAATTTCAGTTCCGCCAGCGCAATGGTCCCTTCTTTGTTGTTCGTCGGAAAGAATGCTTCGGCACTGTCCAGGCCGTATTTTCCCCAAGCTTCGATCGCCAGCGGCAAATGGGTTGCTACGTAATATTCTTTGTCAAACCGCGTTTCGGTCGTTCCTTGATAGGTCACAAAAATGCTGACCTTCGGCCGTGAATTTTCCATTCCAAAATCCCTTTTCTAAACGGTGCGTCACCGCGGAGCTGCAGCGTAGATCGGGCGCACTTCATCGAACAATTGTCGTTTTCAGCAGAACTGCGATGTGTCGTTTGCATCAATCCGGCGCGATCCTCCCTCAATTGGGATTTATATCGTGCCCGCCGATGGCCAGCTGCTCGGTTGCCGATTTCCGAGGTGACACCGATATCTGCACACCGGACCATTAATGCAAACAGCGCAGCTATGAAATGCGATATTCTGAAATTACCCCCGGCTTCGCATTTATCTATGGTGACTTACCTTATTAAAGGAAAGGACGATCACTATGGATAAGCGCATTGCGATCCTCGGCAGTGGTATGATTGGCGGCCAGACGGCTCGCCTTAGCGTTGCAGCCGGATATAACACCGTCATCGCCAACACACGCGGTCCGGAAACTCTTCAGGAATTGGTCAACGAACTGGGTCCGCTCGCCCACGCAGCGACCGCAGAGGAGGCAATTCAAGCGGCCGACCTTATCGTCGCAGCGATACCTTTTGCAGCCTACACGCATCTTTCGCCTGAGTTACTGGCCGGCAAGACGGTCATTGACACGATGAACTATTATCCCGAGTGCGACGGTGAGATGGCTGAGATTGAAACCGACGTCATTTCCACGAGCGAACTCGTCCAACGCCATCTCGCCCGGTCGCACGTTGTTCGTGCGATTAACAACGTAGATTGGGTCCGGTTGCTGACAAATGCGCGGCCAACCGGTGCAGCCGACCGGAGCGCACTGCCTGTTGCAGGCGATGATGCCGATGCCAAGCGATCCACCATCAGCTTTGTCGAAGCCATTGGATATGACGTGGTGGATATGGGGCCGTTGTCGGAAAGCTGGCGCAGCGAGCCGACCATGCCTGCTTACGTTATGCCGTATATCGGTAACATCCCCGCCGATCTAACTCAGGCGACGGAGCGGGGTTGGTTCCTCGCCAACCCTGGCAATGTGGTGAGCCGCGATGACCTCAAGGCACTTCTTGCGAAAGCTGTTCGCCACGACCGTATGTTCGGATCGCTGGCAGGCCTTGCCGGCTCCAGACTATAAGGAAAATCTGATGGATCATCATCGCTTCCGGGTTGGCATCGTCGGTCTCCAACCAGAGCGCAGCTGGGCCGCCTTCGCACATCTGCCTGCCCTTCGCCACCTCGCAGACGACTTCGAAATCG
This sequence comes from Agrobacterium sp. Ap1, assembly GCF_017313375.1. Taxonomy (NCBI): domain Bacteria; kingdom Pseudomonadati; phylum Pseudomonadota; class Alphaproteobacteria; order Hyphomicrobiales; family Rhizobiaceae; genus Agrobacterium; species Agrobacterium sp. Ap1. The sequence continues at coordinate 25,501 of NZ_JAFLMY010000023.1, forward strand.
TGGGGGTCGCCAATTCCACCCTTGCCAGCGCACAAGCGGCGGCAACGGCTTGCAGCATCCCGCGCGCTTTTGCCAGTATGGAGGACATGGTTGCTTCACCAGACATCGACATCGTGGCGGTCACTGTCAAGGTGCCGGCGCACTGGGATCTCGTGCTGGCGGCGGTCAACGCCGGCAAGCACGTCTACTGTGAATGGCCGCTCGGGCGCACGCTGGATGAAGCGGTGGCCTTGGCCAAACTTGCTGCGGATAAGGGTGTTCTTGCTGTGACTGGCACGCAGGCGCGGGTGACACCTGCGATGCGGCACTTGAGACAATTGGTCAAGGATGGCTTCGTTGGAAACATACTGTCTACGACCATGACCGGTCGTGGTCGGATCTGGGGGGCGACGATCGATGACCTCAAGACCGACGGCTATCTTCTGGACAATGCCAATGGCGCTACCCTTCTCACCATTCCGTTTGCTCATTCGCTGGCGGTACTTCGTGACGTCCTAGGGGACTTGACCGAGGTGTCGGCTCTGCTTGACACGCGCTACAAGCAGGTTCTCGCTACAGAGACCGGCGAAATGGTGCCGATGGACGCACCGGACCAGATCCTTGTGACCGGCAGGCTGTACGACGATGCAACTGTCTCTATTCATTATCAGGGCGGCGAGCCGCGTGGCGTGGATGGTTTTGTCTGGGACATTCATGGATCGGACGGGGATCTTCGGGTGACCGCTGCTACAGGTCATACCCAGATCCTGCCTCTGACGATTTCCGGTGGACGCGGTGAAGACCGGACACTTCAGCCGATTGTGGTGCCGGACGATGGGCTGGGTCTCGACGATTACGTACCGGGTAATGTAGCAAGAATTTATAAAAGAATGGCTGCTGACCTAAGGAACGGGACGCATACCGCCCCGACGTTTGACGATGCGGTCAATCTGCATCGGGTCCTGGCCGCTATTGAAACCTCGTCGCGCGTGGGCTGTGGCCAGGTTGTGGATGCACCCAATCAGGTCCTACAGGATTTCTGACGCAAGCTTGCGCGCCATCTCGTGATCTTACCAGAACTTGGTGGCGCGCATTTCCTCGACGATATGATCGAGAAACACACGGGTCTTGGCGGGCACGAGCGCTCCGGGTGGCATGACGGCATAGACGCCGATCTCTTGGACGGTCTTCCACCCCGCCAGGACCGGGACAAGCGTTCCTGCATCCAGAAGCGGTGCGCTCATCCAGTCGGGCGCCAAGGCGATGCCCGTGCCACGCGTCGCCGCCAGCATAACTGCCTCGCTACTGTTGGCGATCAAAGGTCCTACTGGCTGAAGCGTGACGCGTTTGCGGTCCTTCTCCAAAACCCAGTTCGGCCAGTCCGGGTGATTGGTAAATCCAAGACAGGCGTGATCGCGCAGTTCCTCCGGGGTGCCGGGTGTTCCGAACTCGTCGACATACGCAGGGGACGCCACCAGTACGCTCCGGAACGCTCCAATTTTTCGCGCCATCAGCGAGCTGTCACGAATGATCCCGACGCGGATAACGAGGTCAAATCCCTCGCTGACAATGTCGACGGTGCGATCGAGAAAATGCGCATCGATGCGGATCTCCCGGTATCTGGACAGAAAGGTTGGAAGCATCGGTGCGATCACATCCCGGCCTAAGGTCACCGGAAGGGAGATCTTCAACATTCCTTTCGGAGTTGCTGCAAAACCGGCGACCTCCCGTGTCGCTATCTCCAACTCGTCCAGCACGGACCGGATACGCCGGAAGTAAAAGTTACCGGCTTCGGTGAGGGTCACGCTTCGCGTGGTCCTTAAGAGAAGACGTACGCCCAGACGCTGCTCCAGCTGCGTCAGCCGTCGCGAGATAACCGACGCGTCGCGTTCGAGCCGGCCAGCGGCGACGCGAAAGCTGCCAGTTTCCGCGACAGCCACAAAGGCCGCCAGATCGTCAAAACCTTCGTGCATTTCATTCCTGCAAATTGCGCATTAGTCAGTTGAGCTTTAGCACAATTGTTGGATCGCTCGCAAAGGCTTACTTCTGTCTCCAGCAAGAAAAGGAGCACTAGATATGAAAACATTCCTGAGCATCGGTTCCGGTCCTGGTATCGGCATCGCGACCGCAGAGCGCTTTGCCAAAGAGGGTTTCAGGGTCGTCCTGACCTCTCGCGACGTTGCCAAACTTGGCGAGCGTGTCGCCGAGCTGAAGGACAAGGGCTATATTGTGGCGGCTAAGTCCGCAGATGCAGGCGACCTTGCCAGCATCAGTGCCCTCATCAAGGAAACCGAAAGCGAATTCGGCTCGGTCGACGTCTTGCACTTTAATTCCGCCTCAATGCATTCCGCCACGATCGAAACCCAGCAGGCCGAAACCTTCGTTCCCGACCTCACGATCAATATCGGTGCTGCACTCGTCGCCGTGCAGGACGTCTCGCGTGGTATGCTCAAGCGTGGCGAAGGATCTATTCTCCTCACCGGTGGCATTTTCGGCGTGACTCCTCACCCTGACTACCTGTCGCTCAGCATTGGCAAAGCCGGCATGCGGGCATTGACCCTTGGGACGTTCGACAATTTCCGGGACCGTGGCGTGCATATCGCAACAGTCACCGTCGGCGCGCTGATCGCGGCCGGATCGGCTGAGGCGACAGCTATCGCCGAAGCCTTCTGGAACCTGCATGCCCAGCCGAAGGACAGTTGGGCGGTAGAGGTCAACTACCCGGCTTGATTGCCGAACAGCTGACAGATTGAAAGCGCAGACGGGTTCTTCCTGTCTGCGCTCATTTTTCGGAGTAAGAGGTATCCATTCATGACATCAACGTCAGCACAGGCCGTAACAACACGCCAAGTCTATCTCTTTGCCTTCGCGGCGGCTGTCATGGTTGCCAACATCTACTACTCCCAGCCTCTGCTGGCGGTGATAGCGCAGTCCTTTGGCGTTGATCCCGCCCATGCGGGCTACCTCGTGACGCTCACGCAGCTTGGCTATGGCCTGGGTGTCCTGTTCATCGTTCCGCTGGGCGATGGCATGGACCGGCGCAAACTCGCATCCTTCATGCTCGCAGGCTGCGTCGTGATGTTGATAGCTACCGCCCTCAGCCCAACTTTTCTTTTCTTTGCCGCGGCCCAGCTTCTGATGGGAGCGACAGCGTGCGCAACGATGGTCCTCATTCCCTACGTAGCATCAGGGTCACCCGAAGACGTACGCGGTCAGCGCGTGGGTTTGGTTATTACCGGTGTGCTCTTAGGTATCCTGCTTGCCCGAACCGTGTCGGGTGTTGTCGCCGAGTTCGTTGGCTGGCGTTGGATGTACGTCTTCGCCGCGGTAGCCGTCTCTATATTCTGGTTCATCCTGCGGCAGACGATGGTCGCCGACGGAAAACACAAGCCGCTCGATTACCTCGGACTGCTGAAATCAGTCGCATCGATGATCCGCGACGAACCGGAAGTCCGGCGGCGATCGGTCTACTGTATGCTGGGTATGGGGAGCTTCAGCGCATTGTGGACTGGCTTGACACTGCACCTGACGTCAGACCCGTTCAACTATTCTCCGGCAACCGTCGGTCTGTTCGGGCTGGTCGGTGCTGCAGGCGCCCTGTCGGCAAGTTATGCTGGCCGACTTGCCGACCGTGGATGGACAAGTGCGCTTACAGGCGGTCTTGCCGTCATGCTTGCGGCTTCCTGGCTGCTCATGGCTATCGGCGGTCACTACGTTCCGGTTCTCATTGCAGGCATCCTCGTTCTTGACGTCGCGGCCATGGGCCTGCAGGTCGTTCATCAGTCGGTGCTCTACAAGCTCAACACCACGGCACAGTCACGCATCACGTCGATATTCGTGACGGCTGCCTTTATCGGAATGTCGATCGGATCGGGGCTTGGAAGCCTGGCATTTTCTTATGCCGGTTGGCTGGGTCTTTGTGTCGTGGGAGGAGCTATGCCAGCGCTGCTCGTCTTACACTGGGCGGTTATGCAGGTTCGATAACGTTAAAATCGGGCTCCCGAAGAACAATGATCGCTGCTTTCGGATAGCGCATGTCGTGGCGCAGTGTTTTCTGGCGGTTCCGCCCTTTGAGCCGCTGGGGACAGTGGGTTTGACGCGAAAGCCTTGGCGGCCGCGGGCGCATCTCACAAAAAACAGCGATTGCGATAAATGCATTCTCTGCATCATTGAAATGGCCGCAAGCAAGATTGTGCCTAAATTCCGCAACACTCATATTTCCCGAACCGCAGCATGAATGAGGATTTATCATGAAGAACACAATTGGCATCGTCGGCAGTGGAATGATTGGCGGGCAGACTGCTCGGTTGGCAATTGCCGGCGGTTACGACGTCGTCATTTGCAATTCACGAGGGCCCAGTTCTTTAGTCGATCTTGTCAAAGAGCTTGGACCACAGGCACGCGCGGCCACTTTGCCGGAGGTGGCTGCCGCCGCAGACTTGATCGTCCTGGCCATCCCGTTTGCGGTCTTCGCAACCATACCCGCGGACGTTTTGGCGGGCAAAATCCTCATCGATACGCTGAACTATTATCCAGAGCGGGATGGCGATATGATGGAAGTGCACACGGACACGGTCTCGACGAGCGAATTGGTGCAGCGTCACTTTGCTCGTTCAACAGTTGTCCGGGCACTCAACAATGTCGATTTCGTCCGATTGTTAACCAGCGCGCGCGAGGCTGGTGATGCCGATCGCAGTGCATTGCCTGTTGCAGGCAACGATGCAGATGCAAAATCCCAGGTGATCTCCTTTTTGGACGGCATCGGCTACGATTTCGTTGACATGGGCGATCTGGCGCAAGCCTGGCGCAGTGAGCCGACCATGCCAATCTATGTCGAGCCATATATGACGCCGGAAACCAACTATGTTGCGAAGCAGGTGACCCTCGACACGTTTCTCGCCGCGCCCGGTCGCACGGTGTCGAAGCAAGAAGCAGCAAATTTGATCGCTAAAGCAGTCCGTCACGATAAGATGTTCGGCAAGTTGCCGGTATTCGCGAATGCCGACACGTGAGATTGCGTGCGCGGCAAAGGCGGCCCAAATTGGGCGGTCGCGCGTAGAGCGATTGCGCGGCCTATTACGGGCCTTTCAGCAATAGATGACGTCATCCTTTGATGGTCGCCGTTGCCAAACCAAGAAAACTTTAAGACACCGCACGGTTCATGGCATGTCGCGTTTTTATCGATAACGACGCTACCGGCAGTGGGACGGACTTCCTGGCCGGTCCGCGAGCTGTCACCGGCGGCTTCCAGACATCCCCAAAAAAATGGAGACTTTTCATGGCAGATACCAAGAATGCTATTATCACCGGCGCCAACAAGGGTATCGGTTTCGAAGTGGCCCGGCGCCTTGCAGGACTGGGTTATTCGGTCTGGCTCGGTTGTCGCGACGCCGGGCGCGGCGAAGCCGCTGCGGCCGAATTGCGTGACATGGGTCATGGCGCCCAGGCGCTTACAATCGACGTTACTGACACCTCTTCGGTCGCAGCCGCGGCGGCCCGCTACCGCGAGCACTCGGGTCATCTCGATGTTCTCGTCAACAATGCCGGGATCATCATTGATCACGACAAAGAACCAAGCGACGAAAGTCTCGACAATATAAAAACGGTTTTCGAGACCAATGTCTTCGGCGCGATCAGAGTAACACAAGCCTTCATGCCGCTCTTGCGTGCCGCGCCCGCTGGGCGAATTGTGATGACCAGTAGTTCGGTCGGTTCCCTATCGATCATGTCGGACCGCACCCATCCATTCTACGAGATCAAGGAAATCGGTTACTGCTCGTCCAAATCAGCGCTCAATGCCGCTGTTGTCGCCTTCGCAAAAGAGGCCGATGGCACGGCGATGAAGGTTAACGCTGGCGATCCGGGTTACACTGCGACCGACTTCAACAACAAGTCTGGTCCGCGCAGTGTCGAACAGGCTGCAACCGTTCTTGTTCATCTCGCTACACTTGGCGAAGATGGCCCGAATGGTGGCTTTTTCAACGAAGACGGTGTTCGTCCCTGGTAATCTTGATCGTCATAACATTGTACTATCGCGGTCCAGCTTCTGATGAAAGCGAAAGCGTGCACAACGATGGACCTCCCCCCAATCGTGCTGAGAAAATCGACGCTGCAACATTTCTGCACATAACAGCATCCAACGACATACGTCGATCTGGCATGTGTTCGCGATGAGCAGTTAGACGGCAAGCGTCGGTATTTCATTCATGGCCCAGCACGTCTCGATTGGCGCATGCTGTCCGTGGACCGCATGGGGAGGCGTTACCCCAAGCCTTTCCATGCGGAGCAAACTACAGCGATGAGGAATGCGGTTGGACTCAATCTCATTTGGTTTTGCTACAATTTCCAAGCCTGAATAAAATTACACAAAATCGAACACAGCGCTGCGAATGGATGGGTTAGGCTTCTTCACCCGCCATCAGGAAAGCGCTCAAATGCTCTGCACCTCAAACACCAAGAAAATACTTGTCTTCCTGCCCGAGCCATTCGGAGCGACCATCGCCGTAAAGCTGTTGGAACACGGATTTCAGCCCGTCTCTGTCTCGACTGTGCCGGAGGCTTTCGACGCGCTTCGCTCCGATGAATTTGCTTTTGCCATCACCAACCGTCTGGACATCGACTTGCTGCGCAATATTCGCGCCTTGCCGGTGATCAATCTCGAAGTCTTCTTTCACGCCAAGATTTCGAACGATACAAGCCCGGTCAACTTGAAGCGCTCCGACAGCAAATCCTTCCTCGAAAGGGTTGAGTTTCTGTCCCGCGCTGCGTCAGATTCGGGATCGGACCGCGTAGCTCGTGCGAACACTGCACGGACCCACCAAAGGAATAGAGTCCGTTGGTGGGTCCGTGCTGCAAGAGCCCTGCAAATCGGGCATAGCCGCAAGGGAATGATGGATGCTCAATCCTGATTTGCCGCTGCGTCCAGCAACGAGACTTCCAGTTCAGTCGAAGTCATCTACCCCCTATGAAACGTCCGTTGATGGTCAAGGAGCCGAACTCCCGAGCGGGCAATCGCTCTTCAGGTGTGTTTCCCGCGTCGCCGCGATTTGGAGACTCTCAGCTCCGAATGAGGAGCACTGGTTTTTGGGAGGTTGTTTTTTCATGTTCTGGTTGATCGGCGCAGCATCCCTGAGCGGATATGTCATTCTGGCGTTCTTTGTCATCGTCGCGCTCGCCCGGTACGCAAAGTATACCTGCCTTAGGTTGGCGGCGCGGTTACCCAAGCGCTCGCATTCCAGACATCACCTTATCGCATCGGTGTCCTTGGTATTCTTTTCGCTGCTGTTGGTGAGGGCGTGCTACATCGCGGCGGTCCTCGTCGATGCCCAATTTCGCTGATGGCCGGTTTATGAACCAGCTACCTCCGGCATCTGCCAGGAGCACCTCAACACGCCGCAACATTTCGCAACATTTCCGAATATAGTTTTGCACGAGATCCGATAGAGGTAGAACCAAGTGCGGCGCGGCCGCGTATCAGTCATGACAAAAGACCGGTGTGACCGGCCGAGAGTTGAAGCTATGGCAATGTCCCCGCAGCAGCCAGGAAATATTGCGCTTAAAACGGTCGTCTCAACGCAGCCAAAAATCCTGATTGTTGAAGACGACGGCGATATCGCGAGCATGCTTGTCGATCTGGTCAAGAGCAGCGGCTTTGAAGCCGCCTCGGTCGCAAACGGGATCGAGATGGATAGGATCCTTGCCCGTCACAGCTTCGATCTCATCCTTCTGGATGGAATGCTGCCTGGAGAGGACGGCTTTAGCATCTGCAGACGGTTGCGTTCCTCGGGAAAAACACGAATTCTCATGTTGACGGCGCTTCGCGAGGATATCGACCGGATTCTCGGCCTGGAACTTGGGGCAGACGACTACGTCACCAAACCGTTCAATTCACGCGAGTTGATGGCACGCATTAAAAATATCCTGCGCAGAGCCTCCGATCATGAAGAACCGGACGCCGAACTAGAGCCGATGACGTTCTCGGGATGGCGGATCGATCCGCGGAGCCGAGAATTGTTCGATACGGAAGGTGCTCAGGTTTCGATGACCACGGCAGAGTTCGATTTACTGTGGGCGTTTTGTTGTCATCCGAACAAGGTGCTCACGCGCGAGCAGCTTCTGGCCATGACACATGCTGGTTCGGCCGGCCCGATCGAGCGCAGCATCGATGCCCATATCAGCCGGGTCCGGCAGAAGATCGAACCCAATCTCAAAGACCCGACATTTATCAAAACCGTGCGGCTGGGCGGATACCTGTTTGCCTCCAAGGTAGAGCGCCTTTCATGAAGGGGCTCCGCTGCGCCTCCATCCGCAAACAACTCGTATTCCTCGCCATTCTCCTGGTTGTGCTCGTTTCGGCAGTTGCGGCTACGACGGAGCCTTTCATCTACGGCCGTCACGATAAGGGCATTGAGATTGGCTTGTTCGCGGGTCGGATAGAGACAATCCTGGAGCGGTTCGCGCGGGCAAGGACCTCGACAGACGAAGAGGAAGCATTACAATTTGCCGACCGGATGGGGGTTTCGACACAACGCGTCGAGACCTCGCGCGCGACCATCTCCTACAAGGACGGCATGCCAAATCCGGAAATCCTGCATCAGGTCAAGCGACTGATCAACGATGGGATCGTAACGGCGATCAGCGCTGCATTCTCCGGAAACAGCGATCCGTCCGTACTGATAGTCAAGCTCGACAGCGCCCGGGCGCTGGCATTTTCGATGCCTCAGTTCCCCGCCAGCGTCTGGCTTGCGCCGGCCATGGCAAGCGGCATTTTGAAGATCGTCATTCCGCTTGTCCTCCTTGCCTTGCTCGGCAGCTGGTTGATAACGGAGCCTCTTGTCCGGTTTGCGAATACCGCGCAACGCGTCAGCATGGACGATCATTCAGAGGAGCCATTCAAAGCCGAAGGGGCGTCCGAGATCAGAAGCCTGGCAGCGTCCCTCAATGTCATGCAGGGTCGGATACAGACGATGCTGCGAGAACGGACCAGGGTCCTGCGGGCAATCAGCCATGACCTCAGGACACCCCTTACGCGACTGCGCATGCGTATTGATCGCTCGAACGAACCTGCATTGAAGGAAATGATGCTGGCTGATGTCGCAATGCTGTCCTCGCTGATCGATGCCAGCCTCAGCTTTCTCGACAATAAGTTCGAGCCGGCGCGTAAGGTGGATCTATCGAGTTTGCTGCAAACGATTTCCGATGACTTTGCCGATACCGGTATCAGTATCCGCTTCATCGGACCGCGGAGGCTTAAGTTCATATGTATGCCGCAGGGTCTGACGCGCGCCATTTCCAACCTGATCGACAACGCGTCTCGGTACGCCAATTCTATCGAGATCGAACTCGAAGACAGCAGCCAGGCCGTCATCATCAAAGTTTCGGATGATGGACCCGGCTTGCCCGATGACCTAAAGCAGAAGGTCCTCGAGCCATTCTTCAAGGCGGACGAATCGCGACAGACCGGGGCGAAGAGTGGAGGCTTCGGGCTCGGTCTCTCAATCGCGCAAGGCATTGTTACAGTAGGGCACAAGGGCCTGTTCAGATTGCAGGATCGTTTGCCAAATGGGCTTGTCGTGGAGATGATACTACCGAAAACTGAAGCTACTTCTGTCTCGCGACTTCCTGACGTTTGAGGAGTTCCCGCAGCGCGAACATTTCCCAACATTTTTGAAAACACAGCAACGACGCCATCAGCTATCGCTCATCCAGTCGAACTCGCCGCACGGCACTAAACCGGCTGGAGCAAAAATCATTGAAGATACTTTCGAAAGCCAGCGTGTGCCTCATCCTCAGCGCCACCCTTGCCGGCTGTACCACTGCAGACCCAACCGCCTATACCGGACTTGCCTCTGCGCAGCACCTCAAGGCTGACCCAAGTGACCGCAGCGGTCGTGTTCCCTACCGCTACAACAGCGGAACGAACTGGAAGCAGTACGACAAGGTGATCGTCGATCCCGTGACGGTCTACCGGGGCCCCGACAACCAATTCATCAAAGTCAGCGAGCAGGACAAAACGGCTCTGGCCAGCTATATGCAATCCCAGTTCACGCAGAAGCTGCGAACACGGTTTTCCGTCGTCAGTGCGCCAGCGCCGGGAACGTTGCGCGTCCATCTGACACTCACCGGTGCAAAGACCACAACACCCGTCCTTGGTCCGTTCTCGCATCTTGATGTCGGGGGAGGGGTGTTCAATGCGGTGCAGGCCGCTCGCGACAAGGAAGGGTCGATGACCGGTTCCGTAGCCTACGCTGTCGAGATCTACGATGCGACGAACAACACACTGTTGTCGGCCTATGTGTCCAAACAGTATCCGAGTGCGATGAATGTAGGTGCAAGTTTCGGGGCTCTCAAAGCGTCGCGGGTCGCGATCGACAAGGGTGCCGATGCGCTCCTTGCACAATTGCGCCCGCGAGATGAGCGCAACATAACGCAATAACAAACGACACACGGCAACAGACGCCAGATGCATGATGTCGCCCAGTCAATGGCTTTGGATTGTTGCGCCCGTGCAACGATGGCCAACCGGCTCAGCCGACGCCGCGGGACGGCGTTCAACGAAGGAGGAAGTCTATGAGACGTTATGTCATCGCTTTGAGTGCCGTCGCAGCTTTTGGTCCCATCGCCGCACTGCCTGCCCATTCGCAGGTGATTATCTATGATGACCAGTCAAACTCTTATCCCGTTGATGGGCGCACCGAATCCAACTTCCTGCATCAATGGAACCGGCAGCACGATGCGCAAGGCCGCTGGTCCGGGCAACAGTCGAGTTTTGGACCTGATGACGTCATCACCTTGCTTGAGGATCGTGGCTACAGGGTCAGGAACGTTGAAGACGTCGGCCCGCGTTATCTGGTCAAGGCGACCCGGGGCGGCGACAACCTGCTCGTGAGCGTATCGCGGTCTGGCGATATCATGGGTGTCGTCCACGACCAATACTGAGAACGACAGACTCGGGGTTCAACGGGGCGACTGGTGACATTCCAGTCATCAACGATGGGCGCACCCAGCACCGAACTCAATCATCATCAACGCCAAACGAGAGGCATTCCATGTCCAATCACCTTGAAGGCGATATCATTTCTCCGCAGGAGGCTCCCAATGGTGGTGTGATCCGGGTGGAGCGTGTATGGCAGCATCGCCACGATCTCGAGATACGGTCCCCTAAGCCGAGGTACCGTTCATCGGCCCTGCTTGCGATCGGGGCGGGCGGACTTGTGCTTGCAACGGTCTGTGCGTTCGCTTATGGCAATTTGCCTTCGACAAATGCTCCGGTTGCAACAGATGCTGTGGCCTCATATCCCGTCGGTCAGGAGAAAGTGGTCCCTTCGTCGACACTGCGAGACATCGTCGACACCACACCTCCAACCATGATGGTCAGCGAAGCGGCAACAGAAGCTGTTTCTCCCGCCTTCACTGTGGTTCCGACGAAACGTCCGGTCTACGCAGCCGCAAAATCCGGGGGGACCGAGGCGATAAACAGTGTCGGCGTCATCGGACAAGCGGGCGACGTTACCCGCTACGATCGATGCAGTCCTCGTTGCGAAAGCCGGGATCCGCTGCTTGGAGGCAAAGTCGTCACTACAGCTCCCCCACTTCCCAATACAGTCGAGACAAGAACCTCAGAGCCGGAAGACGGAAATCGTGCAGCGGAGTTTGGTACCGCCGCACTGAATGGTGCCGGATATGTGCTGGTTCAAACAGCAGCTTTGCCATTTACAACGCTAAAGCTGGGTCGAGATGCGGTGGTCAGCCTGTCGGAGTGGGATTGATACGATTTGCGTTCGGCTGATTTCGCAAAACCACAACTCCCTTGAATTTTTAAAGGCGAATAACCCCTGAGGAACAGACATGCCCCTAGTGAAATCGAAAATAGGAGCCGTACTTTGCGTGCTCGCTATCCCAGTCTTGTCGGGTTGCGTCGGTGACGATTATCCTTACGACCGTCAACCTGGCTTCTGGCGCAATGGGTATCAGACGCCTGAGCAGCGCGATCGCGATCGGGAAACATGGCAACGGCAACAGGCCCGCCGCGAAGAAATCAATCGCCCAGACGAGGCGTACTATCGAGAGGCCCGCGACCATCGACGCTTTTGTCGAAATGCGCCGTCCTCCGTTTTCTGCAGATACGATTAAACAAATCGCTGCTCGCGCATCCAGTTAGCAGCCTGATGGCAGTATACCGCGCCGGCTCGGTGCTGCGCCTCCATTTAAATAAAGTACGTTCTGCTCGGGTGCTCCGTAAACAATGCGTTTGCGAAGCTTCCACGGTCTTCTGACTGCTTATGAGAGGTTTAAATCGGGCACCGGATTTCGCACTGACGTACCTGAGTGGAGGAGGGTCGAGATACGGATGTTAAGACAGACCTTGGTCAAGATCATCAAGACAAGCTCACGCAATTTGTCTCTGCCTTCAAAGACATTCCATCAAGAACCGTAACCTAATCGAACGTCCCGCCTTGCTATCGGCTCCTTTCGGACATCGCCTCGTTATTTCGGTCGGCGATAAGTCATCGACGCAAAGGAGAAGACCGTGTGCGATCATGAATTGACGATGACTGACGTTCTCAATGACCCGCTTATCCGCCAGATCATGCACGCTGACGGGGTATCTGTAGATCACCTCAGACGATTGCTCCATGAAGCCCAGGCTCGCCCTTCAGCAAAATCGGCGAAAAGATCGTGATGCCGGGCACTACCTCATGGAGGCCATCGACGGAAAATGCGCCTCGCAACATAACATAATCTGAAAAGACACTCTGCAACACGTCCCTGCACCATAGTCGCTGGCATAAACAGGATAGAGCCGGTGCGGCATCCTGGTTTGCAGATCAACAAAGGGACTTCACATGCAATTCAGATTCCTCGCCTTCGCAGCGGTCGCGTTGTCCACCGCAGCCCCCGTTATGGCGGCCGACATCGTTTACGAACAACCATCGCCTCCGACTGAGCAACAGGTTTCCTCCGCATATGATTGGTCTGGCTTCTACCTCGGCGCTCAGGGCGGGTATAACTGGAATCAGGCTACACTGTTTGGTTCCGAGGTGGGCCTCGACAGTGGATCCGTCGGCGCGCATGCGGGGTACAATTTCCAGCGCGGGAACTTTGTGTTCGGTATCGAGAATGACTTTAATTACAATGTCGAAGACAACGGTGACGCAAATGTCGAATGGGATGCGTCCGGCCGCGGTCGCGTCGGCTATGCGTTGGATCGAACCTTGTTCTTCGCGACAGCGGGTGTTGCTGCGGCCGGCGTCAAAGTCGATTCTCTCGGCGCCGGCAAGGAAGACGATATTCTGATTGGATGGACTGCCGGCGGCGGCGTTGAGCACGCCCTGACTGACAACATCCTTATTCGGGGTGAGTACAGGTACACCGACTTCGGCAACAAGGACTTTGGCTCAACCATCGGCGAGGTCGGAGCTACACAACAAAAAATCCTCATTGGCGCCAGCTACAAATTCTGAAAGCGCGGCAACCGCTTTTCTTCAGTCTCGGATGCCGTTCAGTTCAAGGCGGGGGAACACACTCCGCGTAACTTTTTAAGATTGGTACACCCAAGGTTCGACGAGCCGATTGTAGCCGTCTTGCCGCTTGGCAACGATTTCCAACGACAGCCGATCGTCGATCTGATCCAACAGCATGTCCTCCCTGTCGAGAAGACTCCGTCTCGCTTCGCCGTCACGCTCCCACAGGAGTGCTTCCTTAATGGCGAGGATTTCTGAGCGTTCCGACATTATTCTGGGATGCATGTGTACCCAACGTAGGAACGGAAGGGCTAACGGGGTCGTGTGCCAAAGATCCGCGTAATGCTCGGCATAAGATCGCGCAACCTCCGGCTCCGCCAGGTTCGAGCCATGCCAGATCGCCAGCGGCAAGGGATCAGTCATCCCGCAAAGAATCTCGGCGATGTAGCCGTTGGCGATAAAGGCACGTCGCAGCGTCGTTGCAGCTGGTACCACGCGGCCGGCAGCGATTTCGATAAGCGCGGCCTCGTATTGATAGGGCGGAAAGTGATCCGCTTCCTTTTTCAGAATACGGGATGCTCGTGAGGCGTCACCGGCGCGCAGATACTCTGACGCGATCAGAAAGCGGATCCCCTGATTGTCGTTCGGGTTCCACTTGAGCATGCGCTGCATCACTTCGATGGTCTGTTGACGCTGCCCAAGTTGTTGGTGGCAAAGCGCCACTCCTTGAGCGGCGCGTAGAAACGGCCGGTTCTCGAGCCAACCCCATTCAATCACGCCACGGTAAGTGGAGGGGATCATCGCTGTTGCGAGATCGTATCCGCGATTGCATGCTTCGAGCGCGCGTGAAGCTTTGCCCTGCTCAAGCAGAGCAAAACCAAGATGCGCGTGTCCGTCGATGAAATCCGGATAGATGGCAAAGAGTTCTGTGAGTGCCTTGACGCAGCGCGCCAACGAGAGCTGTCCGGTATCTTTCCGATCGAGCAGATCATCGAGGCGATCAATGGCGTCCCGCTCATCATTGACAGGCTGAAACCTTGCTCCGTCGTTCAGGATTTCCAGCATTTCCGCCCCTTCGATGGTCACAACCCCCGGAGATCTTTGGTAGCCTCAGGCTATTTCGCCCTCGCTGAGGTACGCGGCTTTTTCACAGGTGTGATTCCAAGTTCGCGGTTCAGCTTCTTTTGAGCGAGCTTGCGGACCCGGCGAATACCCTCAGCCTTTTCGCGTGCCCGCTTTTCCGACCGCTTTTCGAAATGTTCCCACAAGCGCATTTCGCGAAACACGCCCTCTTGCTGCAGCTTTTTCTTGAGCGCTCGAAGCGCCTGATCGACATTATTGTCTCGAACGAGTATCTGCACGCTACGCCCCCAAGTTCCGTAACTTTATTGGCACGCAGCCATAATCTCAAATCGGGCGCGCTGGCAAGATCGGCTTCGGCCATGGATGTGCCGTCATTGGAAATCGGCGACGATGAGGGACTTGTCTGTCACATGTTGACGGAGCGACAGACCTGCATCATGCACATGGCTGCACTGCGCATCTGTCTATTTTGCAGGCATTCCTTTCGATGTATTGGTTTACGCAACGAAGTGATGCACCTCCTCCCGCAGAGCTTCGTGTTTCAGGCGACCCACTCCTCCTCCCAAGGGGCGCCTGACGGAACAGCGGCACTCCTCCTCCCAGCCGTTGTTCAACTTTTTCGAAAAGCCTGCCGCACCTCCTCCCGCGGCAGGCCTTTCGTTTGTCCATCCAATCAAGCTTTCAGGTCAGCGTTATAGCAAGCGACCTTGCTCTACAGGCTCTCCGCTGTTCGAGACGATCGAAGATCCATAGGGCTCCCGTCCCAAGACAAGAAGAGCATCGTCCGGCAAGGGTCGGGCCAAATCCTTGGCCTCATCCCACGGCGCCTCCATCCAAACCTTTGTCTCCTCTTGGGTCAGCAGCAGGACCGGCATCGCCTTCTCGTGGATCGGGGCAACCAGACCGTTTGGATCGGTGGTCAGGAAGCCATAGAGGTCGTCCGTGGTCAGGCCGTCCTTCACCTTCCGGACGCTCTTCCATTGCGGCACGTGAATGCCGGCGAAGAACATCAGCGACTTTTGCTCGTCGCGGGCAAACCACGCATTCGGAACCTTGCCACCCGGTGCTTGGCTTTTAGGATCCGGTTCGGCGAAGCTGGTCACCGGCACAATGCAGCGATGTTCGACACCGAACCAGCGTTTCCAGTGGGGCAGGGTGAGCTTGCGGACATTGGTGACGCCGCGATCCGGCTCCATCCGGATCAGCTCGTCCAGGTCGACCGGCTTGCCTTTTGCTTTGAGTTTCTCGGCGCGGGCTTCGGCCGCCTTCTTCTGTGCGAAGATCGGAGAGGGTAGGCCCCAGCGCGCATGGACGAGCTGCTTGCGTCCGTCGGCCCTGTTGCGAACGATCGGTCCCATCTGGTCCGGGTTCATCTGATAGGCGGGCATCAGGTTGATCAGGCTCTCGGCGTCCTGAGCCCATTTCGAGACCCAGTCCTTGTCTTCCATCCGATAAAGGTTGCACATTCCAGGCTAATCCTCCGCTCGACCATGGAGGGCAGTTTAGCGCATCGATGGCGCTCCGCTAGTCGAGCTGAATCACGTCGGCATTGTCCTGCCGTTCACGCAACCCCTTGTAGGCCGCGTGGCGAAGCTTGCCGTCGGCCGTCCAGGCACGGAACTCGATCTCGGCGATCAGCGTCGGATGCACCCAGACGACGTCGGCATTTTCGGTATCGGGCACTGGCGGCTGCTTCTGCTTCCACCGTAGCTTTTCGAGCATCTTGCGGAGCTTGATGGCCTCGGCTTCCCTAAAGCCAGTCCCAACGCTGCCGACAGCGACGATCTCACCATCGCGGTAGGCGCCCAGAACCAGCGAACCGAAGCCGGCCGGCGACGCTGCCGACGGCTCATAGCCGACGATGAAGAAGGCTTCGCTCTCGACGCACTTCACCTTTACCCAATCGCCAGTCCGGCCGGAGCGGTATGGCTGGTCGCGGTGCTTGCCGACAATTCCCTCCAGCCCAAGCCGGCAGGCATGGTCCAGCAGGACGATGGGATCGGCTTCAAGCGTTTCCGACGGCCGGATGGCGCCGTCCTGATCCTTCACCGTGTCTTCGAGCAAATGCCGGCGCGATCGATATTCGACTCCGCGCAAATCATGGCCATCGAGATAAAGCAGGTCGAAGGCATAGAGGATGGCATCGGAGGCCTGGTTGCCAGCCCTTTTTCCCGATGCTCCGAGCGATTGCTGCAGCAGCCCGAAATCCGATCGGCCCTCTTCATCGAGGACTACGGCCTCGCCGTCGATAATCATCGTCGCCGGCCCAAGCGCTCGGGCTGCCTGCTCGATCGCCGGGAAGCGATGCGTCCAGTCATGGCCGCCACGGGTGAGGATGCGGACACTGTTTGGCTCGATATGCACAGCCAGGCGGTAACCGTCCCATTTCACCTCCCAGGACCATTCGGATCCTTGTGGCGGCTTTGCTTTGAGCTGCGCCAATGCCGGCTCGACGCGGTCGGGCATGGGATCGAATGGAAACTGTGGTTCCGACGGATTGCGCTTCTTGCGCGGCCGCGAGCGGAGCGGGGCGTCGGTATCACGAAGGAGCGGTCTGGGTCTCGGAGGCTTCGTCATTCAACAAAAAAACGTTAAGGAGATTGTGACGATCCGGGACTTGTCCCCGCTATTCACGCCGCTTGACCAAACGCGCAGAGCTGGAAAAAATAAATTTTTCACCGCTACCCCCCTGAATCCACGGCACTTCTAATGTGCAGGATAATATTCCCAGCCTGAGCCCCGCTTGACTCTTCGCAGGCATCGGAACAGAAACGGAACATCCGCATTTTGCACGACATGATGTCGGCCTGAAACACGTTTCTGAAGGGAGCCGTGAACGATGACTGCTGCCCGCGCCCCAAGGGGGTCAGAGAGCGTTTTAGATGTGATCTCCGATCTGCGCGAGCGGATCGCATCGCTCGAAACCAGCACGGTGAAGAAGGCCGGCTGTCTGGCATTCGGCGTGCCTGAAATGGATGCGGCCCCTGCCGGGCGGTGGGCTTGCCCACGGCGCCCTGCACGAGTTTGCCGGGGGTGGATCAGGCACGGTCGATGGCGCAGCCGCGGCCCTCTTTGCAGCCGGCATAGCAGCCAGAACCAAGGGACCGATCGTCTGGTGTCTGACGCGGCCGGATCTGTTTTTCCCGGCATTGGCGCAGGTCGGTCTCCATTCCGATCGAGTGATCTTCGTCGAGTCCGACAAGGACGAGGATGTGCTCGCCAACATGGAGGAGGGGTTGTCTTTCGGAGGGTTAGGCGCCGTTGTCGGCGAGCTTGTCCGCCTGCCAATGGTCGGCTCGCGCCGGCTGCAGCTGGCGGCCGAGCGTACCGGGACGATGGCGCTGGCTGTGCGCCGCTGGCGGCGGCAGACGGAAGCCAATGATTTCGGGCAACCGACGGCCTCCACCACGCGGTGGCGGGTCAGCGTCATGCCGTCGGAGGGCTTGCCGGTTCCGGGGGTGGGGCGACCAAGATGGTTTGTGGAGTTGATGCGCGTCAAAGCGGGTGAGTGTGCTGAGTTTCTCGTGAGGGCATGCGATGACAAGGGTCGTCTCGATTTATCTACCGGATCTGCCGACCGATCGCATTCGCCGGGACGATCCGTCCATTCCGCCTGAACAGGCGATCGCCGTGATCGCCAAAGGCGGCTCGAAACGCTGGGTGTCGGCCGCCGATGCGGCGGCAAGGAAAGCAGGCGTGCGCGTCGGCATGCCGGCTGCGAAGGCGCAGGCGCTGTTTCGCGGCTTGATGCTGGTGGACGCAGACCTCAAGACGGACGCCGCGGCGCTGGAGCGGATCACCCTATGGGCGCTGACGCTCTATTCCCCGATCGTTGCCGTCGATGGTGTGGACGGGATTGTCCTGGATACCGAAGGCGCCGACCACCTGCAGGGTGGTGAACTGCCGATGGTGACCAAGATCGCCAACCAGTTCCTGGCAAGAAAGCTGACGGCCCGGTCGCCGTCGCCGACACATGGGGTGCGGCGCATGCCTGCGCCCGCGCCGTCAGCCGCGACACCGTCATCGTGCCGATTGGCGAGACTGTGCGTGCTGTGGAGAAACTGCCGATCTCGCTGCTACGTCTGCCCCCCAAGATCATTGGTGATCTGCGGACCCTCGGTTTCCAGACCATCGGCGAGCTGGCCAACACACCACGCGCGCCTTTGAATCTTCGCTTCGGTCCCGAGATCGGTCGCCGGCTAGACCAGATGTTTGGACGTGCGTCCGAGCCAATCGAACCTATCCGAACCGCCGAGTTGATCGAGGTTGCCCGTTCTTTCGCCGAGCCGATCGGGGCTGCTGAGACCATCAACAAATATGTCGGGCGGCTGATCGTCCAACTGATAGAGGAACTTCAGAAACAAGGTCTCGGCGTGCGCCGCGCCGACCTGATCATCGATAAGGTCGATGGCACAAGGCAGGCCATCCGCGCCGGCACAGTCAAGCCGGCCCGCGATGTCGCCTGGCTGACCAAGCTGTTTCGGGATCGCACGGAGAAGATCGAGCCGGGCTTTGGCATCGAGAAACTGACCCTGGTCGCCGTCATCGCCGAGCCGCTGGAAGATGTACAGCGCTCATCCTCGCTGGTGGAGGAGGAGGTTACCGACGTTTCGCCGTTGATCGACATCTATGGAAATCGCGGCCACAAGGTCTATCGCCTTGCCCCTCTGGCCTCCGACGTCCCCGAGCGTTCCGTCCAGCGCATCAGTCCCGCCGCCGATCCAGTCGAGATCGCATGGGTCGGCCACTGGCGTCGGCCCGTGCGGTTGTTGCCGCGGCCGGAACTGATCACGGCGATCGCGCTGATGCCCGACTATCCACCCGCCTCGATCACCTGGCGTGGCAAGCGCCGCAAGGTCAAGCGTGCCGACGGGCCAGAACGTATTTTTGGTGAATGGTGGCAGCGCGACAGCGAAATGGAGGCGGTGCGCGATTACTTCGTTATCGAGGACGAGAGCGGCGAACGGCTGTGGGTGTTCCGGTCGGGCGATGGCGTCGATCCCGAAACCGGCAGTCACCGCTGGTTCTGCCACGGGATTTTCGCATGAGATATGCCGAGCTGCAGGTCACGACGCATTTTTCCTTCTTGCGCGGGGCAAGCTCGGCGCAAGACCTATTCGAGACCGCCGCAGCGCTCGGCATCGATGCCGTCGGCGTCGTCGATTGAAATTCGCTGGCCGGCATCATCCGTGCGCTGGAGGCGTCCCGTGGCACGGGACTGCGTCTGGTCGTCGGCTGTCGTCTCGATCTCGCCGACGGCATGTCCATCCTCGTCTATCCAACCGACCGGGCCGCCTATTCGCGGCTCACCCGGCTGATCACGCTCGGCAAGTCGCGCGGCGGCAAGAACAACTGCATCCTGCACTGGGATGACGTCGTCACCTATTCCGAAGGGATGATCGGCATCCTCGTGCCAGACCTTGGCGACGATGTCTGTGCCGTGCGCTTAAGGAAAATGGCCGAAGTCTTTGCCGACCGCGCCTATGTGTCTTTGTGCCTGCGCCGGCGGCCAAATGACCAGTTGCGTCTCTATGAGATTTCCAATCTGGCGACGCGGTTCAAGGTGAGGACGGTCGTCACCAATGACGTGCTGTTTCATGAGCCAGGCAAACGGCAGTTGCAGGACATCGTCACTTGCATTCGGACCCGCAAGACCATCGACGATGTCGGTTTCGAGCGCGAGCGTCATGCGGACCGGTACCTGAAGCCGCCAGAAGAGATGGAGCGCCTGTTTCCGCGCTATCCGGAAGCTCTGGCGCGAACCATGGAGATCGTCCACCGGTGCAAATTTTCTCTTGAAGAGCTGACCTATCAGTATCCGGAGGAGGCGATCGTCCCGGGCAAGGATGCCCAGGCGTCTTTGGAACACTATGTCTGGGAATGCGTGCCGTCTCGCTATCCCGAAGGCTTGCCGCCGGACGTGCTCAAAACCGTCCGCCATGAGCTCGACCTCATCCGCACGATGAAATACGCGCCTTACTTCCTGACGGTATTTTCGATCGTGCGGTATGCGCGGTCTCAAGGGATCTTGTGCCAGGGGCGGGGGTCAGCTGCCAACAGCGCTGTCTGCTACATTCTTGGCGTTACCTCCATCGATCCCTCGACCAACGATCTTCTGTTCGAACGGTTTGTCAGCCAGGAGCGCGATGAGCCGCCGGACATCGATGTAGATTTCGAACACGAGCGGCGCGAAGAGGTCATCCAGTGGATCTATCGTACCTACGGTCGAGAGAAGGCGGCGCTTTGCGCCACCGTCACCCGCTATCGCGCCAAAGGCGCCATCCGTGATGTCGGCAAGGCACTAGGGCTGCCGGAGGATGTCATCAAGGCGCTGTCATCGGGCATGTGGTCCTGGTCCGAGGAAGTGCCGGATCGCAACATTCGCGAGCTCAATCTCAATCCCGACGATCGCCGTCTCGTGCTGACGCTGAAGCTTGCCCAGCAGTTGATGGGCGCCCCGCGTCATCTTGGCCAGCATCCGGGGGGCTTTGTGTTGACGCACGACCGCCTCGACGACCTGGTGCCGATCGAGCCGGCGAAGATGAAAGACCGGCAGATCATCGAGTGGGACAAGGATGACGTCGAGGCATTGAAGTTCATGAAGGTCGATATCCTGGCGCTCGGCATGCTGACCTGCATGGCCAAGGCGTTCGATCTCATCCGCGAGCACAAGGCCCGCGATCTCGACCTTTCAAAGATCGAGCAGGAGGATCAGGCGACCTATGCCATGATTCGCAGAGCCGACACGCTCGGCACCTTCCAGATCGAAAGCCGCGCCCAGATGGCGATGTTGCCGCGGCTGAAACCGCGGACGTTTTATGATCTCGTCGTCCAGGTTGCCATTGTCCGGCCGGGACCGATCCAGGGGGACATGGTGCATCCCTATCTGCGCCGGCGCGAGGGCAAGGAGGATGTCGTTTATCCGACGCCCGAACTGGAGGCGGTGCTCGGCAAGACGCTCGGTGTGCCATTGTTTCAGGAAAGCGCCATGCGGGTCGCGATGGTCTGCGCCGGCTTTACCGGCGGCGAAGCCGACCAGCTGCGCAAATCGATGGCGACCTTCAAGTTCACCGGTGGTGTCAGCAAGTTCAAGGACAAGCTGGTCTCCGGCATGGTCAAGAACGGCTACACGCCGGAATTTGCCGAGAAGACGTTTTCGCAGCTGGAGGGTTTCGGATCCTACGGCTTTCCGGAAAGCCATGCGGCATCCTTCGCGCTGATCGCCTATGCATCGAACTTCATCAAATGCCATTACCCTGAAGCGTTCTGCGCTGCGCTGATCAACTCGCAGCCGATGGGGTTCTACGCGCCGGCGCAGATTGTCGGCGATGCCCGCGCCCATGGCGTCGAAGTCCGGCCGGTCTGCATCAATCGATCCCGCTGGGACTGTACGCTGGAGCGCATCGGCAACACCGAGCGGCATGCCGTTCGCCTCGGTTTTCGGCGGGTGAAGGGAATGGCGATCGCCGATGCGGCGCGGATCGTTGCGGCGCGCATGAACAGCGACTTCGTGTCCGTTGATGATATGTGGCGCCGCTCCGGGGTGCCGACCGAAGCACTTGTCCAGCTCGCCAAGGCCGATGCCTATCGGCCGTCCCTGAAGCTCGAGCGGCGGGAAGTTGCGCGACGAACCTTTACCTTTGTTTGCGGCTGCTGCCGAGCGTGAGGCAGCGACAATCGCCGAGCAGCAGGAGCCGGAGGTGGCACTGCGGCAAGATGACCGACGGGCATAACGTCATCGAGGATTATAGCCATACGGGGCTGACGCTCCGGCAGCATCCGATTGCCTTCCTCCGAAAGGATCTGGCTGCGCGCAACATCATCACCTGCGCTGAGGCGATGAACGCACGCGACGGGCGATGGGTCTATACGGCCGGGCTGGTTCTGGTCCGCCAAAAGCCAGGATCGGCCAAGGGGGTGATGTTCATCACCATCGAGGATGAGACCGGGCCGGCCAACCTCGTCGTCTGGCCGAAATTGTTCGAGAAAAGCCGAAGGATTGTGCTTGGATCTTCGATGATGGCAATTCAGGGCAAGATTCAGCGGGAAGGCGAGGTCGTTCATCTCATTGCGAGGCAACTGTTCGATCTCACTGCTGACCTTTCAGGCTTGGCCGATCGGGACGCGGAATTCAAACTGCCGGCGGGCAGGGGGGATGAGTTTGCCCATGGTGGCGGGCCGGATCCGCGGGACCGGCCGACGCCGGTCGTGACCCCGCGCGATCTGTTCGTACGGGATCTTCATATCGATACGTTGAAGGTGAAAAGTAGGAATTTTCAGTGACTTTAGTTGTCGAGAGGCGGGTTGTTGGTTTTTATCCCTTCAAGGCGCAAGAGCTCTTTCTCGGTCAAGCCGGAGGTCATACCCCTCCGGAATCTCGGCTTAAGCCTGAGGAACCCGTGATCGTGAGAGGTGCAATGCAGTCACGTTTTCGAGGCTATCATCGCTGTTCGGCGATTTACGAGCCGTCGAAGACCATGATGCCGGCCAGGCGGAGATCGCCCACCTCCGACATGCTGGTTGCCCATGAGGAGACATTTGGCCCTGTCGCAGCGCTATTCCGGTTCAGTGATGAACAGGAGGGCATAGACGCGGCTAACGCTACCGAGTTTGGCCTCGCCGCCTACTTCTTCACGCGTGACCTGGCACGTACTTTCCGCGTTGCCCGCGCAATCGAGAGCGGCATGATCGGTATCAACGCCGGAGTGATCACGACACCGGAAGCCCCGTTCGGTGGGGTAAAAGACAGCGGTATCGGCCGTGAGGGTTCATCCCATGGGATCAAGGACTATCTCAACATCAAGTATCTGAGCCTGGGCGGCCTTTGATGCATTCGGTCCGTTTTTGAGGCGCAATCTGACCTCAAAACGGACCATCCCATCACGTGTTGTAGCGATATGCTTCTAAGCTTTGGCTGAATTATTGCATGCAATCTCCTTCACCATAGAACAGCATCAATCTCCAGTGAACGCGCCGGTGGTTCGAACCTTTCAAGTCGTTCAGTCCTTCAAGTGAAAACTTGAAGCGGCGCGACCGACGGTGGCCTTCATTTTTCAGAGAATATCGTAAAGCCTGACTATCCAGCTGACTTGATAGACAATTGCAGCAAGTACCAAAGCCAACTGCACCCGCCTGGAGGTGATGAACATTGCGGCGATGGACAAAAGGACGAACGCCGCCTGGTGGATCGGATATTCAACGCCGAGCGATCGCAAGTAGTCGGTTCCCTTGATCAGTGTATCCCCGACATCGAGTAGGGAGGCGAAAGCGATGAGCCCAAAGAACCAGCGCTTCCGCTGTTCGAAATAGTCCTGGAACCCGTTGTAGTCAGTCATCTGATCAGGAAACAACAGGGCAGTGAGCGCTGCAAACACCATCGTGTAGAAAATCAAGAAGGCGTACAGCGGAAAGGTCCAGACGGAGACCAGGGACAGGTGAAACTCGTACCACCAAAAATGCACGATCGTAATGAAGAGGAATATGACCCAGCCAAGATGCACGGGATAGACCTTGACAGTCCCCGGGTGCTGGACGAAGCGTGTCATACCGTTGACCAGCCTGGCAAGACTCAGGCCGAGTACCATGCCAATAATCGTGCGCACATGCCCAAAATATTCAGCATGAGTCGGCAGAGCTTCCATTTCTGTCCTTTTTTCGATCGAGCATGCCTGATGAGCTGCCGTTTTGCCGGAGACAGCTCGGTCTAAGTTACGCAGCCATGTCTGGTTCGTCCAGCAGGCACAAGGTCCTCGCGGCTTCGGCTGCCGGAACGGTTCCCCGCCGGCCTTCATGAGTCGTCGAAGATTAAACCAGTCGAGCCAGTCCGTGGCGACGAATTCGTATACCTCGAAGCTGCACCCGTTCCACAAAGAGAGAACCTCACCTGCCGTGCTGCCCGTTCGGCTCCTACCAGCTCCTACCCTGCGTTGATTACAGGAGCTCCCGCTTCAAGAGCAGCTCAAGCCAATCGGCAAAAACCTGAAGCCTCCGGGAAAGATGCTGACGGTTCGGATAGAGCAGCGTCATCGGCATGGGCTCTGCCCGATGTAGCGGCATTACCTCGACGAGCTCATTAGCCTCAATATGGCCCCTGACGTCGTAAGCCGGGATCTGGATAAGCCCGAGGCCGGCGAGGCAGCAGGCAATATAGGCTTCGGCGCTGTTGACGGTGACTCGGCTGCGCATCGGCCGCGTTCGCATCTCGCCATCCTCGATCCATTCCCAGTCTTCGACTCGGCCGGTCGATGGTGACGCATAGTTGACGGCGAGGTGTTCCCCGAGATCGTCCGGCGCGCTCGGCGTGCCGTATTGAGCGAGGTAGCCGGGACTGGCGACATTGATCAGCGGCAGGTCACCGATCTTGCGGGCGATCAGGCCGGAGTCGCCAAGTGGTCCGACACGCAGCACGCAGTCGATGCTGTCCTCCACGAGGTTGACGGCCCGGTCGGTGACGCGAAGTTCGATGTCGAGTTGGGGATAACGATCCAGGAACTCCGGCAAGGCAGGCGCGATGATCAGCCGACCGATCCGGCCCGGCACGTCGATCCGCAGTTTGCCCGTTGGACCGACAGACGTCTGCCGGAACAGCCCCTCCGTCTCATCGACATCGGCAATCAACCGCAGGCAGCGTTCATAAAAGGCGGCGCCGTCTTGCGTGGGAGAGACCTTTCGGGTGGTGCGGTGAAGCAGGCGGGCGCCAACGCGCGCTTCGAGTTCGATCACAGCGGCCGAGACGGACGAACGTGGCAGCCCAAGCGTTTCGGCGGCGCGGGTGAAGCTAGCGCATTCGACAACGCGAGCAAATACGCGGAAGAGATCGATACGGTCCAAGGGCTTTTGTCTGTTTGATTGGTCGGAATCTCTGACAGGTGATGTCAGAATGAATGACTTTATGACGAATCTATAGACGATATTGTGCATTTCAGGAAGCGGTCGCGCAGGTGACCGCAAGGCAAGCCCGAAGGAAGCAACACAAATGACCGATCACAGCATCAAGGGAAAAACCGTTCTCATCGCCGGTGGCGCAAAGAACCTCGGCGGGCTGATCGCGCGCGATCTCGCCGCGCAGGGTGCAAAGGCGGTCGCTGTTCACTATAACACCAGCGCCACAAAACCGGCTGCCGACGAAACGGTGGCTGCGATCAAGGCCGCCGGCGCGGAAGCCTTTGCCTTCCAGGCCGACCTCACCACAGCCGGCGCGAACGAAAAACTGTTCACAGACGCCAAGGCGGCGATGGGCGGCATCGACATCGCCATCAACACGGTCGGCAAGGTGCTGAAGAAGCCGATAGTCGAGATCTCGGAAGCCGAATATGACGAGATGTCAGCCGTCAACTCGAAATCAGCTTTCTTCTTCATCAAGGAGGCCGGCAAGCACCTCAACGACAACGGCAAGGTCTGTAACGTCGTGACGTCGCTGCTGGGTGCCTTTACCCCATTCTACGCGGCCTATGCCGGCACTAAGGCTCCCGTCGAGCATTTTACGCGGGCGGCGTCGAAGGAGTTCGGCGAGCGCGGTATCTCGGTGACTGCGATCGGCCCCGGTCCCATGGATACGCCGTTCTTCTACCCGGCCGAGGGCACCGATGCGGTCGCCTATCACAGAACCGCGGCGGCGCTGTCGAACTTCTCCAAGACCGGGCTAACCGACATCGAGGACATCGTCCCCTTCATCCGCTTCCTCGTCTCGGACGGCTGGTGGATGACCGGCCAGACCATCCTCGTCAACGGCGGCTACACGACGAAGTGACGTGAAGGGCGGCCGGGGAGTGTCCCCGGCCGCTTTCCCTTCTCAGTGTTCCTCGCCGCTCCGGGAGCCTTGCCATGACCAACCGATTCCAGTCCCTGTTCGATGTCCAGCGTGAGAATTTCCTGAGCGACGCGACCAAGAGTCATGACTGGCGGATCGACCAGCTCGACCGCATGGAGCGCATGCTCACCGACAACAAGGATGCCTGGTGCGCCGCGCTCTATCAGGATTTCGGCAAACCGCCCTTCGAGCAGCTCTTCGAGATCACCGTGCCGAGCGGGGTGATCAAATATTATCGCGAGAACCTGCGCGACCTGATGGCGCCGCAGTCGATCCCCATCCCGGCGGGTTTGGAAGCGACCGGCAATCGCGGCGTGATCTACACGGAGCCTTATGGCGTGACGCTGGTGATCGGCCCGTTCAACGCGCCGATCCTGCTCCTGCTCGATCCGGCGATTGCAGCGCTCGCCGCCGGCAACCCGGTGATCCTCAAGCCCGCCAATACGACACCGGCGACAGCAGCGCTGTTTGCCACGCTGGTCCCGCAGTATTTCGAGCCTGAGAACGTCGCGGTCGTCACCGGCGGACGCGAGGAGATCGGCGAACTGCTGCAACTGCCTTTCGACTTCATCTTCTTCACCGGCTCCTCGGCGGTCGGCAAGGTGGTGATGCGCGCGGCGGCGGAAAACCTGACGCCGGTCATCCTCGAACTCGGCGGGCAGAACCCGACTATCGTCGACGCAACCGCCAATCTCGACATCGCTGCTGACCGCATCGCTTGGGGCCACAACGCGATCTCCGGCCAATGGTGCATCGCGCCGGGCTACGTCTATGTCCATGAGAGCGTCGCTGACGCCTTCATTGCCAAGCTCAAGGCCTCGATCGTCAGGATGTATGGCGAGGATCCGAGCCAGAGTCCGGACTTCGCGCGGATGATCAGCGAGCACGATGCCGAGCGCGTCGCCTCTTACATCCTGCCTGACAAGGTCGTCCACGGCGGGCGCTTCGACGTCAAGGCGCGCTATGTCGAGCCGACGCTCCTCTATCCCTCGACCTGGGACGATCCGGCGCTGCAGCAGGAGGTGTTCGGCCCGGTGCTGCCGGTCATGCCCTACAGCGACCTGAAACAGATCGTCGCGATCATGAAGCGCAAGCCGAAACCGCTCGCCGCCTACATCTTCAGCAAGGATCAGGCGGTCATCGACTATGTGCTCGGATCGCTGTCCTTCGGCGGTGGCTGCATCAACCAGACCAATCTGCATTGCTGGATCGACAGCCTGCCGTTCGGCGGTGTCGGCAATAGCGGCATGGGCAAATATTACGGCAAGGCGGGCTTCGACGCGCTCAGCAACACCAAGGCGATGCTGATCGGCAATCCCGATCTCGAGCTCGATGTCTTCCCGCCTTATGCCGGCAAGAACATCGTCAAAAAGCTGAGTGTGTTTTCATGAGGGAGGAAAGCCTACGCCCTGTTGCACCGGGCGGGTATTTATCCGGTGAATGGCAACGGATGTTTCGCCCGCAACGGCGAAATCCGCGCTGGAAGGCTGTATTTGTAGCCTGCGCCGGGATAATCGCGCTCCTGTTTGCTGTGACGGGCGCGTCCGCGCAGGAACGGCCGATCACGGTTATTTTGCAGCAGGGTCAGAGCGATGCGGAGATCGGCCGGTTACTCGGCGCTGCCGCGCAAACCGGGCGACCCGTTGCTGTCGAATGGCAAGATGCAAAGAAAGCTCAAGCTTCCGAGGCTGCCGTCCCGGTTTCGACGGCCGATATGGAACCGGAGGCGGGGCCTCTGGCTGGGGTTTCGCGCGCTTTCGTCCGGGGAGCGACGCTGGCTCTCAATGGGTTGTCAGGGATCGCAGGCGTTTTTTCAGATACGGAAAAGGCGCTCGCTGGCGAAGGACGAAATGGCTTTACCGTCGTGGGGATTGCTATTCTCGCCATAGCGGCAGGCGCACTCGGTGCCTTTTCGTTCCGGCGCATCTTTCCGGGCAAATTCCATCCGCGCGATGACCGGTTGGCGCTTCCCGGCCGAATGAAGGTCACCATCAGCCGTTTTGCATTGGATCTGGTGTCCGTGGGGATCCTGGTCTCAGTTGCCAATGTTGGTCTCCGTCTTTTGCTGGAAGGGGAAACATTGTCCTTTCAGATCGCGGCGGGTCTGGTGACGATCGCCACCGTGACAGCGCTGTACGCCGCGTTTGGAAGAATTTTTCTTGCACCACTTCCGGATGGCGCGCCGCTTATTGGAATTGCACGTCCGCTTTGGCATCTTGCGATGCTGATTGCCTATGGGGCCATCGGCTCTTTCGTTGGCGAAACTGTCAGGCTTGCCGATGCACGCGCCCTGGACAAGGGTGCTATCGAAGGCTGGTTCCTGATCGGGACGACCGTTCTGACCGTGCTGAAACTCTGGTGGTTTATCGCCGGACGGCGCGACATCCAAAACGCGTTTATGGGAACCAATGCGGGTACTGTCCGGCGGGCAACAGGATATATCCTGCCGGACTTCTACGCGATTTCGGCGCTGCTGATCTGGCTCGCGGGTTTTCTGGTTGCCGGAACGCCCAACAGCGCGGCGTGGAGCTTTGCGGCGGGAACAACGCAGATCGTTCTGATTGCAGTTCCGGTCATCGCACTGGGTTCATGGTCGCTTCTCGGACATTTTGCCCGTAACCGTGAGGCCGGACTACATTCCACCCTCCTGTGGGGACTTCGCACCGCTGTTTCAGGCGCTGTCTGGCTCATCGGCTTGCATCTGATCGTCGCTCTCTGGCAGCCGCTCATGTCCGGCGAAACGGCGGTTGTGACCGGTTGGTTCGTCTGGCTTGAACGCCTCGGCCTCGCAGTCGTTGTAAGCTGGACGCTGTGCAGTGGCCTGTGGCGGTATTTCGATACGATCGCACCGACTGCTGCCATTGCCCTTCCCGGACAGGAGGAAGACGAAGCGCACAAGCAACCGGCCAGCCGCATGTCAACGGTCATGCCCGTCATTCGCAATCTGACGCTGGGTGCGGTCCTCGCGATAGCTGCACTTCTGGTGCTGTCGTCCACCGGCATCAACGTCGCGCCGCTGCTTGCCGGTTTCGGTGTTCTCGGGCTGGCGCTGTCCTTCGGCTCGCAGACCCTGGTCAAGGATGTGGTGTCCGGTATCTTCTTCATTGCCGACGATGCGTTTCGAATTGGCGAGTACATCGACACCGGTGGCCTCATGGGTACCGTGGAGCACATTTCGCTCCGCTCCATTCGACTGCGCCATCACAACGGTCCTGTCCATACGATCCCGTTCGGTCAGATCGGTTCGGTGACCAATTACAGCCGTGACTGGGGCACGATCAAATTCGAGCTGCGTTTCGAGCGGGACGCCGATGCGGAACTGATCCGCAAGACTGCCAAGAAGGTCGGGCTGGCCATGCTGGAAGATCCGGAATTCGGGAGCGAGTTCCTGGTGCCCCTGAAAATGCAGGGAATCCAGACTGTCACGGAAACATCGATGGTCGTTCGGTTCAAATTCACGTCCCGGCCCGGCAACCCGAGTATCCTGAAGCGCGAGGGCATGAAGCGCTTGC
The DNA here is from genome assembly GCF_017313375.1 of Agrobacterium sp. Ap1. Lineage (NCBI taxonomy): Bacteria > Pseudomonadati > Pseudomonadota > Alphaproteobacteria > Hyphomicrobiales > Rhizobiaceae > Agrobacterium > Agrobacterium sp. Ap1. The sequence goes on from NZ_JAFLMY010000023.1 coordinate 55,347, forward strand.
TTTCAGCCTTCAAGGTCGCAGGGCTCTCGCTTGCTTCCAATGCTGTCACCGTCCGCTCTGGCACAGGGACAGCGGCCGATGCTGCAGCGGCGGCGATGCCATTGCGTCCACCGGAGACAATGGCGGCGAATGCACCTGCGTGATGATGACGACCAAAGGATAGGGGAAACGAAATGCACATGCTGATGGTTATCGCGGGAGGCGTCGTTCAGCTTGGCGTTTTCCTGCTGTTTGGAAAGCTCTGGGGTGGTGATGCCACCGGTCTTGCCATGGCGGCGAAACTCTTCATTCCCGTCTGGCTTGTTGTATCGATCGCCAATCTCTGGGTTGGTGTCAGCTATGCTGGCTACTCGGTGCGCGACGAGTTGCCGATCCTCCTTGCCGTCTTCGCCATACCCGCGATCCCAGCGGTTCTGGTGATCTGGCAGATTTCACGCTCCTGAGGATGGATAGACGCATGACCAACACGTCCGGCAACAGCAATGCTCCCCATAGTCATCCGCTTCTGAGGCGCCGCGACGGTCATCATGCGCGCGTCACTTTTGAGGAGCTGTTCTTCGACCTCGTCTACGTCTTCGCGGTGACGCAGCTCAGCCACGAATTGCTGACCAATCTGAACCTCACCGGCGTCATCGAGACGCTGATCCTCTGGTTCGCGGTCTGGCTCGGCTGGCAATATACGTGCTGGGTCACCAACTGGTTCGACCCGGAGACGCCCCGCATTAGAGGGCTGATCTTCGCCATCATGCTGGCTGGCCTTCTCATGGCCTCGGCGATCCCCGGTGCCTTCGGCGAACGAGGCTGGATCTTCGCACTTGCCTATGTCGCCATTCAGGTCGGGCGCACGGCCTATATCGTCCGGGAGCTTGGCCCGGATCATCCACTCGCGGCCAACTATCGGCGCATGCTGGGCTGGGTGTCGATCGCCGCCATCTTCTGGATCGCCGGCGCCTTCGTCGAACATGAAGCGCGCATGGCGCTCTGGGCCATCGCCGTGCTTTGCGAATATGTCTCGCCAATGTTCGGCTTTGCCCTGCCTGGCCTTGGACGCTCGAAGACGAGCGACTGGACGATCGAAGGCGCACATCTCGCGGAACGCTGCCAGCTGTTCTGCATCGTGGCACTCGGCGAGACGCTCCTGGCGACCGGCGCCACGATGGCACGCGCAGAAAGCTGGGACGTACCGATCCTTTCGGGGTTGCTCGCAACGTTCCTCAGCACGCTGGCGATGTGGTGGCTCTACTTTGGCACATCGAGCAAGGATGCGACCGACGCCATCACGCATTCCGACGATCCCGGTCGCATCGGTGCGTATTTCCACTACGTCCACGCCATCCTCGTCGCGGGGATTATTGCGACCGCGGTCGGCAACGATCTGGTGCTTGCCCATCCCCACGACGGGCTCAAAGTTGCCTATGCGCTGATGCTGTCGGGCGGCCCCGCGATCTATCTGCTCGGCAGCGCCGTCTACAAGAAAGTCGTTTACGGCGTGCTACCGGTTTCGCACATGGCGGGTGTCGCAGCCCTTTGGGCGCTCATTCCCGTCGCGCCGTTCGTCGATCTGCTGGCCATGGGTTGGCTGACGACGATTGTCATGCTGGCGACGGGTTTCTGGGAGGGGCGGCTGGTGCGCAAGCGCCGCAAGACAGCCAGGCCGCAGGCGGCACATTGAGAACCGGGGCGATGCGAGCGTTCGATGGCTGGCGGCCTGATGCCGATCGGCAAGGCACGGCCGAGTATGTCGTGGCGTTCTGGCGGATGTCCTCCGGGCAATGGTTCGAAAAGGACGCGGCGTTCGACAGGAATTTCCGCGACCGCTTCCTCGCTCTGCACATGGCCGTCGCTGCGCGCCGGCACGATAACTGGATGGAGACGCCGCATGGAGCACTGGCGCTGTTGATCCTGACCGATCAGTTTCCACGCAACGCCTTTCGCGGCAACGCGCATATGTTCGCCACCGATCCGCTCGCCCGCCGCTTTGCCCGGCAGGCGCTGGAAGCCGGGCATATGGTACGTGTCGAAGCGCAGCTGCGGCTGTTCTTCTGCCTGCCCTTCGCGCATTCGGAGGAGATGGCCGATCAGGATCTGTCGGTCCGCCTCAACGCTGGATTGGGTCAGCCTTGGCTGGAGCATGCCGAAGGCCATCGTGACATTATCCACCGCTTCGGCCGCTTTCCGCATCGCAACGACATGCTCGGCCGGACCACGACCCCGGAGGAGAACGCCTACCTCAAGGGCGGCGGCTTTCAGGGATAGGACCCTCGCATTTTACATCATCGCAAGGAGCCTGTGCGGACGCTCCAGGCTACGACAACAACAAGGAGTAATCTGCGAATGCCAGCATCCGACCTGAAAATCGAAACCCGGATCGGCGTGAAGCGCAAGCCGCGCCGTATCCTTTCGATTGTCTCCAACACGGCCGAGCTCAAAGGCTTTCCCGTCGGCTTCTTCGCCGAGGAAATGACGCGCGCCTTTCTGATGTTCATTGAAGCGGGGCATGAGGTCGATCTCGCTTCCCCCAGGGGTGGCGAGGTGATATTCGACACCCATAGCGATCCGCGCACGCCCGGCGGAGCCTATGCCGACGATCTCATCAGCCTCGGCTTCGTGCATCACGCGAAATACGGCGCGATGCTGAAGAACACCATGCCAATCAGTGCCATCTCTCTGGACGATTATGACGCGGTCTGGGTCGCGGGTGGCGGCGGTCCTCTCCTGACCTTCAAGGACGATACCGTGCTGCACGCCCTGATCGCTGCCTTCTACGAAAAAGGCAAGATCGTCACGCTGATCTGCCACGGCTCCTCGCTGCTGCTCTGGACCCGCCTGTCCGGCGGCAAGCTGCTGGCCGACGGCAAGAAATGGACGGGCTTCACCGACGAGGAGGAAGAGGAGGTCAACACCGCCTTCGGCATGACACTGAACGACTACACCATCCAGAGCGAAGCCGCGGGCATCGAAGGCACGAGCTTCCTCTGCCGCGGCGCCAATGAGCCGTTCGCCATCCGCGACGGACGTCTGATCACTGGGCAGCAGCAGTACAGCAGCGGGCTCACCGCAGAACTGGTGCTCGAGGCACTCGACGAATATTGATCACGACAGGCAATCCCGACCTGAACTTGATAGCAGGTCGTATTCATCCAGCCAATCTTACACGGGAGTAAAACATGCAACGCATCATCATCATCTCCGGACTGCTCAGCTTGGTCTTCGTCTCCAGTGCAGTTTTCGCCGAGGACGCAAAAGTTCCGAAAGCAGCGCAGGGAGTGTGGGCCGAAGGCGGTAAATGCAGCGGTTCGACGGTGACCATCACCGCCGGCACGCTCCAGTACAAGGGAAATAAGCCTGATGCGGTGTACTTTGCGCCCAAGGAAAGCCCACGTGGCTACGGCGCGATCCATTATGTGGAGGAGGAGAACGTCGACAATTTTGAGTATGCGAACGACACGGATCAGATGTTCTACAATCCCGAAGGGTTCGGGATGGGAAAGCCGATACTCTACAAGCGCTGCCGTTGAGTGTCGGCGGTGAAGAGGGCTTTTGAAGCCGCCGGCCTTCCTTTTAATTTCGGTCAGGGTGATCGTCTAATGCATTGGAAAATGACATTTTATCGCATCAAGAGCCTTGATGCTCTCCCCTGGTAGGCAAAAAAAAGACGTCCAGTGTTCAAAACGCCCATTCCTCATAGACCACACCATAGTTCGCTCCTGCTCGCTTGATGTGCGCGAAGCCGAATTCGCCCAGATGCATACCGGCGATCGCCACCTGCTCGGAACTGACGAGATCAAGCAGACTCGACCGTGTTGCCGCAGCAAGCTGTGCGTCCTGGTCGAATGCGATCGATACATCCGGTCGCGGTATCTGAATCTGCGGGAAGTGTACAATATCTCCCCAGACCAGCAGGCTTTTGTCACCTGAATCGAGCCAATAGCCGGTGTGCCCGGCGGTGTGGCCCGGAAGCGGCATCGCAGTCATGCGGGGAAGCACCTCGCCGCCGTCGAAGGTACGCAGCCGGTTGCGATAGCCGTCGAACGCCTGACGCGCGACGAGGAAGTTGACACGGGCGCGCTCGGACGCGCGGCTCAGATTGCCGTCATCCTGCCAGAACGCGACTTCCCGATGGTGGGCGACAAGC
>NZ_JAFLMY010000024.1:0-56455 GCF_017313375.1 Agrobacterium sp. Ap1
GGGAAGCGATGGCGCTTGTAACTGACTGGCGAGATGGTCATGCACGTGCGTCTATCGCAACCGCTCCTCACAAGGCGTTACCGTGACTCGCCCCACAGGCGGCTATGTCGGCGGCGGGAAAACCGAAGGAGGACATGGACACCATGTCGAGCTTTTCTTCCAATGCGCCGACCAGTGCATAGATGGACTTTACAGGCTCCACCATCGTGCATTGCCAGGAGATGGGGATGAGATAATCGATCTGTCGGTAGGCCTTGGCGAAACGCTCTCCTCAACCTGTCAAGAAGTTCGGCCGCTCTTCGCCCCGTCACGGCCATATCGATATGCGGATAGGTCCGATAGCCGACAAGCATGTCGGCATCGGTCATCGACTGCTCGGTTATGTTTCCGTGCAGATCGAGGCATACGGAAATGGGAACATCGTAACCGATCGCCCGGCGAATACGGGAAAGCAGCTCCCTTCACCGTCATCGACATGCTCAGCCACCATGGCCCCATGCAGATCGAGAAAGATGCCGTCGAGCGGCAGGCTTGCAACGAGACAACACTGGGCCGGACTCTTGCGCCTTGCGGCCTCCATCACCACGCGTACCGTCGGACCGTCGGCTAGGATCTCAAGACCAAGTAGCATCCTAGATGCACCGGGTCCTCAAGTTGTTGCCTGCGGCTTGCTGCCTCTCGTCTTATGCGCACCAGCCGCCCTTCCCAGAAGCCAACCGCCAGCATGACGAGCGTGGTGAGCCAACCCATGGTCAGCAGATCGACGAATGGCGCGACGGGAATGAACGCCAGAAGCGCCACTACACCGGTTGTCCGTCATCAAATGATTTGAGACTTTTGGGGCTCTGGAAGAATGGAGTTTCCGGCTCGGTCTGCATGGGCGTGGCAAGCGTCGCGGCAACGTTTTTGGAGAGATCCTCTACTCAAAACGATCCGGGTTCAATTTCTGTGAGAGACAATTTGGCGGGCTCAACGAACTACCGTGCCCTCGAGCGGATACAGGCCTGCCACCCTACAATTCGCCTGATTTTTGGTCCGTCCGCTATGACCGTTCAGCGCCGACGTATGGCGGCCTGCGCTCCAAGGGCGTGGCCGCCACCACTTTACTTGTTGAGCGTATCTTTCAATGCCTTTGCCGGCGAGAAGGTCAATTTCTTTGCGGCCGCGACTTTGATCATTGCTCCTGTGGCTGGATTTCGGGCCTCGCGCTCCGGAGTATCTTTAACCTTGAACTTTCCAAATCCCGGGATCGACGTCTCGGCACCGGACGTTGCTGCTGATGTGATAGCAGCGAATACTGCCTCGACTACCGCTTTGCCCTGAGCTTTTGTCAGGCTATGCTCAGAAGCAATCTTGTCGGCGATTTCATTTGTTGTCGTCATAACAGTCCTCGTTCAATTGAAAGATCAAAGCTTTCTCCAGTTGGGATCAACTGTCAGCAGGAACTGCGATAGATGAGCCTAGAGGGCGACGATTTCCACAGCTTAGGTGCCAAACCGGCCGAAGACTTCGCCCGTAACCGATCCAAGCAAATAAGCCCAACTGCGTGGTCGGCCGGAACGATTTCCGTGGCTCGAACTTGAGTCGCGTCACATGGAAGGGAGTTCCGTAATGCGTCAGTCCCGGAAGCGTCGCACCAGCCCACTGTTGCAGAGCGACCAGATTGCCCAGTCGCAGCCGCGTCGTCGACGAGACCCCGCCCAACCCAACCTCCCGTTCGACCCGATGCCTAACCGGATCGAGCCCTGTCTGGCGCTCCTCAAATCCTCCCCTCCTACCGGACCCGACTGGATATATGAGGTTAAGTGGGACGGTTACCGGCTCGCAGTCCATGTAGAGCCGGACGGCGTCAGGATCATCACGAGAGGCGGTCACGATTGGACGAGCAGATTTCCGGCAATCGCTGACGCGGCAAAGCGACTTGGCGTTCGCAGCGCGATCCTTGACGGCGAGGCCGTTGTCCTTGATGGAAACGGCCGGTCGGATTTCGGGGCGCTGCAGAAATCGCTCGGAGGACGTGGCGGAAAGAGGGCGTCGACTGAAGCGATCCTATATGCCTTCGATCTGTTGTATTTCGATGGGCATGACCTGACAGGAACGGAACTCTCGGTGCGCCGGCACCTGCTCGGTGACCTTCTTGATGGCTTCGATAGCGCCATTCAGTTTTCCGAAGACGTTTCCGGTGATCCGGACGAGGCTCTTGCGAATGCCTGCAGCCTGGGTCTTGAAGGCGTGATCGCCAAGCATCGTGACAGACCCTACCACTCCGGCCGAACCGGGGACTGGCTGAAAATCAAATGCATCCAAAGCGAAAGTTTCATGGTCGTCGGTTACGAACAGTCGAGCGTCGCGCGCGGCGGAATCGGAAGCCTGCTTCTCGCCGCTCGGCGCGGCTCAGGCTGGATCTCGGTCGGATCAGTTGGAACCGGGTTCAAGGGACGAGATGCGGTCTATCTCAAGACAACGCTCGACAAGCTGAAGACGAAACAGCCGGTCGTGCCGATGAAGGGAAAGAACCTCGTGTTTGCACAGCCGACCTTGATTGCCGAGATCGAGTTTCGCGGCTGGACCGATGACGGCAACCTTCGCCACGCGTCTTACAAGGGTTTGCGCGAGGTTCAGGACAATGCCGCAGTGTTCGACATCGAGGACAAGCCCTGAAACGAAAAAGCCTGCCGCGGGAGGAGGTGCGGCAGGCTTTTCGAATGATGTGAACGACGACGATGCATAGCTGACCGTGATGGCTATTGAAGCATCGGAACCAACAATCAAAACGTTTCGGGTTGACTTCCAAAACGTTTTGGACAACTCTTCGGCGGTCTGGGAGGACAATTTGGCCAATCTCAAGCAACTCGCCCAATCGCTGGGGCTTTCGATCACCACCGTCTCGAGGGCGCTCGACGGTTATTCCGACGTATCGGCCGCCACCCGAAAGCGAGTGCAGGAAGCCGCCGACAGGGCCGGTTACCGCCCCAATGCTTCGGCCCGTCGTCTGCGCAAGCAGCGCGCCGAACTCGTGGCAGTAACGCTTCCAAGCGAACCCGGCCACATCGGCCCGCTGCATTTCCTCGACATGCTGTCGGGCTGTGCGGAACATCTGGCCGGTGCCGGCCTCAACCTAGTGATCGCGCCCGTTCCTCACGGAGAGAGCGAACTCGACATGTGCCGCCGTTTCGTCGATGGCCACAGGGTCGATGCCATGCTGCTGGTGCGTACCAAGCGCCATGACGAACGAGTCGAATTTCTGCAGTCACGCGGTTTTCCCTTCGTCACCAACGGGCGGACGGAATCGGCGATCCAGCATCCTTATATCGATGGCGACGGATTTTCCGGCTTTCACGCCGCGACGATGCGTTTCCATCGCGCCGGCCATCGCCGCATTGGACATGTCGGCGGCCCGCAGGACTATTTTTTCGCCCATGTCCGCCGTCAGGGCTGGGAGGCCGCGATGACCGAATGCGGGCTTGCCACCGATCTCTATGTCGAACGGATGCCGACCGAACAGGGCGGTTACGAAGCCGCACTTTCCCTGCTCGGACAGCCGGATCGACCGACGGCAATGGTCTGCGCCACGGATGAAATGGCGATCGGGGTGCTCAGGGCGCTGCGTGAGGTCGATGGCGGACAGTCCATCAGCGTCGTCGGACATGACGACCTGCCGATCGGCGCCTTCACCAGCCCGGCACTTTCCACCATGCGCATGACCGGCGGCAATCTCGGCCGCAGCTTCGCCTCGCTGCTTCTGCGCACAATCGCCGGAGAACCCGCCGAAGCGCTGCAGGAATTGCATGCGATCGAATTCGTCGATCGCGACAGCCACCGCCTGCCGCCGATTGCGGCCTGACATTCATTTAACAGAGAACACCCGGAGGAAAAGTAATGAAAGGACTCTTGTCCATCGCCATCCTGGCATCGACCGCCATCGGCTTCGCCGGCCAGGCCCAATCGCAAACGGTTTTCCTGTCCACCCAGCTCCGCCCGATCGAGGAGGCGACGGCGGTGCGAGAGGAGCTGTTGAGCGGTCTCGACAAGCCGGTCGACTACGTGGTCGAGGAGCCGCCACAGTTTGCCGTCCGCATGGAGGCAGAACGTCAGGCAGGCAAGCACACGATCAGCCTCGTTGGCGCATTGCACGGTGAACTATCGCCGCTTGCCGACAAGCAGATGCTCGAGCCCCTCGACGATCTGGCCAAGAAGCTGGCAGATGCCGGCATGCCGCAGTCGCTGATCGATCTCGGCAAGCTCGGCAAGACCGAACAGCAATATATCCCGTGGATGCAGGCAACCTATGTCATGGCCGCCACCAAGGACGCGCTGCAATACCTGCCTGAAGGCGCCGACATCAACAAGCTCACCTATGATCAGCTGATCGAGTGGGGCAACAAGATGAAGGACGAAACCGGCGCGCCGCAGATCGGCTTCCCGGCAGGACCGAAAGGCCTGATGCCGCGTTTTTTCCAGGGCTATTTCTACCCGTCCTTTACCGGCGGCGTGGTGCGCACCTTCAGAAACGCCGATGCCGTAGCCGGCTGGGAAAAGCTGAAGGAACTATGGACCGTCGTCAGCCCCAACTCGACCAATTACGATTTCATGCAGGAGCCGCTGGCTTCCGGTGAAGTCATGGTTGCCTGGGATCACGTTGCCCGCCTCAAGAACGCCATATCCGGCTCGCCGGACAATTACGTCGTCTTCCCGGCACCGGCTGGTCCGAAGGGCCGCGGTTACATGCCGGTCGTCGCCGGCCTCGCTATCCCCAAGGGCGCACCGGACGCGGCGAACGCCACCGCCGTTATCGAACACCTCGCCACCCAGGATGTGCAGCTGCAGACGGCCTCGCTCGTCGGCTTTTTCCCGACCCTGAATGTGCAATTGCCGGAAGATCTTGACCCGGGTGTTGCCCTGCTTGCCGGTGCCGTCACCGCCACCCAGAGCGCACCGGATGCCGTGATTTCGCTGCTGCCGGTCGGCCTCGGCGATAAGGGTGGCGAGTTCAACAAGGTCTATATGGACGCCTTCCAGCGGATCATCCTGCAGAACCAGCCGGTTGCCGACGTCCTGAAGATACAGGGTGATACCATGACCAAGCTGATGGCCGACACCAAGGCCCCCTGCTGGGCCCCCGACGCCAAAAGTGACGGCGCCTGCCCGGTCGAGTGATGGTTTCGGCCTGCCTGGGCTTCGGCCCGTCGATAGCATGGCAGCCCCTTATCCGCCTGCCGGCACCTTCTCCCCGCTCGCGGGGAGAGGGCTAAGGTGAGGGCCTTTGGCCGCTCATCGCAAAATTCAAAAAAACAAAGGGTAACCGATGACCCAAAGCCGAAGCTGGATCCCCTACGCGCTGATCCTTCCCTCCGTCGTATTTCTAGGTCTGTTGTTCGTCGTACCGCTAGTGCAGACGCTGTGGCTGGCGGTATCCGACAACGGCACGCCGTCGCTTGCCAACATGACGACGATGGTGACCGACCTCAATTTCGGTCGTTCTGTGCTGAACACGTTTGTGCTGACGCTCGCCGTTGTGCCGATCCAGATCATCATGGCGCTGACTATGGGCTCGATGGTCGCCAAGATGAACGGCGGCCGCGAGACGATCCTGTGGATCTGGACCATCCCGCTCGGCATTTCCGATCTCGCCGCCGGCATGGTCTGGCTGTCGATCCTGCAGAATACCGGTTATCTCAACTCGATCCTCTTCGGTATGGGCCTGATCGAGCGGCAGACAGCTTGGCTCACCTACCAGACACCAGTCGCCCTCTTTATCGGCATCGCCATTGCCGAGATCTGGCGCGGCACCGCGATCGTCATGATCATTATCGTCGCCGGCCTCAACCAGGTGCCGAAGGAGTTCAAGGAGGCGGCCGAAATCTTCGGCGCCAGCCCCTGGACCCGCTTTACCCGCATCACCCTGCCACTGATCCGCCCTGCCCTGCAGTCGGCACTGATCCTGCGCACCGTCCTTGCCTTCGAAGTTTTTGCCGTCGTCTACGCGCTCGGCGGCCGCAATTTCCCGGTCCTCGTCGGCGAGGCCTATAACTGGCAGAACCAGAACCAGAATTATGGTGTTGCCGCCGCCTATGCGGTGCTGATCATGGTCATCTCGCTCGCCGCTACCCTCGTTTATTTGAAGGCCGTCAAGGTCGATCCGGAGCGTCTGCCATGAGCAACACCATGAACACTTCCAGCACTGCCGGTTTCATCTCGGCCCGACGACTGCTATTCTGGAGCGGCATCGTTGCGCTCTGCGCCTGGGTTCTCGTCCCGATCTATCTGGTGGCGCTCGGCGCGCTGGGCGGCCGCACCGGCGCCTATCAGTGGCCGAAGAATTTTCTGCCCACCGATATTTCGCTACAGCCCTTCCTGCTGTTCCTGAGGACGGAAGGCGTCTTCCAGTCTTTTCTCAATTCGCTGGGAGCTGCCGGCATCACTGTAGCGCTGTCGATCGCGCTCGGCGCACCGGCCGGTTATGCTCTGGCGCGCTACAATTTCCGCGGCAAGGACAGCTACCGGCTTCTGGTTCTGCTCACCCGAGCCTTCCCGCTCGCCATTCTGGCCCTGCCGCTGACGGTTTCCTATATCCGGCTCGGCCTCTACGACACCGTCCTCGGTGTCGGCCTCATCCACACCGTTCTGGCACTACCCTTCGCGGCACTGGTCACGCAAGGGATCTTTCTCGGCGTCCCACGCGAGCTGGAAGAGGCTGCCTGGGTGTTCGGCTGCACCCGCATCCAGGCCTTCTTCAAGGTCGTTGCACCGCTTGCCCTGCCCGGTCTGGTGGCAACAGCTGTCTTTGCCTTCGTCATCTCATGGAATGAGGTTTTTGCAGCCTCGGTACTTACCGTGCGGCATCGCACTTTAACGGCCTATCTGCTCACCGTGCTATCGGAAAGCCCGATGCACTACCGCTTTGCCGGCGGCCTCATGCTCATCCTCCCCTCGGTTGTCTTCATCTTCGCGGTCAGGCGTTACCTGTTTGCGATCTGGGGCGTCTCTTCAAAATAGCAGGTAAACTCATGGCCAACATTGTCATCGAAAACATCAAGAAGAGTTTTGGTGCCTTCCAGGCGCTCAAAGGCGTCTCGCTAACGATCAATGACGGCGAGTTCGTCTCGCTGCTCGGACCGTCCGGATGTGGCAAGACCACGCTTTTGCGCATTATCGCAGGTCTGGAAACATCCACCTCGGGCGACGTCCTTATCGGCGAAAAATCCGTCATCGGCTTGCCACCGAAGGATCGCGGCCTTGCCATGGTGTTTCAGAACTATGCCGTCTTTCCGCACATGACCGTTTACGAAAACGTCGCCTTCGGCCTGCGCATGCAGAAGGCGGATGATGCTCGTGTTAAAAAGCAGGTCGAAAAGGCGGCCGGCCTTTTGCATATCGAACCCTATCTCGACCGTTATCCCAACAAGCTCTCCGGCGGCCAGCGCCAGCGTGTCGCGGTTGCCCGCGCGCTTGCCGTTGAACCCGGCGTGCTTCTGATGGACGAGCCGCTCTCCAATCTCGATGCACTCCTGCGTCTGGAAATGCGCACCGAACTGAAGACCGTGCTGCAGGAGGCCGGTACCACGACCATCTACGTCACCCATGACCAGACGGAGGCAATGGGCCTGTCGGACCGTATCGCCGTCGTCCATGACGGGCGTATCGAACAGGTCGGAACACCGGTCGAGGTCTATAACCACCCCGCCACCCGCTTCGTCGGCGGCTTCATCGGCAATCCGCCAATGAACTTCATCACCATGCCGGTAACCAACGGGCAGGTCGCTGCCGGTTCGCAGCAATTTGCGGTTCCTGCCCAGGGCGGCGAGATCGTGCTTGGCCTGCGTGGCGAAACCGTCGAGCGGGCACAGAGCGGGCAGGGACTGGACATGCAGGTTCGCGTCGCCGAACCAATGGGCTCGCACCTGCTCCTCACCGGCAGCATTTTCGGCCAGCCGGCCCGCGTCATCCTGCCCGCCACCGAAACCGTGAAGAACGGCGAGACTGTCGGCCTGACCCTTGACCCCAAACGTCTGACATGGCTGTCGCCCGAGAGCGGCGTCTCTTATCCGGCAGCAGCTTAAAATTCTGGAGTTCCAAAATGACCAAGCACTTTGACGAGGCTTACCGTATCCTCGCGGCCAATGATCGCGGCGGCTACACCGTGCCAACCGATCGTCTGTATCCCTTTCAGTGGAACTGGGATTCCGCTTTCGTTGCAATGGGTTTCGCCACCTATGACATCGACCGCGCCTATCGTGAACTGGAAAGACTGGTTGAGGGCCAGTGGGAAGACGGCATGATCCCGCATATCGTCTTCCACCAGCCGAGCGACACCTATTTCCCCGGCCCCGGCGTCTGGCGCACCGGGCATACGATCCCGACATCCGGCATTACCCAGCCCCCGGTCTTTGGCATCGCGCTGCGGGCCGTCCATGAAGCCGCGGAAAAGGCCGGTACCGCAAACGCCAGGGCACGCACGCTCGCCCTTTTCCATGCCGGCCTTAAATGGCATCGCTGGTGGTATTCCGCGCGCGATCCCGAGGGCACCGGCCTCGTCGCCCTGCTTCATCCGTGGGAAAGCGGCAGCGACAATTCTCCCGCCTGGGATATCGCCCTTGCTCGCGTACCGACCACGACCGACACCGCCGTCGTGCGCAAGGATACCGGCCATGTCGATGCCGCCATGCGCCCGCGTGACGAAGATTACCGCCGTTTCATCCATCTGGTCGATACCTATGCCGCCTGCGGCTGGGAGCCGGCAAAACAGTGGGAAAAGGCCCCGTTCAAGGTTGCCGAAGTCCAGACCACCGCGATCCTGCTCAAGGCTGGAGAGGACTTGGTACATCTTGCCGGCATCCTCGGTTTGGATGAGGCGGCTGAGGAACTGGCCGTCTATAACACGCTTACCCGCGAAGCCCTGTTGGCACAGTGGCGGCCGAAGCTTTCCCGTTTCGTATCGCGCGATCTAATCTCAAACGAGGATATCGAAGCGCCGACCCATGCCGGTTTCATTCCGCTCCTTGCGCTCGATCTGGACAAGGGCATGGCCGATGCGGCGGCAGCCGAAATGAAACTCTGGTCGGATGGCATGAAGGTAGCGTTTCCGACCACCAAGCCATTCGTCGGAAGTTTCGAAGCAAAGCGTTACTGGCGCGGTCCATCCTGGGCGATCATCAACTGGCTGCTGATCGACGGACTGACGCGCAACGGTCTGGCCGACATGGCTGTATCTCTACGCTCAAGCACAGTCAGCGCCATCGAGACCGAGGGTTTTGCCGAATATTTCGATCCAATCACCGGTGAGGGATGTGGCGGTCTCGGCTTCTCCTGGACGGGCGCGGCCTATCTCTGCCTGGCGGCGTAACTTCGGCGTGCCTGCCGTCGCATCAAGCAATGTTGGCGATCTAGTCCGTACAATGAACGGTGGGGCGAAGACCGCCCCACCGTTCAGGCCCAATAGCCACCGATGCTGCAAGTTATAAGGCAGAATTGATTATGTCGTGGAATGATCAAACGGTTCGAACTCTGTGCGCCGGATGTTTGACGCTGCAGTCGAAAGCGCCTCACCGTCTGCGGCGGTGTTGCGTAACCTGCCCCCGAAACCGTCAGGCAGATGCATTGTCATTGGGGCCGGCAAAGCATCGGCTGCAATGGCAGCAGCACTTAATGCAGCCTGGCCGGACGTGGCTAGCAAGCCTACATCCTTCCCTGCCTTTCGCGCCTGGAAATGGATAGGCAGGCGAGTGGATCTCAGACAGTCACGACGGAAGACAGTTTCTCTCATATTTTGGCTTCAATCGGAAAGCGGACACCGGCGTCGCCGCACCTCAAGAGCGAGCTGGCGATCGTTGCCGGCATCGCCAAGGCCACGCTTTCCGATAACCCGAAGTTGAAATGGGATGAATGGACCGCCGATTACGGACTGGTTCGCGACCTGATTGAGGCAAGCTATCCCAAGGACTTCAAAGACTACAATCAACGCATGTTTCAGCCGGGGGGGGCTTTTTTCGGGGTAATGATGCACATGATCGCGTTTGGAATACGGATGAGAAAAAGGCTGTGTTCACTACTCCGGAACGGCTGAATGCTCTGTCCTTCGAAGAACGTGCTGGCCGATACCGCCTCGTCACCATGCGCTCCAACGATCAGTTCAATACAACGATCTACGGCTATTCGGACCGTTTCCGTGGCATTGAAGGGACACGCGACGGGGTCATGATGTGCGAGGAGGACATCGAGGCGGCGGGCCTTTCTGCCGGACAAAGTATCCGACTGGTCAGTGATTTTGACGATGGAAAACGGCGGGAACTCGGGGGACTGATCGTTACCCCCCATAATCTGCCCCGTGGTACGATTGGCGCCTATTATCCGGAAAGCAATGTCCTTAACGCGATCGATCATCACGATCGACTTTCCAAAACGCCTGCCTCGAAGGCTATCCCTGTCCGGATCGAGACGTAGCGACCTCGGCTGTCTTTATGTGACATGAACAGAGCGGAGCACTGGGACAAATGGAAACCACACGGACATTCAACGCCGTCGACGGCGATGTAACAGCGCGACGATTATCGAGGTAACTACGATGTCTGATATTGACAAGACACACCAGGGTACAGAGGGCCCATTGGGACGGCCCTTCAGCGTGGAAGCTGGAGAAAGCCTAGATCCGCAAGACGACGGCTCGTTCGTTGGAACCGAGACGAGAAAGGTTTACACCACGTCGTAATCGGTAGTCCTGGGATCCAGAGGTATTGACTGGTTATGATTGCCTAAAACTCTGAAATTAAGACAAGCTCTCGAACGGAATCGAACCACCTGACATCGGCGATATCTGATTGGACGGCCACTAAACCGCTTCGGCGATCAAATTCTTTCTATTCTTCGTAACAAACGATCGGCAAGTGCGTTCTCCCGTGGCACTGGAGAACGCACTATGCAATCTGCAAGGTCTACCGATCACTTCAAGACAGCGTCGACAACGGAAGTCGAGCTCGAACGGGCATTCTCGCCGAAAACTCTGATCACACCACCAGTTGCACCTACAGCGCTGTGGACCATCGAACGGGGCATGTCGCCTGTAATCGCAACTGCGGTCCATGAGGGACACTCTACACGACTGAACCTACAGCCTTTATTCGGCTTGGATCATCAGGAGCGGTTACGGGAGGAGGATCCCTACACCGAGTTCACCATTCGCGATGTTCCCAATCGCATCGTCTTTCATCGCTCGCGTTTCGAAGTGGACATCAACCGCAATCGGGAGGGCGCCATATATCTGACGCCGGAACAGGCATGGGGTTTAAATGTGTGGGCAGGAGCACTTGCGGACGACGAGATAGAAGCCTCCCTACAAACCCATGACGCCTATTACGATATGCTGCTGGCTTTCCTGAAGGGTATCGAGCGCCAATTCGGCCGATTTGTCGTTCTCGACATCCACAGCTACAATCATCGCCGTGATGGGCCAGCCGCTCGACCTACGCCGCCGGAGCGGGCACCGGACATCAATATAGGCACATTCTCGATGGACAGCGAGCGCTGGGCGCCGGTAGTCGATGCACTCATCGGCCATCTCCGATCGCATACGATCAATGGCAGCCCTCTGGACGTGCGCGAAAACGTAGCATTCCAGGGCAAGGGAGAACAGACCCGGTTCATCCACGAGCATTTTCCCAAAACGGGCTGCGCAATCGCGGTCGAATTTAAAAAGTTTTTCATGGATGAATGGACGGGTGAACCAAATACTGGTGTCCTCGACCAGCTTCGCCAGGTCGTTGCAACAGCCGTCCCGATACTCGAGAAGACGCTCGCGAGCCAGCCATGACCAACGCCTCGTCGCAAACTCGCAGCAGTGACGACAACTGGCTCGACGAGATCGTATTCTGCCTTGCCCACGGCAAGTCGATCCGGCGCGACCTGCCCGGCGGAGGACGGCTGCATATCGACCGGCCGCTTCCCTTCCTTTGCGTCCATATCGCCGAGGACGGAGCAGAGCCGGCCGCCCGCGACATCGCACAAGCAAACGCGTCCTATCTCATAACTCCGCATGCGGCCTCCGCGATCATGGTGATCGAGGCCATAGAGGCTCCGCTGCGCAAACAGTTCGGCGCATTCATCCTGTTCGACATCGGCGAGTTGAAGCAGGATCGGTTCCTGACCGACGATGCGCCTTTCCTGCCTCCATTCGAAATTGCTATATGGGCGAGCGCGGACATGGCGGAGGCGGCTGAAACATTCTCCGCCGCGATAAGCGACAGCGAGACAAGGTTTCGAACGCCGCGAGTCGAACGCGCGGAAGCGCCTCCGGCGCGCGAAGATAAGGCGTTGGGGCGTGACCTCGGCTGTTCGACACTTGCCGTCAGGTTTGCCCCCGTCTACCGGCAACCCGGCAGCGACCAGATTTATCCGGAACTTCACGACCAATTGGTGTCGGTCCTGTTCGACGCGGGTCTGCGAGCCATCGCGTGTGTCGTCGAAGCCGGAAAAATCCTCCAGCCGAAGACGCATCGGGCACTCGGACGCAGGGCCTTCGTGGATGCGGTCTCGCGTGTCGACCGAAGCATTGACGAGGTGGCCTCGACATTCGATTTCCTCCTGGCGGTCACGCCGATCAATGCCGAGTCGGCTTTCGAAGCGTTCAAGCAAGAGGGCCATCAACCCGTCTTTCTGTACCGTCCTCTTTCCCTGCAGGTCGAGGCGGCAAAACGGAAGCTCTTTTCGATTTCCTTCGACCATCTCGAAGACCCGGTCCTGCACCAGCTTTATCGCGAAAAACAACAGGAACTCGATCTTCAGCTCTCGCTCCTTTCCTCCCGCCAGAAACCGCAGTTCGTCGAATTCGGTCGCGCGCTATACGGTCCGGTGGAACCCTCGCTGCTGCGCGAGGCGCAGATCATTCTGTCGCAGCTTACCAATACGGAACCGAGCGGTGACGACGACGGGGCGGCACAGGGCCGGATGGCCGACTGCTTTCAGGTGGAACGACGTGCCCGCACGATGATTGCCGCCTATCATCGCCGGCTGAAGGAGTTCGACGTCTCCGTCGAGCTTCGCGACGACCTGCCGTCCGGCCTCATGGTATCTGGCCATCGCTTGTTGATCGCACGCAGCACCGTGATGGACATGGCTCGGGTCGAGCCGCTGCTGTCGCATGAGATCGGTGTCCACCTGCTAACCTATTTCAACGGATCGGCCCAGGGCCTGCGGCTGTTTCGCTCCGGCCTTGCGGGATATGAGGGCATGCAAGAAGGTCTGGCCGTTTTCGCCGAATACCTGTCGGGCGGCATGACGCCGGCGCGCTTGAGGCTGATTGCCGGACGGGTGGTCGGATGTGCGTCGATGCTGGACGGAGCAACCTTTACCGAAACCTACTCTCTTCTTGTCGAGCAGCATAATTTTACGCCGCCGGCCGCGTTCAATATCGTTCTGCGGCTTTATCGCGGCGGCGGCCTGGCCAAGGACGCGATCTATCTGCGCGGTCTGCTTGCCCTGCTCGATCATCTGCGCACCGGTGGCGCACTCGAACCCTTCTGGATGGGTAAGATAGCCGCCTCGCATTTCGGTGTGATGCAGGAGTTGGCAGAGCGCGGCCTGCTGCGCCTGCCGGCGGTTCGTCCCCTCTTTCTCGAAACCGAAGACGGCCGCACCCGACTGGCACGCGCCAGAGACGGCATGCGTCCTCTCGACATGATTCAACGACAGGAGGCGTGATGCGGATTGCATTTTTTGTGAACTCGATTGCCGATGAGGCCGCATTCTATACGACTACGGCGCTAGCGCTTGCCGCAATCGCCCGCGGCCATGAGGTTTGCTACCTGACACCCGGCGATTTCGTGTTGCGCCCCGATGACAGCCTGATGGTGCGCGCGACCACTGTCAAAAAAGGCAAGACCAGGAAGCCAGATACATTCATAGCGGCGTTGCAGGGCGAGCAGGCTGAGATCCATACGATCCCAATCGAGGAGATTGACGTCCTGTTGCTGCGGAATGACCCCTCTCAGGACGCTGATGAGCGGCCTTGGGCAGCCCATGCCGGCATCATTTTCGGTCGTCTAGCGGCCGAACGCGGCGTGCTTACGCTCAACGACCCTGACGGCCTGGCCCGCGCGCAAAATAAGCTTTATTTCCAGGGTTTTCCTGAGGCCGTTCGCCCAACAACCCTTATCTCTAAAAGCATCGAGGAGATCCGCGCCTTTATCGACGAGCAGAAACAGGGCGCCATCCTCAAGCCGCTGCAAGGTTCCGGCGGGAAAAACGTTTTCAAGATCGCCTCCAGCAAGGAAGCCAATCTCAACCAGATATTCGAGGCCGTCAGCGGCGAAGGTTACCTGATCGCGCAAGGCTATCTTCCCGACGCGACGGCCGGCGACATTCGTCTTTTCCTGATGAACGGTCGCCCGTTGCAGCGGGACGGCGCCTACGCCGCGCTGCGTCGTGTTCCGGCGAAGGGCGAGGTGCGCTCCAACATGCATGCTGCTGGTACTGCGGCAAGCGCCGAGATCACATCCGAAATTCTTGCGGTGGCGGAAATGGTTCGCCCTAAACTGATAGAAGACGGCATGTTTCTGGTCGGCCTAGACATCGTCGGCGACAAGATCCTCGAGATCAATGTCTTCACTCCAGGCGGCCTTCCGGATATTACCGGGCTTCACGGAGTGGATCTGTCGGTCGACGTCATCATTGCGTTGGAACAGAAGGTCGAAATCCGGAACAATTACGCAGGTCAGATCAACAACCGTGCTCTCGCCACGCTGTAAAGTGGCTGATATCTTTCATAGATCGAGCACTGCGGTCTAGAAGGGATCAGACGTATGACCCGTCATTCCGACCAAGCGACGCTTCTAAAGCTCAGCAATCGCTTACCCGCGGTATCAACCGCATTTTGAATTGGCATCACCAATTGTCAAAAGGATCGGCCGTGTCACGGCCAATCCGGCCAAATTACACCACCGGTGTTGTGGCGTCATTGTGGACAAGTCCGTGCGACTTCAGCTCCTGCCAGAATTTGTTCGGGATCTTGGTTTGCATCGCATTCCAGTCCTCACGGATCTGGCGATCGCTACCGGCGCCGATGACAAGCGCAACGGCGACATCTGGAGCCGCGGAAAACTGGATAGCGGCAGTGCGAAGGTCAACGCCATTGCGTTCCGCGACGTCGCGGAGTTTCGCCCGCTTTTCGATGACCTCGGGTGGGATCTTGTAGTTCTCCGCGCCGTAATTGTAGCGCGGGCTACCGCCAAGGAAACCGGCATTCAGGCTGGAGCCGATGACGAGCGAGACGCCTTTTTCGCGCACGGCCGGAAAAAGATGGTCGATGGTCTCAGCGTGGTCGATCAGCGAATACTGTCGTGCGCAGAGGCACACGTCCGGATCGGCATCGTCCATCACCTTGTGGATCGCCATCGGTGTGTTCACGCCGACGCCCCAGCCCTTAATCATCCCTTCGTCGCGCATTTTCGACAGCTCCGGAAACGCTCCCTTGCGGGCGATCTCGTACTGCTCTTCCCAAGGCGTCGGGAAAAACGCGAAATCCGGCGACAGGTCGTGGACGAAAGCAATGTCGAGGCTGTCGACACCAAGCCTCTGAAAACTGTCCTCGATCGAGCGGCGGACGCCATCCGCGGTGTAATCGATGACAAGATCGTTCGGAGAATCCGACAGAGGATACATCTTCTCGTGGCTGTTGGATTTTGACGCCTTGAGAAGCTTGCCGACCTTGAACGACAGAAGATAGTCGGAGCGCTTCTGATTGTGCAGGAAGTGGCCAAACCGACGCTCAGCCAGACCGAGGCCGTACCAGGGAGCGACGTCGAAATACCGGACGCCCACGTTCCATGCCGTTTCAAACGCGGCTTGCGCCTCCTTGTCGGTGATCTTGTTGAACTCGTTTCCGAGCGAAACGCCGCCCATCCCGAAGCGGAATTCCGGCTTGAAGATATCTTTGGCACGTCCGGTCTTTGTCATTGCTGGCTCCGTCGCTGTTTGGATAGGGCACTGGCAACTCTTCGATCATCATCGTGAGGTAGTTGTCTTCACGTCGCTCAACACGAACCTCGAGGCGACGCACCTTTTTGACGTGATAATCCCAATATTCTGCCTGACCGTCGGAAATCGGCCGATCAAGCAACTGATACGATGCGAATTCCGTCATCCCTTTGCGCAGGCTGAAGTTGCTAAACCAGCCCGGGTTCGCTGGGACCATCGCCGATTCCCAAAGCTTTTGAGGCGGCTTTTCCGCGATATACCGATCCGCATTCAGCCGAATGAACGTGGGCGCATCCGGCCATTCATTACGAGCCCAGTTTACAATTTCGGGAGACAAATAGGAGCAGAGCTCTGTGTAACCCTTGCCGGCGCGATAGACTTCCCCGCCGTCTACGGACGCAGTGGCGATCACGTTAATCAGTTCCTGATCTCGCGTCCCGCCCTGCCGCTGACGAATGTTCCTGTAAAGGTCAGGAGCATTTTCAAATAGGAGCTGGCTTTCAGTGTACGGTTCGCAAAGCGCTCGGACGGCAGTCTTTTTTCACTCGCGCTGCGCTTCGAAGGGCAACGCAAATGCCGCAAGGCGCTCGTGACGGGTCCAACCGGCGAAAAAACCGATGGTCAGATACCCATTGAGCCAGCTTTCGTCCTCCGAGGTTAAATGCTCTCACGGAAGGCGAGAAGTGGAACCAGCAATTCCGGATCGCGCTGCTCCACCAGTTCCTGCATGGCAGACCGACACTCTTAGCGTGATGCACCAATGCGACCAGTTTCTCGAAATAATCATCAATATCCATGCGACGCCCCAATATTCGTATCTCAAATGGCTGTACCCACTGCGCGCTAGATCCGCACTGTATCGCAATCAATCAAATTACATTACTCGAACGATCGCGCATGATTATGGTCACAATTCTTCTACACCTCGTATCAGTGGAAGTTCCGGCTTTTCACCTTCAGCGTATCGATATGGAGATCCGGAATGCAAATTTCGCGAGCCTGGGGCATCGGCCGTTCGCGTGGATCTGGACCGGCACCATGCTTGACCTGGTCGCCGCGTCCGTGCGGAACCGGAAAATCATTGTCCCGCTCGCCCAGGCTTGAGAGATCGGCCGAGAAGTCGAACAGCCGCTGAGCCACCAGATGCACCACCTCGCCTTCGCGCTGGATCTTTCCGTGGATCCCCATCATCGATGCGGTCATCAGCACCCGGCGCTGGCGCTCAAACAGTGACGGCCAGACGACGGCGTTGACGATCCCGGTTTCGTCTTCGAGGGTCAGGAACATCACGCCCTTGGCCGATCCCGGCCTTTGCCTCACCAGAACAAGCCCGGCGGTCCAGAGCCAGCGACCGTCGCGCTCAGCCATTGCCTCAGTGCAGGTGACAATACGCTTCTTCCTCAGGTCTTGGCGCAGGAAGCTTACGGGATGCTGGCGAAGCGTCAGACCGGTATGGGAGTAGTCTTCGACAACCTCCCTGCCCTCGGTCATCGATTTCAGCACGACGTCGGGCTCGATCAGTTCGGACGACGTCCTTGCCTCGCGTTCATCAGCCGCCGCCCAAAGCTCCAGCGGCTGGTCGCGCAGCGGCTTGATATCCCACAGCGCCTGACGGCGTTCGAGGCGAAGCGATGGCAGAAACGCATCTGCCTCCGCGAGAAGGACAAGCGTTACGGTCGGCACGGCCGAGCGCCGCCACATGTCGTCGACCGATGTGAACGGGGCCTCTCCGCGGGCGAGCACGATCCGCGCCGCGTTTATCTCCGACATGCCCTTGACCACACGCATCCCGAGCCGAACTGCCAGGCGCCCTTCCCGGCCTGTCGGCTCCATGGTGCAGTCCCAGCGGGATCTGTTCACACAGACTGGCCGGACTTCGACGCCATTCTTTTGCGCATCCTGAACGATCTGGGCGACACTGTAGAAGCCCATCGGCTGGCTGTTAATCAGCGCCGCGCAAAAGACATCCGGGTGATGGCATTTGATCCAGCAGGATGCGTAAGCGATCAGGGCAAAGCTTGCGGCATGGGATTCGGGAAACCCATAGGAGCCGAAGCCTTCCAGCTGGCCAAATGTCTGCTCGGCGAATTCCCGGGTATAGCCGTTCGTCAGCATACCGGCGATCAGCTTGTCCTTGAACTTGCTGACGCCGCCGGTGAACTTGAAGGTCGCCATGGATTTGCGCAGCTGGTCGGCCTCGCCGGCGGTAAAGCCGGCACAGACCATAGCCACCTTCATCGCCGATTCCTGAAAGAGCGGCACGCCAAGGGTCTTTGACAGAACCGCCTCAAGCTCAGGCGTCGGATAAAATGGCTCTTCCTTGCCCTCGCGCCGGCGCAGATACGGGTGAACCATGTCGCCTTGGATCGGACCGGGACGGACGATCGCCACCTGGATGACGAGATCATAGAAGGTGCGGGGTTTCAGGCGGGGCAGCATCGCCATCTGCGCCCGGCTTTCTACCTGGAACGTGCCGAGCGTTTCGGCTTTGCGGATCATCGCGTAGGTGGCCGGGTCCTCCTGCTCGACATCGGCAAGGCCCATGGGCAGATCCTTGTGGACGGCCAGAAGATCGAAGGCGCGGGCCATGCAGGACAGCATTCCGAGGCCGAGCACGTCCATTTTCATGAACTTCAAGACTTCGATATCGTCCTTGTCCCATTCCACGACTTGTCGGTCATCCATCGCCGCAGGCTCGATCGGCACGAGATCGTCGAGCCGATCCTGGGTCAGGACGAATCCACCCGGATGCTGGCCGAGATGGCGAGGCGTGCCGATCAGCTGCGCGGAGATCTCGAGCGCCAGGCGCAGTCGATAATCGGTGGCGTTGAGATTGTTGTCCTTCAGCTGCTTTTCGCCGATCGCTTCGCGGCTAAAGCCCCAGACGCCCGAGAGAAGCTGGGCGATCAGATCTTCTGGCAGGCCGAGCGCCTTGCCGACATCCTTCATGGCTCCTTTGGTCTGGTACCTGAGTACGGTGCAGCAAAGCGCCGAGCGCGACCGGCCATAGGTCTCGTAGATCCACTGGATGACTTCTTCTCGACGATTATGCTCGAAGTCGACGTCGATATCCGGTGGTTCGTCGCGTTCTCGGCTGACGAAGCGTTCGAAGAGCAGATCGGAGGTCTCTGGATTGATGGACGTGATGCCGAGACAATAACAGACGGCGGAATTGGCGGCCGACCCTCGCCCTTGGCAGAGGATGTTCTTCGATCGGGCGAAACGAACGATCGAGTAGACCGTGAGGAAATAGGGTGCATACTGCATCTCGCGGATGAGCTCTAGTTCATGCAGGATGGCCTTGCGCACCTTTTCCGGAACGCCTTCCGGATAGCGGTCGGCCGCGCCTTCCCAGGTAAACTTCGTCAGCGACTGCTGCGCATCGAGGCCCGGTACGATCGCCTCCTCCGGGTACTGGTACTGCAGCTGAGACATGTCGAAGCGGCAGCGCTCGACAATCTCGCTGGAGCGGGCCAGCGCCTCCGGATATTCAGGAAAAAGCCGGTGCATTTCCTCCGGCGCCTTCAGGAAGCGGTCGGCATGGCGCTCGCGGTCGAAGCCGACATCGTCGATCGTCGTGTGATTGCGGATACAGGTGACGATGTCCTGCATCTGCCGGCGACCCGGCTCATGGAAGAGCACGTCATTGGTGACCACAGTCTTCACTTTGTACCTTACGGCGAGGTTCGACAGATTATGGAGACGCAGCCGATCGTTCGGGCGTCGGCGCAGGCACAGGCTCACGTAGGCGCGATCGCCGAAGATCTCCGCGATCTTCCGCAGTTGGCCGGCATAGACTTCATCCGCCTCGTCGGGGACGAGAACGGCGATCAGCCCTTCGCTATAGGCTTCGACATCGGTGAGATCGAGGATGCACTTGCCTTTTCCGCCCCTGCCCTTTCCCAGTGACAGAAGCCGGGTGAGGCGCGAATAGGCCGGCCGATCTGTCGGATAAACGAGAAGCGACATGCCGTCGGCGAGATCGAGCCGGCAGCCGACGACAAGCCGGATCCCGGTTGTCCGCGCTGCCTCCCAGGCGCGCACGATGCCGGCGAGACTGTTGCGGTCAACGATCCCGATCGCCTCGATGCCCAACGCTGCCGCCGTCTCGAACAGTTCCGGCGCCGAGCTTGCGCCGCGCAGGAAGGAAAAATGGCTGGTCACCTGCAGCTCGGCATATCTCATCCGAAGCCCCCCCCTTATCCGAAGACGCCTTGGAGAAACCAGCGATGGGCACCGGTCTCCATATGGACGCCGTCACCGGTGCGAAACACCCAGTAGCGCTCGCCCTGCTCGTCCTCGACCACAAAATAGTCCCGCACCGCCTGCATTTCGGTCGGCCGAACCCACCATTCGCCGAAAATGCGTTCCGGCCCATCAGCGCGCGTCACCCGCCGGCGCTTGCCGCGCCAGGTGAAGACGGCCGGCGGATGGTCGGGCAGGACGTTCATCACTTCGATTGGATCGGGAAAGGCGAGCAGCCGCGACGGCCTCGGCCATTTCGCGGCCCAGTCGGCGCCAGTCTCGGCCGCCGTCGGCGCAATCCTGCGAACCGAGCGTTCGGGGACGTCGGAGGCAATGGGCGTGACCCGGTAGAGGCGCTGGCCGCGATTGCCGAGAATATCGACGAGCGGGGTGACATCGATGACCTCTTCCTCGATCAGCGACGAGGCGACCTGCTTTTCTTCGAGCGGCTCGGCCATGATGGCAACAAGCACCATACGCTCGATCCCGAAACCCGGATCGATCGCCTCGATCCGGTCGCAGAGAAGCTTCGACAGGCGGGCGGGATCGCGCACCGGCCTTGCGAGGCCCGCACGGATCGACTGGCGGGTATTGTCGACCCGATGGATGATCAAATCCGAGCGGCGCACCCCGAGCCCCCGCATTTCCAGCTTTTCGGTCAGCTGATCCACGAGCCGGCGGACATATTTAGCGATTGTCTCGGCCGCGCCGATCGGCTCCTGGAAACTCCTGAAGACCTCGACAAGCTCGGGGGTGCGCAAGGGCTCGATCGGCTCGGCGAGCCGGCCGAACATCTGGTCAAGCCGCCGACCGAGCTCCGGCCCGAAGCGCAAGGTGAGCGGCGCGCGCGGCATGGCCGACAGCTCGCCGACGGTCTCAACGCCGAGCACGCGCAGCGCCTTGATCGTATCAGCGGGCAGCCGCAGGCAATGGATCGGCAGGCCGGTCACCGCCTTGGCGGTCTCACCGATCGGGACGACACTGGTTTCGGCCCCTGTCATGCGGGCAACCGAATATGCGGCGCCCCATGTGTCGGCAACCGCAGCGCGCGCGGTCAGCCCCCTCGCCCGCAACGAGTTGACGAAGCTGGAGATAAGCGACAGCTCGCCACCGCGAAGGTGATCGGCGCCCTCGGTATCGAGGATCAGCCCGTCGGTCCCGTCGACAGCGACGACCGGGCTGTATTGCCGAAGCGCCCAGAGCGCGAGGCGTTCGAGCGCCGCGGCATCCGCCTGAGGATCAGCATCGATCATCGTCAGATCGGAGACCAGCGCCTGCGCCTTGCTCGCCGGCATGCCGACGCGCAGACCAAGCTTCAACGCCTGCGGCTCGACCGCCGAGAGAAAGCGTTTAGCGCCGGATTTTGCGACGACAACCAGCGGCTGGTCAGCCGGTACGTTGTATCCACTGGTGCGTCGGATGCGCTCCGTCGCGAGATAGGGGAAGAAGACAGATACGGCCCTGGGCATCACAGGCTCCAATTTCGAACTCGGCACACTCGCCCGCTTTGACGCGCATCAGTTCGGCCAGCCAGCGTGCGCGTCCGACGCCGGCGACGGGTAAGGGTTCGGAGGGCAGGACGCTGACTCGCCACCTGGTCGTCGAAGCCGTCGGCTGGCCGTAATCGGAGGCTTCCGCCTGCCGACGCCAGCGCCTGAGTGCGATCCCCATTGTTCCGGTCTTCTCCGCGGCCAGCTGGAGGCGCCTGGAGGCCGTCATCGGAAGCCGGACCAGTTCGCCGACAACGGTGCCAAGACCGCCGAAGGCAAGCCCCTCTTCCATCGAGGCCAGCACGTCCTCCTCCTTATCGGCTTCACAGAAGATGACGCGGTCAGGATGCAGCCCTGCCTGAGAGATTGCCGGAAAGAACAGATCAGGTCGGGTCAAGCACCAGAGGACCTTGCCCTTCGAGCGCGCGGCGATGCCCGCGACGAAAAGAACGGCCGCGGCTCCGTCGACTGTCCCTGCCCCTCCTCCGGCAACCTCATGCAGCGCGCCGAAAGCAAGCCCGCCCCCGGGCAGGTGCTCGTCGATCTCGGCCACACCGAAGGGCAGGACCACGGCTTTTCGGCTCGCTGATCCCTCAAGGTGAGCAATTCTCTCTCTCAGGTCCTTGAGAACGCGAGGACTGTTGGCGCGCGACATCGTTCACGGACCTCCTCAGGCTCGCGTTTCAGGTTTTAATGTCCGAAAGGACGGCGATGTTCCTTTTTTGTTCTCGAAACTAATAAGAGTCAAGCGGGCGGATTCTCCCGCTTACGGTCGTGAATTGGACTTCTGCACACGATTCACAAAGAGAATCATGGGTATATCCTGGTCATTCGGGGAAGAAGACGAATGAAAATTTTCCTATTCAGACTTCCCTCAGATAGGAAAAGGCAGGCAACCACCACAATGCAAACTGTCAGAAAACTGCATATATTTCTGACAGGAGAATTGCCATGCAACGACTGACAGCACAGATCATGGCCTATGCCGAACAGCTGCCCGAGGGAACGGCCCTGTCCGCGAAGGCCTTCCTGCATTTGGGAAACCGAGCGGCGGTAGACCAGGCGTTATCGCGTCTTTATGAACGCGGCGAGCTCGTTCGGGCCGGTCGGGGGATCTATCTCAAGGCAATCAAGAGCCGCTTTGGAAGCCGGCCGCCGACGGTCGAGCAGGCCGTCGAAGCCGTTGCGCACCAGCGTGGCGAGGTGATCGTTTCGACTGGTGCCGCGGCTGCAAACGCGTTGGGGCTGTCCACTCAGGTACCGATCCGGTCCGTCTATTTCACATCTGGCCGCAGCCGAACCATGACTGTCGGTAGTCAGACGGTCGAGTTGAAGCACGTGCCGCGCTGGCAGCTCGCCTTGGCGAATAAGCCTGCCGGCTTGGCTGTGCGCGCGCTGGCATGGCTTGGTCCGGAAAAGGCAGAAGAGGCACTTCCGAGCATCAAGCGGAAGCTTTCCGCCGAAGCGTTCGGCGAGCTCGTTACAGCCGCCCCTCAGTTTCCCAGCTGGCTTGCCCGCAGTGTAGGAAAGGCCGCTTATGGCTGAACAGTTTTTGCAGCTGTCTCGGGACGATCGAAGGGAAGTTCTCGCAATCGCCGCGGAGAAAGCCGGCGGCCGATTCATCTTCTGAAAAAGGACACGTGGGTCGTCTGGGCACTGCAGACCCTTTATGGAACGGCGCTCGGTGACCATCTCGTCTTCAAAGGCGGCACGTCCCTCTCTAAAGCCTACAACGCTATCCGCAGATTTTCGGAAGATGTCGACCTGACCTACGATATCCGTGAACTTGCTCACAAAGACCCGCCCTGCGAGAACCCATCATGCGGCGACAGCATGTCGACCGCGGAGACAACCGTGCCCACGGCGCCGGACGAATTTGTGGGAATAGTGATGCGACCCCTTAAACGTGAAAAAATACTGTGATGCATAGCTTGCAGCACGGCAACGAAATATATCGTCTAAAATCTGCTTGACCTCATACAGGCGATTAGACAACGGATATGAACCACAGACCCGCGAACTGTTCCGCCATGGGCCTGATTATATTCGAATTTACGGCCTATCATTGCCAAGGCATCTTCCACTAGACCCCTTTCGCTCGCTACCGGATTAACTCCCAAAAGCTCTGGTGACGCTCAGAGCCTTGATTAAAAACGCGATCTGGTCGCGAAGACCTGCTTCAGTGTCGTTGCCTTCCCGGACCTCCTGTTCAACGAGCACAGGGTGATAGAATGGCGTGAAGGCAGTCATCACATTTCTTGCTTCACGCCCGGGATCCTGGACTTCGAATTCCCCGGAGACTATCCCGTCCATCACAATGGTCCGGAGGATTGTAACAACTTCATCATTATGCGCTTTGTAGATCGCCCAATTTTCACCTGCCGCCGCCGCCATCAACTCATGAACGCGCTTCTCTTCGACAAACGTTGTCTTTCGCATCTGGTGTAGTAGCGTCAGAGTTTTTTCGAGCTTCGTTTGAGCCGATCCACAAACGCACGCGGTCGACTTTACGGCTTGGATGAATTCCATGAAGAACCGACCACAAACTGACGCATCTATCGCCATCCTGGAAGGAAAAAAGCGATAGATATTTCCAGTGCTCATGCCCAAGCAACCTGCAATATCAGCGACTGTAGTTTTCCGGAAGCCGATGCGGCGAAAGTGATTTTCCGCCACATCCAGGATACGTTCGCGCGTCGTCGCGACTTCAAGTTCCACAAGTTCAGGACGGCTCCTGAGTAGTCGAGCAGATCTCTTATCCATCCAGCGTTCCAACTGAGATCCTTATTCGGCAGCCATCGCCCGCGTATGTTCCGGCTCGACATCCTGGACCGGATGGCTATGGACTGCCACCTTCGGGGGCGTAATCCGGAACCACACAGCATAGAGGGCCGGAAGAAAAAGTAGGATCATCACGGTGCCTGCGGCCGTTCCGCCAATCAGGGTATAGGCCATCGACCCCCAGAAAACAGAATGCGTCAACGGTATGAATGCGAGGATCGCCGCAAGGGCAGTGAGGATGACAGGACGTGTCCGCTGCACGGTCGCTTCGACGACAGCATGGTAGTCGTCGAGACCCGCGGCCTGATTATCCTTGATCTGCTCCGTCAGGATCAACGTGTTTCGCATCAAGATACCCGCTAGCCCTATAAGGCCAAGAATGGCGTTGAAGCCGAACGGCTGATTGAACAGGAGCAAGGTCGGAACCACACCTGCAAGACCAAGCGGTGCTGTCAGCATCACCATTGTCATCGTCGACAAGCTACGAACCTGAAGGATGATGACGATCAGCATAGCCGCAATCATCAGCGGGAAAACTTGAGCGAGTGCCGTGTTTGCCTTGAGAGACTCCTCGATGTTGCCGCCCATCTCGATATGGTATCCAACAGGGAGCGACGCGATGAGCGGCTGTAGTGCCTTCCTGACCTGTTGCGAAACCTCCGGTGGCTGCGTCGCCTCGTTGATGTCGGACCTGATCGTGATGACCGGGGTCCGGTCACGACGTTTCAGGATCGGCTCTTCAAACCGGATCTCGGAGTGCCCGAGTTGATCCAACGGCACCTGACGGCCATCGCGGCTCATCAGCGAGAAGTCGGCAAGCTGCGATGGGTCGAGACGGATTTCGCCGGCACTGCGTGCGACGACGGGCACATTTCGAATATTGTCGCGCACCTGCGTGACGGGGATGCCGGTGAGCAGCACCTGCATCTGTTGGGACGCCTCCGACGGAGAAAGACCAATCAGATTAAGTCGCTCCTGATCAGGGATAAACCGCAAGACCGGTGTCCGGTTGCCCCAGTCACGGTTGGCCTGCCGAACATCGGGAACGGTCTTCATGAGCGCCAGAGCCTGCTCTGAGATCTTGTAGAGTTCGTCCTGATCGGGTCCCATAATCCGGAATTCGACCGGGAACGGCGTGTACGGACCAAACACGAGCTGCGTCACCCGGACAGACGCTTCAGGAACAAGACCCTCCGAAATAGCTGCACGAAGACGGTGCTTCAGTCCTTCGCGTGCATGGGCGTCTGGCGTGAGTACGACGACCTTGGCGAAGGCGGGGTCGGGCAGTTCCGGTGCCATGGCAAAGAAGAACCGGGGCGCGCCCTGCCCTATATAGGACGTGACGATATTGCTCTCGGGCTGGGTCTGCAGCCAGTCTTCGACCTTCTTGACTGCGGATGTCGTCGCTTCAATGCTTGTGCCTTCGGGCATGCGCACCTCGACCAGGACCTCTGGACGGTCCGATGTGGGGAAAAACTGCTGCTTTACGGCGCCCATTCCGCCAACCGAAGCGGCCATGGAAATGCCGACCACGGCGCAGACCATGAACTTATGGCGGACGGCGAACTCGATGACGGAACGCAGACGACGATAGTTCGGCGTGTCATAGATGGCGTGATGACCGCCCTCGACCGGCTTGATGTTGGGCAACATCTTCACACCGAGATAGGGCGTGAAGGTGACGGCGACGATCCAGGATACGATGAGCGCAAAGCCCACGACCCAGAAGATGTTTCCGGCATATTCGCCTGCGGTCGACTTGGCAAAACCCACGGGCATCAGTCCGATGATCGTGACCAGCGTTCCGGACAGCATCGGCGCTGCCGTATGACTCCAAGCATAGGCGGCCGCCTTGATGCGGTCCATGCCCTCTTCCATCTTCACCACCATCACTTCGATAGCGATGATGGCATCGTCAACCAGAAGTCCGAGCGCGAGGATCAAAGCGCCCAGCGTAATGCGGTCGAAGAACCGTCCGGTTTCCAGCATGATCAAGAAGACGACGGCCAGCGTCACCGGCACGGCCAGTGCGACAACGATGCCGACGCGCCAGCCGAGTGCGACCAGGCTGACGAACAGAACCACACCCAGCGCCATGGCAAATTTGAGCATAAACTCGCCGACGGCTTCATCGATGTTGACGGCCTGATCGCTGACCTTGGTCAGCGTCATGCCCAGCGGCAGTGTCTGCGCGATTGCTTCGGACCGAGCCTCGAGCGCCTTGCCGAGATCAAGACCGTTCCATCCCGCCTGCATCACCGCACCCAGCATGATCGTCGGTTCGCCCTCGTGGCGGATGAGGTAGGTTGCAGGATCCTGATAACCGCGACGCACCTCAGCGAGGTCGGAGAGCTTCAGGGTTCGTCCAGCAGCAACGATCGGCGTGTCGGCAATCGCCTGGACGCTGTTATAAGCTCCGTCGAAGCGGATAAAGACCTGTGGACCCCGTGTGTCGATAGAACCCGCCGGCGTCACCGTGTTCTGTCGCTGCAGCGCAGAAGCGATATCCTGCCCGGATATGCCGAGTGTCGCGAGCTTCGCATAGGAGAACTCGACAAACATCTGCTCGGGACGCTCGCCGACGATGTTGATTTTCTTGACGCCAGGCACGTGCAGGAGGTCCTGGCGGATGACTTCCGCCTGGCGCACGAGATCGCGCATCGGCATTCCCTTGGCCTTCAGGGCATAAAGGCCGAAACTCACGTCGGAATACTCATCGTTGACGAACGGTCCGATGACGCCAGGAGGGAGATTGCGGGCTTCATCCCCGAGCTTCTTGCGCGCCTGATAGAATTCTTCTGCGACGGCGCTCGCCGGCGTGTTGTCCTTCAGCGTGACTGTGAGGAAAGCGTAGCCGGGCCGCGTCGTCGTTTCGACACGGTCGTACCAGGTGAGTTCCTGGAGGCGCTTTTCGAGGGGTTCGGCAACAAGGTCCTGCATTTCTCGCGCGGTCGCGCCCGGCCAGACGGACGTGACCGTCAGTGTCTTGATCGTGAACGACGGATCTTCGGCGCGTCCCAGCTTGACGAAGGCGTAGGCGCCAGCGGCGGCCAGCAGCACGATAAAGAAAAGAGTGATGGCACGCTCGCGAACGGCGATGGCGGAAAGATTGAAGTTCATTAGTTTTCCACCTCTTGTTGCGAGGCAATCCTGACGGTTGCGCCATCGTTGAGAAGATGAGCGCCCAAGGCAACGACCTGCTCTCCAGTCTCAATCCCGGTAATAAATGCCGTCTCCACGCCAATCTGGCGGACCTTGACTGGTGTGAACTTCACAGTCGAAGTGGTGCCGTTGACAACCCAGACGCCTGTACGATTGCCGTCGTCCAGAATAGCGCCGACGGGTACTGCAACTTCCGACTGGCGGTCGGCGTCAGGGATTTTGATTGTCACGGTCGAGCCAAGCGGGGCTGAAGCCGCATCGCCATCGAGAATGTAACGAGCCTCGTAAGTCCGGGTTTGGGGATCGGCAGAATCGGAGATCTGCCGCAGCCTGGCCTTGCCGCTGAGACTGCCGCCTCCGTAGACATCGGCCTGCGCCTCGGAGCCGAGAGCAGGCCGCAGGGTCTCAGGAAGCCAGACGACGGCTTCCCGTGGTCCGGACCGTGCCAGTTGCACGACCGTCTGGCCTGCTGCTACGACCTGCCCGGGATCTCCAAGCGTTTGGACGATGGTTCCGTCAGAGTCTGCGACGAGAAGCGTGTAGAGGGTTTTGTTTTCAGCCACTTTGGCGTCGGCTTCTGCTGCCGCGAGTTGAGCCGTCGCGGTATCCAGCGCCGCTTTTGCCTGTTCATATCGCTGTGGAGTGGCTGCCAAACCATTTTTTACCAGCGCTGCATAGCGTTTCTCGTCCGCCTCCGCCTGGACCAGAACGGCGCGTGCTGCCGTAACGGTGTTGCGCCTGGATGTCAGCGCCAGTTGAAGATCGGTTTCATCAATGCGCATGAGTGCCTGGCCTTTGCTGACCTGCTGCCCCACATCGACCATCCGCTCGACGATCTTGCCCGGAACACGGAAACCAAGGTTGCTCTGGACACGGGACGCGACCGTTCCTGTGAAAGAGCGCTCAGTCATTCCGGTATTAGTGGTCTCTGCGACCCGAACCAAGGGGGAGGCTGTCCTCGGATCAACAGCCACCGCTTCCTGCCTCGTCGGTTCGTAGAACATGAAAAAGGCTCCGCCAGCGCCAGCGGCTGCCACGAGGCCGACGACAGACAGGACGTGTTTGCGTTTCATTTTTGCGTTCTCTTCTTGACCAGCGACCCAAACGAATTAGATTGCGATCTAACTCTATTTATGATATAGATGTCAATTGAAATCTAATTGGAGATCGATATGAGAGTGAGCCGCGCGCAAGCTGAAGAGAATCGGGACAGGGTCATTGATGTCGCGAGCCGTATGTTTCGTCAGCATGGTTTCGATGGCATCGGGCTCAAGGATTTGATGAAAGGGGCCGGTCTCACGCAAGGAGCGTTTTACAAGCAGTTTGCGTCGAAAGACGATCTGGCCGCTATCGCGTCAAGGCGCGCCATGGAAAGCGCCACACGCAGATGGTCAGCGGCCGCCAATGACAGTGCCGACCCCCTTGAGGCTGTTATGGCCTTCTACCTATCCTCGGATCATAGAGGAGAAAAAGCGGAAGGTTGTCCGCTGGTAGCGTTGGGATCTGATGCGGCCCGACAAAGCGCTGAGGTCAGGCAACCTTTCGAAGACGGTATTCGTGCTCACTTCGAGGTGCTGAATGAATTGACAGGTGACAGCAAGAGTTCCGAACCAGGTAGCAAGGCCATGGCAATCCTTTCTCTTATGGTGGGCGCCGTGACGCTATCGCGAATCATGGAAGACGCGACCATGTCACAAGGCATTCTTGATGCAGCGGCTGACGAAGTCAGACGCATTGCCCGCCGCGATGATGTCGCCTGAAGGTCAAGCCGGGTCCAACGCCCTGGCATGATAAGGGCCAAAGTTTAGCGCCCCGACAGGGTGAGGCCTCTTTCGGCACTTGCTTAAACTGCATGTATTTACAAAAGGCCCTGACCGCATTGTCGGACGGGATGCTGAAGGCATGCCTATTTCTAATGAGACAAAAGGTGGAAAACAGATGCGTCGTATCGTTGTTACGGGAATGGGAGCCGTCAGCCCTCTGGGTGCGAATGTCGGGATCTCATGGTCGCGCCTGATTGCGGGACAAAGCGGTTTGCGGCGACTGTCGGACGAGATCGTCGCAGACCTGCCTTCGAAGATCGGAGGCGTCGTCCCCTCAATCATTGAGGATCCGGAAGGCGGCTTCGATCCGGATACGGTCCTCGCTCAGAAGGACCAACGCAAGGTCGACCGGTTCATCATCTTTGCACTGGCGGCCGCCGAAGAAGCCCTCGCGCAGGCGAACTGGAAACCGACGTCGAACGAGGACCGGCTGAGAACCGCGACGATCATCGCATCCGGCATTGGCGGCTTTCCTGCCATCACCGAAGCCGTCCGCACCGTCGATCAACGCAGTGTGCGCCGTCTTTCGCCCTTCACCATCCCGTCGTTTCTCGTCAACCTCGCAGCGGGACAGGTCTCGATCCGCCATGGCTTCAAAGGTCCTCTGGGGGCACCAGTCACGGCGTGTGCTGCTGGTGTCCAGGCAATCGGCGATGCTGCCCGGCTCATTCGATCTCATGAAGCAGACATCGCAATTTGCGGCGGGACAGAAGCCTGCATGAACATCGTGAGTTTGGGCGGTTTTGCCGCCGCCAGATCGCTGTCGAGCGGTTTCAACGAATCGCCCCGCCGCGCATCGCGCCCCTTCGACACATCACGCGACGGCTTCGTCATGGGCGAAGGAGCCGGCATGCTTGTCATCGAAGCTTTGAGCCATGCGCTCGCGCGCGGTGCAACGCCACTTGCCGAACTGGTCGGATATGGCACGACCGCTGACGCCCATCACATCACCTCTGGACCGGAAGACGGCAACGGCGCACGCAGGGCGATGGAGATCGCCATTGCGCAGGCCGGAATTTCTTCGCGCGAGATCGGCCATTTGAACGCTCATGCGACGTCTACTCCGGTCGGGGATCTTGGTGAAATAAGGGCCATCAAGAGCGTATTCGGGTCCGATAAGACGGTCGCCGTTAGCGGGACCAAATCGGCAACAGGGCATTTGCTCGGTGCGGCCGGCGGTCTCGAAGCTATCTTCACAATTCTGGCGCTTCAGAACCAGATCGCGCCGCCGACGCTCAACCTGAACAGTCCCGATCCTGAAGCCGACGGCATCGATTTCGTTGCGAACCAAGCGCGTCGTTTGGACGCTGAGTACGCCATATCGAACGGCTTCGGCTTCGGCGGCGTTAATGCCAGCGCACTCTTCCGGCGTTGGCCAAAGGTAAACGGCACTTCGACATCTGCCATCGCCTGACAGTTAGCGTCGAGCGACGATCTCCTGAACAGCCTGATTGATCGAAGAACAACAGCTTCATCCGGTCACGCCGGCGATTGCTAGAAGGCAAACACCGCAGGGGCAAACGGGTCCAGCGCCATCGTCTGCTGGACCAGGACCGCAAGGCTGTTGATGCCGGCCCGGAAGTCGATCGGCTCCCGATGCAGGTAGACCTTCAGATCAGCGCCCAGTCTGAACATGACCCAACGCTCCTATGATTGCCGCCAGCCCATTCTCATCGTCATACTCAAGGGTCAGGCTGATCCCGTTCGGCAGGAGCGCACTCACCTTGGACGTCTGATACGGCTTGCCCAACGGCACGCTCTTTGTCAGTAAATCGCCGCCAGAAGTCGGAGGCATATCTGGAGCAATCTGAACCGGAACGAATGCCGAGACCAAAGGCAAAGGACGCTTCTCCATGGCCTTCTTTTTCCACTTGCGAACGAGATTAGCATTCACGCCATGTTCCCGAGCAAGTCGAGAGACCGAAACGCCGGGCTCCAAACACGCTGCGACGAGCTGATCACGCGAAGCAGGGTCATATCGACGGCGGCCGTCGCGACCAACAAGCCGCACCTGCAATTTAAGAGCATCTTCATCCATGATTTGGTGTCCACCTATTTTGGTGTACACCTCATGCCTTAGAGCGCTGCGCTTCAGAAGGTGCGCAGAAATTCGCGCTTACCTTCAATCATGCGCGATCGTATGTGAAGGATGTGAGTAGCGTGGTGACGAAATTGCTTGCCCGTTCCTTGACCAGCGTCTCCGTCCACTCGCTGGTGCCGCGGAGCCTCAAGTCTGTCTGGATGCTGTCGACGGCAGCTTCCTCAATTCGCTTGACGTGGGCGTTGAACGTAGCCTCTCCGCCGCCGTGGTACATGTCACGAATGACCATGCGCAGAATTTCCTGGATCGCAATCTGCCAGGCCGTATTGATCGCCTGCAGGTCTTTGGTGTTAGTTTCCATAGTTGCGGTCCTTGGGAGTTATGACTGAATGACGGGCGCGCCTCGAGTGAGGGCGCATCGCTGGATCGGCAGAAGCGTAGATCCGCCATCCTACAGGCCTAAGCCTGGCGGGACTTGCGGGCGGCGTAGCGTCGGTCGCGCTCAGCCTTGCGAGCGGCCTCGTCCTGAACCACCCGCGAGATTCGGGCATTTTCGGCCGAATTTCGCGCCTCGATCTCGGCCACGGCGGCCGCCTCGATGGCTGCCTGTTCTTGAGCGGCAAGGGTGACGATCCGGGTCTGTTCCTCGTGCTTTAGTCGTTCCCGCTCTGCACGGCGCGCCTCACGAGCTTCAACGAGGGAGATCCGCTCGGCCTGTCTGGCGGATCGTGAAGGCTCGGCCGCCTTCTTTGCTGAGCGGTAGGCGATGAGAAGGGCAGCTTTGGCGTCTGCAGCAGCCGAGCGTCGATCGGTGAGTTCGTTGTTTCTGGCGTGTCTCAAATCTTTATCCTGAGTTATCGTTTGGGATGTTCAGCTGAACTTCGATCGTTTGGCAAGCAGTGCGGATGTTGCGGATGCTCTGTCGGCGCGTTCCTTGGCGAGGCGCGCTTCGCGCAGCCTCATTGTCTTGGCGTCGCGAGC
This sequence comes from Agrobacterium sp. Ap1, assembly GCF_017313375.1. NCBI lineage: Bacteria > Pseudomonadati > Pseudomonadota > Alphaproteobacteria > Hyphomicrobiales > Rhizobiaceae > Agrobacterium > Agrobacterium sp. Ap1. The sequence goes on from NZ_JAFLMY010000024.1 coordinate 32,487, forward strand.
CTGAGCCATCGTTGCGAGCTCTTCCGCCGCATTGTTCTTGGCGAAGAACTCCGTCTGAATATTGCCAAAGGCAGCCTCAGCCTGTTGTCGAGATTTACTGTATGTCTCTGTCATTTGTCGTCGATCTGGCTATGAGCCGAGATGAAAAAGGCCAGGCGAACCGCCTGGCCTCAAAATGATAACTGCTTCCGGCAGTGCCAGTACATCCGTGGTCAAAGGGAAGCAGATATCGATCAAGCGGACTGCAGATTGCAGGCTGACATCTTGCCCGACTTCATGTCGCGCTCGAGTTCGAAGCCGATCTTCTGGCCTTCGACGAGTTCGCGCATTCCTGCGCGCTCGACAGCCGAGATATGAACGAAGGCGTCAGCGCCGCCGTTGTCAGGCTGGATGAAGCCGAAGCCCTTGGTGGAATTGAACCATTTTACTGTGCCAGTGGTCATGATGAACCCTTTCAAAGCATAGAGTGAGGGACCGCGAAGCAAGCACCACGCAGCGGAAAACCGACTATTTTTGAGAGAGAAGTTCGCTTAAAGCGCGGTGCCAATCGCGCGGTAGACAAAGCTCGGCAAGCAAAAGATCGATGAAGCAGAATTACCGAATAAAGAGTGCTACGTCAACGTTTAGTTTTCAAAATGACACATTTACACCCTCGGGTTGCGTTATCTTTAAAAACGGTGCGGCGCTTCGGCTGGATTAATTCCGGCGCACAGTATTCAGATCAGGGCATGGTCGGGCAACGAACCTATCCCGCAGTCTCTGTGGACGGGAAAACGGCGGCAGCGCTCGCCTGATCATTCATGAGCTTGCGACGAACTCAGCGAAATATGGCGCTCTGTCTACGGTTAGTGGTTACATCAATTTAGAGTGCCATCACGACGACGACACCCTAAATATCGTCTGGCGTGAGACAGGGCGGACCGCCTTCGCCCGGCGAGCCTACGAAAAGAGGCTTTGGCACGAAAATGGTCAACAGGACGGTGGAGGCCCAACTTATGGGCAAGATCGCGCGACAATTTAAAGGACTCGGCTTGGTGATCACACTTGCCGTGCCGCTAGCTGTCATTGGACGCTAGCGGTGGCTCGGAACAGCTAAGGCAGGCATTCGCTTTCCATACCCCTGCCGCGCCGGAAGACAACGCTCTAATGATCCAGCTTGATCGCTCTGGACTTGCTTGACGAGTGACCTAAGTCGCCCCTGCGATATTCGATGGGATTGCTATGACCTCACACGTTTCCGACCGGTACAACGACATATTCGTTGGCGATGGCGAGATGGCGCAGATGATGCGTCTGCACAATTGGGCGGAAAGCTCGGTTGGACCGCCCGAGACATGGCCCGAAGCACTCAAGGTGGCCATCCGTCTTCTGCTGACCTCCAAGTTTGAGATGTGGCTCGGTTGGGGGCCGGACATAGCCTTCTTCTATAACGACGCTTACCGGCCAACTTTGGGCGGCAAGCATCCCAATGCGCTGGCTGTCCCAACAAAGACGCTTTGGGCGGAAATCTGGGATGATATCAAAGACCGGCTGGAAACCGTGTACGGCACAGGACAGGCGACCTGGGACAGGGCACTGCTTCTTCTTCTGGAAAGGAATGGCTATTCAGAGGAGACCTATCACACCTTTTCCTATAGCCCACTGATAGGGGATAGCGGCAAGGTTGAAGGGGTATTCTGCGCCGTAAGCGAGGAAACAGAACGGGTTATAAGCGAACGGCGTCTGGGGACTATGCGGACCCTCGCATCAGGCCTGGCTGCAGCCAATACCGCAACTGAGGTTTTCCAGGCGTCACGCGACGCCCTTGGGGCAAATCTTCAAGACCTCCCATTCAGCGCTCTATACGTTTTCGACGCGCTAGGAGATGCCACGCGGGAGTGGGTCTGCGGTGCTGCAGCTAACCATTCTTTGTTTCCGACAGAAATTAGCCTTGGCGATATATGGGACGTCCAAAGCGCCTGGTCAAAACAAGCCGTCGCACTGATAGATCTTTCAGGGACGGACGGCGTTCCATCGGGACCTTGGCCTAAAAGTCCGACGCAAGCGGTGGTGATCCCTCTCACTGGTCAGGGAGTTGAAAAACCGAGAGGCGTCTTAATCTGCGGCATGAATCCGCACCGGCCGGTCGGCGATGAGTACCTGGATTTCCTCAAGCTGATTTCGGGCCAAATCGCTTCGCGTCTTGCCAGCGCTCACGCATTCGAAACTGAACGGCGACGCGCGACAGCATTGGCTGAGGCTGCCGACATGCGGGATCAGGCAGCGGCCGCACTTGAGCAACTCAACCGGCAGCTCTCCTCGGAAGTCCAACTGCGCACTGCAGAACGAGATCGCATGCGAGCGCTGTTTCAACAGGCGCCGAGCTTCATGTGTATCCTCCGCGGTCCCGATCACGTGTTTGAGCTTGTCAATGATGCATACCTCCAGCTCGTAGGTAATCGACAGCTGGTTGGTCTTAGCGTCCGGGACGCTCTCCCAGAAGTCGCCGGTCAAGGCTTTTTCGAACTATTGGACGGCGTATATCGGTCGGGTGAACCGTATCTCGGCCGGTACTTGCCAGTCTCATTACAGCCCGATGATGAGAAGGAAGCTGATCAGCGGTTTATCAATCTTATTTATCAGCCGATATTCGATCACGCAGGGAACGTAACCGGAATTTTTGTCGACGGGTTCGATGTCACAGATCTGAAGCGCGCCGAAGATCAGCTCCAGAGCCTTAATCACACGCTTGAACAGAAGGTAGAGCAGCGGACCCAAGAGCTAAGGGCCGCGCTCGTCAAGCTTGAGAACGAGACGGTCGAGAGAGAAACTGCGCAGATTGCGCTGAGACAGGCGCAAAAAATGGAGGCCCTCGGTAATCTTACTGGCGGCGTAGCGCACGACTTCAATAATTTGCTGCAGGTTGTCAGCGGCAATTTGCAGCTCTTGTCCAAGGATGTTAAGGGCAATTCCCGCGCAGAGCAGCGCCTTCAGAACGCCTTGGCGGGCGTTGCTCGTGGCGCGAAACTGGCCTCTCAGCTCCTGGCATTCGGCCGTCGGCAGCCGCTTGAGCCAAAAGTCGTCAATGTGCGCAAACTAATCCAGAACATGGATGACATGCTTCGGCGGGCCTTGGGTGAGGAGATCGAGCTTGAAACCGTCGTCTCGGGCGGCCTGTGGAATACCTTGATCGATCCCAGTCAGCTTGAAAATGCGATCCTCAACCTGGCGATCAATGCGAGGGACGCAATGGACGGCCGTGGACGGTTGACGATAGAAACCGCAAACTCGTTCCTTGATGACGAATATGCCCGCACCCATGAGGACGTACGCCCGGGACAGTACGTTCTTGTTGCCGTGACAGATAATGGTTCAGGCATACCGCCCGATATCATAGAGCATGTCCTCGAGCCTTTTTTCAGCACCAAGAAGGAAGGAAAAGGAACCGGCCTTGGCCTGTCCATGGTTTACGGATTTCTGAAGCAATCTGGAGGTCACCTCAAGATTTATAGCGAAGTCGGGCACGGAACGACGATGAAGCTGTATATGCCTCGCACTGTGCAAAACGAGGATAACCTGTCAGACGTAAACGCCATTGCACCGCGTGGCGGTACTGAAACCGTGCTGGTCGTGGAAGACGATGACGGTGTTCGAGAAACATCAGTGGCGTTGTTGACTGACCTCGGATATCGCGTTCTCAAAGCAAACGACGCGCAATCCGCATTTGCTATCGTGACCAGCGGGGTTGAGATAGACTTACTATTCACCGACGTCGTGATGCCTGGGCCGATGCGCAGCACAGAGCTTGCAAGAAAAGCCAAGGCGCTATTCCCGGGAATGGCGGTGCTTTACACTTCTGGCTATACGGAAAATTCAATCGTGCATGGCGGGAGATTGGATGCGGGCGTCGAGCTTTTATCCAAGCCCTACACGCGAGAGGCCTTGGCCCGCAAGGTACGTCATGTTTTGACGAATGCGCAGCAGCAGCAAATTGCGTTGGAACGCCTTGACCAAACCCCACACGCTCAACCGGACAAACAGATAGCATCCCCGACTGTGCCAGCCCATGTGCTTGTCGTTGAGGATGAACCTCTGATCCTGATGGCGACAGCCGATATGTTGGATGAGCTCGGCTACGTCGTGCACGAAGTGGGTTCGGCCGAAGATGCACTCGATATCTTGGAACGCGAAAGGATCGACGTTCTACTGACTGACGTGGGCCTGCCACAAATGTCTGGCACTGATCTGGCACGGATGGTCCGCGACCGGTGGCCAACCGTGCGCATCGTGTTCGCAAGCGGGGATGAAAGTGCCAAGTCGGTTTCGGGGATTTTAGATGCTCTTCAACTATCGAAGCCATTTACGTTAGACAGTCTGCAGAGTGTCCTGAGCGATGGATAACTAGAGGACATCGAGATTTAGACCTCCTATCACACGCTAATGTGCCGCGCTTTCGCCTTGAAGGGATGTGAACCTATGCTGCCTACTTTGCCATCATTCTTTTGTCAGGCAGGCAGTCAGGTTAGCGAAATGACGAAATGATCCCGGTCAGCACTGCAATCGCCATCATGCGTGCGGCATAGGTCGTCGACTTGGCTTCGTCCCGCGGCAGAAAATAGTAGCGACCCTCGCGGCAGGCGCGCAGGAACCGGCAATAATCCGGCATCAGCGCCTCCATCCGCTTTTTCGCATCTCTCGCCGTCTCCTGGCGGTCGTTGCGGAACGTATCGAAAATCACGTCGGCGTCGAACTCGGGCAGGGCTTCCGGGCTGAACATGGCGCCGGAATTCTCGGCGATCGCCTCGGTCAGCTTCGGTGACGGAAAGCCTGCAGCGCGCAGCGCCAGTCCTATGCTGCCATAACTTCGCTCGACGCTGATCTTTCGGTCGGAGGTCGCGGAGATGACCGAGACCACGGGCGGATTGTCGCCTGCCAACCTGCGCAGCTGCTGGACCTGCGCCTCGTACCGTCGCCGCAGGATGGCGAGCTGCTGGTGGCGTCCCGTCAGCTCGGCCAAAAGATCGTAGACACCGTCCGGTGCACGCAGAATATCGTCGATGACGACCACCGGCGCGATCGCCTGCAATTGCTCCGCCGGCGTCGGCCGCCCCTTCAACGTCACGATCAGATCAGGCTTGAGCGCCGCAACGCTTTCCACGTCGATCGGCTGCAATCCGAGAAAGGCCATGCCGGCATTGTCGAAATCCAGCCCGGTCAGCGTCAGCCCGGACCGCAAAAAACGGTGACCGTCGCGGCCCAGCCGGCCGGGGCTGGCGACCGGAACCACGCCCAGCTCCAGCAGCGGCACGGTCAGGTCGGCGTCGTCCAGCGAGATGATCCGCAGCGGCCTGTCCGGAACCTCGACGGTTCGTCCCTCGTCATCGGTGATGACCCGCCCCAGCGCGGGCACTGCCGGCAGCAGCAGGCCGAAGCAGAGCGCCAGGGCGCAGGCGGCGGCGCGATAGCTTGGCGAGGTCATAACGTATCCCTTCTTTGCAACATGAGGCCGAGGAAAAACGGCAGTCCAAGCACGGCCATCAAAATGCCTGCCGGGATCTGGACGGGGGCAAACGCCGACCGACCGACCGTATCCGCGGCAAGCACGAGAAGGCCTCCGATCACGGCGCTGCCGAACAGAAGCGGCATCTGCGACGAGCCGAAGCAGAGCCGCGCCAGATGTGGCGCGATGAGGCCGACGAAGCCCAGTCCGCCAACGACCGAAGCGCAGGCGGATGTCAGCAGGACTGAGGCCGAAAGCCGCGCCGCGTTCAGGTGTCGCGCACGAATGCCGAGACCGACGGATGCCATGTCGCCCAGCATCGCAGCATCGGCGGATCGGGTCGTGGCGAGCAGAATTGCACATCCCAAGATCGTCCAGGGCAGCGCAAGCCGGAGATCGGACCACGATGCGGCGTGCAGACTGCCCCCAAGCCAGATCATCGCCGTCTGCACCTCGTTGATGGCCGTCATCGTCATGAACAGGGCGATGGCCGATGACAGTAGCCAGGAGACGCCGATCCCGATCAGCACGAAACGCAGGCCTGAGAGCGAACGGGCAATGCCGATAACGACGATCGCGACGGCAGCCCCTCCGGCAAGGCCCAGAAATGGGCGCCAGAAGGCCTGCATTTGCGGGAAGAACAGCAGCATCGCAACGACGGTGATGACGGTGCCTTCCTTGACGCCGATCAGGCCAGGATCGGCCAGGCCGTTGCGTGTCGTCGATTGCATCGCAGCGCCCGCTGCGCCGAGCGCTGCGCCGCAAAGCAGAGCGAGGAGGATGCGCGGTAGGCGCAACTGGCCGATAATGATCGACAGCAGCTCATTCTTTCCCGACCCGGCGAGCCAGGACAGAACGGCCGGCACCGATGTCGGCGCACTGCCGATCATCGTGGCGGCAATCGCACCGGCAAACAGAAGCGCGGCAAGGCTCAGCAGCGCCACTAGCCCGACGGGCCGGTAGATGAGGAAGGACTTGTCCCCGCCGGCTTTGTGATATCCCGAGGTTAGGCGAGATCTGCTCATCGGACATGCCGCGCGACTAGAATGACGAAGAACAGCGCCCCTACGGCGCCGGTTACCACGCCGGTGGCGATCTCCGCCGGCGCAATCAGTTGACGCGCAAGCATGTCGACCACCAACAGCAGCAGCGGCCCGCCGAACAGGCAGGCCAGGAACTGAAGCCGGATACTCTCTCCCATGACGCGGCGCACCAGATGTGGTACGATCAGGCCGATGAAGCCGATCGGGCCGGCCAGCGTCACAGCGGTACCGCTCAGGACGGCCGCTACCAGAAGCGCTGAAAGACGCGTCGTCCTGACATTGATGCCCAGACCCCGCGCCACCTCGTCGCCCAGCGCCAGCGCCGCAAGCCTTGGCGCGAGCAGAAAGGCAGCCACCACGCCGACCGCTATCACCGGGACGGCGACGGCGATATTGTCCGACGACTGCACGGCAAGATCGCCGGCCAGCCACAGCCTCAGATCCTGCAATGCCTGATCATCCACGAGCAAAAGGGCCGACGTGACCGACGATGCGAAGGCGGATACGATCACGCCGGCCAGCGTTACCTTCAGGGGTGTCGCACCGGAGCGGCCGAAGCTGGAAAGCGCCAGCACGACCGCGAAGGCTGCGAAAGCGCCGGTGGCGGCAATCGCCGGGCGGATCAGGCCGGCCGCGTCGAGACCGGCCACCGATGTCGCGACCACCGTAAGCGCCGCGCCGGAATTAAGGCCGAGCAGTTGCGGTTCCGCCAGCGGGTTGCGGATCACCGCCTGCATCAGTGCACCGGTCAGCGCCAGCGCCCCCCCGACGAGGATGGCGGCGACCAGCCGCGGCATGCGAAACAGGAACAGCGCCTGATGATCGAAATTCGAGGCGTCGTAGGCGGTCAGCGCCGACAGGATCGTCCCGGTAGCCATCGGCCGCGCACCGATGGCGATTGAAAGGACGGCGGCACAGGCGACAGCACATGCGAGACCCATCAGCACGAGAAACCTGGCGGTCGGAAACGTCCCGTGGGGTTTTCCCGCAACCGCGCTCTCAGTCATCCCGGCCACCCTCTGACGTAACCGGCAGTCTCGGCACGAAAACCGGCCTTGCCGTTCTCGGATCGACAAACACATCGACGGCCACGTCGAAGACAGCTTCGATCGCTGCGGCCGTGCAGACATCGCCGGTCGCGCCCGCCCCGTGCACGACGCCTTGCCTGAAGAAGACCATCTGGTCGGCATGGGAAGCCGCGAGATTGAGGTCGTGCATGGCGATCACGATTGTCCGGCCATGGCGGCGGCTAAGGTTTTGCAGAAGCGCCAGGATTTCGAGCTGGTAACGTAGGTCGAGCGCCGAAGTCGGCTCGTCGAGCAGCAGGATGGGTGTTTCCTGTGCCAGCGCCATGGCGATCCAGCAGCGCTGCCGCTGGCCGCCGGACAATCCGCTGACCGGACGATCCGCGAAATCGCCGACGCCAGTCATCGCCATTGCGTGATCGATCGCAGCAAGGTCCGCGGCACTCCACAAGCCTAAGAGGCCGCTATGTGGGTAGCGGCCTCGCGAGACCAGTTCGAAGACGGTAATGCCTTCCGGCATCGGAGGGGATTGCGGAAGGATCGCCAGCCGGCGGGCAACGGCCTTGGTCGGCTGGCTCAGGATCGGCCGGCCGTCCAGCTCGACGGTGCCCGAAGAGGGGCTAAGAAATCGCGCAAGGGCCGCCAGAAGGGTCGACTTGCCCGATCCGTTTGGCCCGACCAGCGCCGTCAATCTGCCCGGAGCGATGGCGGCACTGACCCGCTTGAGGATTTCGGTCTTCCCGTAGGAAAACGTCACGTCCCGGGCGGTCAGCGTCGCGGTTCCGGCCGGCTCCTGCGGATGAGGCATCACGTCCGGCAACCTCAGAAGGTCGAGGAAAGCTTGAACGTCACCGCACGTGGCTCCCCGTAATAGTTCTGGCGCTCGCCGTATCCGACCGACTGGTAATAGGTCTTGTCGAAGACATTGGTGACGGTCAGGCTGGCCTTGAGGTTGTCGTTGAACCTGTAGCCCAGCTGGAGGTCGACGACCGCATATCCCGGCTGGCTGAAACGCGCGCCCTCGTCGATGCGATAGACATCAGTGAAGGCCCGGATGCCGCCACCAATGCTCAAGCCTTCCAGTCGACCCGTCGGTACGGTGTACTTGTTCCACAGGCGGAAGGAATGCCTCGGTGCCCGCGGTTCGAAGACGCCGCCGGAATTGTCGGGATCCTCCAGATATTTGCTCGTCAGGTAGGTGTAACCGGCCGTCACGTTCCACGACGGCAGCAGCTCGCCACTGACATCCACCTCGAAGCCGCGGCTGCGCGCCTTGCCAGAGGGGAGCGAATAGTCCTCATCGGCGGGGTCGGTGACGGCACGATTGCGATCCTCGATCTGGAACAGCGCAAAGCTGGCATTCGCTGCGCCATCGAAGAGTTCAGTCTTAACCCCGACCTCGTACTGCTTGCCCTCACGCGGATCGATGACCTGATTGTCCCGCGTGACAGCGTCCTGCGGCACGAAGATCGAGGCATAGGACGCGTAGATCGACGTCGTGTCCGTGATGTCGATGATGCCCGCGACATAAGGGGTAAATTCAGCATCGATCGAGGCCCGCGACGTTTCCTCGCCAGTCTGCCGGTCCGACGACTGCGTCTCCCACCAGCTGAGGCGCCCGCCGGCTATGATCGTGCCCCATTCCACCGGCTTGATCTGGGCCTGCCCATACACACCGTATTGCCGGCTTTTGACCTGCTCGAAGCGGTTGAATTCGAAGTCCGGTTCGGGGATTCCATAATCCGGATCAAAGATATCGAGCGGCACCTCGTCGCCGCGGGCGCGGTCCATCTGTTCGGTTGCCTTGTGGTAATCGGCTCCAAGCACGACTTTCTGCTCCTGCCCGCCGACGTCGAAAGGAATGCTGACCGACGTGTCGAGATTGAGGTTATCTTCCCGGTCCATCCGGTGTTCCGGCAGAAGCTCGGTGAGGCCGGTCGCGGGGTCGACCGCCGCATTGGCGAAAGCGATCTTTCCGTCACGCTTGCGGTCGAGATAGTTGGCGCTGAAGTCCCACAGCGCACCGCCCTCGAACTCGTGCTCAAGCTTGGCGAAGACATCCGTCGATCGGGTGCGGCTTCTATCCCAGTCAGCGCCTGCATAGGTGGAGCGGGGCACATCGAGCAGGGTACCGTCAGCATAGGCCGGCAGACCACGGGAATTGCGTCCGTCACCTTCCTGCCATGCCCCGCCGAGCGTCAGCGTGGTCCGGTCGGTGATGTCGAAATCGAGTGCCCCATATAGGAGCCTGCGGTCGTAGTTGACCAGATCGATGAAGGAATCACCCTTGTCCCAGGCTCCCACGATGCGGCCGCGAATGCCGCCGTCGTCGGTCAGCGGGCCACTGATATCGGCATCCACCCGGCGCTGGTTCCACGAGCCGACTTCGCCATCGATCTTGATCTGCCGTTCGTCTGTCGGCTTCTTGCGCACGAGGTTGATCGTGCCGCCCGGCTCGCGAGCGCCCTGCAGGATGCCCGCCGGTCCCTTCAGAACCTCAACGCGGTCATAGATCGCCGTATCGAATGTGGTCACGTCGTTATTGGCCGACATCGAACTCCCGTCCACCTGCAGGCTGCTGGCGACGAACCCGCGGAACTGCAGTTCGGTGCGCTCGTTCACGTCGTCGTTCTTGATCAGCGTTGCGCCATTGGTGGCACCGATGACATCCTGGACGCTGTTGAGATCCTGGTCGTCGATCTGCTCGCGCGTCACGACGGTAACGGAATTCGGGATCTCGCGCAGGCTGCGCGCCATCTTGCCGATCGTCACCGTCTCTGCCCGGTAGGAGCCACTGCCCTCCGTCGTCGCAGTACCCGCCTGAACCACGATCGGCTTAAGCGTGGTGGCATCGGTTGCCGCGTCTCCGATGTCGGGCGCAGCTGCCGGATCGTAGATCTGGATCGTCCGGTTGTTGCTGAAACGGTAAGACAGCCCCGTGCCATCGAGAAGCGTGGACAGCGCCTGCTCGGCCGTCATTGAACCCCGTACGGGTTTCGCCGAGACCGCCATGTTCCGGTTTTCCCGGAAAACCACCGCAAGCCCGGTCACGCGGCCGATATCGTTGACGGCCTGCGGGACCGACTTCGCCGGAATGTCGAAGCTGAACTGGCGTGCCGCTGCTTGCTGTGCCTGCACCAGCGACACACCGCTGACCGTCGTCCACAAAACCGCGGCTAGAACCAGCCGCGCCCCACGCATTCCATATCCCGACATGCCCACTATCCCCTACGCAATTGTCCCCGAAAGCGCGGGCGGCTTTCATGCCGCTGTCCTTACTCTCCTGATACATTCACGTATGAGGCGGCCGATCACTGAACCCGGCACGGCGCATATTTTTCCGAAAATCTGATAAATTACTGATATCGATCAGGAAAAATCAGGGACTTACTACGGTGAAGCGGCTGGTCAGATGATGCAGGCCAAAACCGACGCTTGCCTGAAGCGAGGCCAGCGCCGCGTCCGTGTCGTCGAGCGGAAAGCTTCCAGTCACCCGTTCGTCGGCAAGGGTGGATGTCACGATCACGATACGTCCGCGTCGATACCGCGCGATCTCCTGGATCACATCGGCCAGCCGCGCGCGATAGAAGGTGTATCGCCCTCCCCGCCATGCTAGCGCATCACCGAGTTCGACGAATTGTGCGGCGGCCACGCCCTGTGGTCCGAAATTCACCTGCTGGCCAGGTTCGAGCGTCGTTGTGCCCGCATGTGCATCCGTTCTGACGGAGACCCGCCCATGCGCAAGCGTCACCGATCCGCCATCTGCGACAAGCCGGACGTCGAAGCCCGTTCCCAGAACCTCCACACGGCCACCCGCCGCCTCCACGACGAAGGGGATCGTGGAAGGGACAACTTCGAAGAATGCGCCGCCGCGGAGCAGCCTGACCCGACGTTCTCCGGCCGCGGAAACATCAACTAGGGCACTATCGGCATCGAGCAGAACCGAGGAGCCGTCCGCGAGCATCACGGTCCGCCTTTCGCCGCGCGCCGTCATGTAGTCTGCTCGCAGGTCTTGAATGAGGCCGGGACGTTCCAGCCATATAGCGCCCGCTACCAGGGCTGCCACGACAATGCCCAGGGTTCCGAGCCGCTTGCCTGTCTTACGATCACGCTTGGCCCGGTCCATGGCATCAAGATAGACCGATAATTCGTCCGCCTCCTTGTCTGCCAGCCGCTTGCCGGGATTTTCCATGGCGTACCAGGTCGCCTCGATCGCCTGATAGGCCTCCAGGTGAGCCGGATCGGCATTCACCCATTTCTCGAACTCGGCCCAACGTGCTGCTGTCGGATCGGCGAGCAGGGACACGAACCATTGCCTGGCCGTCTCTCGCAGTTCGGTAAACTCGTGGGCCTCGGGCGATGTCATGGGGGTCCGGAAAACTTGGCGGTCGTCAGTGATCAGACGACCTTTTCGCATGCGGCGACCGCGCGCGCCATATGCTTTGCCACGGCCCGTTGCGAGATGCCGAAGACGCCGGCAATTTCGGAAAAGCTTCGACCATGAATCCGGTTGAGCAGAAAGATATGCCGGGTCTGCTTCGGCAGCGCGGACAGTGCATCATCGATACTGCCGAGCGATTGACGTGCCGACATCACGTCATGTGGGGAGACAGTTTCGCAGGCATATTGCCAAGCATACTGCTCCGGCAGAATCCGCGCGAAATATTCATTGCGCCGTCGCTCGGAGCGGACATGGTCGATCGTTGCGTTGCGCGCGCATCTGGTCAGATAGGCTGCATCGCTGCCGCTCCGTTGCGTCGCCTTTTCCCACAGCCGAAGGAAGATGTCATGAACGAGATCCCCCGCAGTTGCCCTGCAGCCGATGCGCCTGAAAATCTGGCGCTCAAGCCTTTCATGTTCGGCAGCATATAGTTCGGCAATTTTTTCGGATGTTAAATTCATTGGAAAAGGCTGGCTCGCTTGCTCAGGAGACATCCTTGCTACGAAAGTCGTAGAAGCCTTTCAACCTCAATAGTTTAGATCAATTCTACGACCACAAGCGCATCGCGCAAAAACCTTCATGCTACTGTCATGTTTTTGCAGCCGAATTTCGCTGTTGTCGTCATGTCGTACGTTTCTCGCCCCAGTTTACAGGATTCGCGGGAGAACATGCTTTTGTCGAACCGTTGCGAAGATGCGACACGTCCTAAAGCAGATGGCCAAGACCGAATGCCAGAAGCGAGGCGCCTGACACCAGCGTCACGACATCCATCATTGTCCTGAAATGATGATCGCCAAGGCGCGCCAAGAGGGGGCGAATCAGAAACGTCCCTGCCATCAGCGCACCACCGATGACGACGCCCCGCAGCATGTTTGTCACCGTAATGGCGCCGAATTCCCGGAAGCTGACGATCTTGGCGGCCTGGACGAGAAGCGACGCGGCCGCTTCCGTTGCGATGAAGGCGCCGCGCACAAGGCCGAAGGCCAGGAATGCCGGGACGCTCAGCGGACCCGTCGAAAGGAATATCCCCGTCAGGAAGCCGACCACGGCGCCGGTCAATGCCAGATGGCCGATCTCGGCCGTTGAAAATCTGGCCGTGGCCATGCGGCGGATCGGCACCAGCGCCATGATGAACAGGCCGAGCATCGCTTCCGGCCATCCCGCCGGAAGGTGGATGAGCGTATAGGCGCCGAGCGCTGCGGCCGGCATGCCCGGCAGTGCGTAGGCGAGCACCGCTTTCCAGGCGATCGACCGCCACCAAGCCAGTGCCCGCGACAGATTGGCGAGAAAACCCGCCACCGCCATGATCGGGATCGCTTCGACCGCGCCGAACATTGGCACAAGAACCGGCAGAAGCAGAAGGCTGGCTCCGGTGCCAACCAGTCCGCTCAGCGCACCTGCGGCTAGAGCGACGCTCAGAAGGACGAGCCATTGATCCAAACGAATATCCTTTTCCGGTCCGCTTCAGCTTGGAAAAGCGTCGTTCAATTTGGTGGTCGCCTCGTAGGTCAGCAGCGAGACGGGGCGATTGCCACCAGGAAGAAGAGCTTCGCCGCAGTCGCCGGAATGCCGGGTGTCATGAAAACGGCAGAGATCATCCACTTGGAGCTGCAGCGAAACATGGCGCTGCTGGGTGTCGCGAGTATTGACGCGATATCGGTCGATCATCTGCGCCGGAAAAACTGATAACATCCGCAATTCGTAACGCAAATGGGAAAAGTCTGTTTCGGCGCCTCTTACTGGTAAACGCCGTCGATGATTTCGCAGCCCTTGGCCGACAGTTCCTTGTCGATCCAGTCCGTGTTGAGCGTGCCGGCCTTGATCGAAGCCATCTTCTCTTCTTCGGCTGCGTGTTTTTTGCGCGCCTTGGCAGCGATATCGGCAGCATCGGCCGGACGCACCACAACGATCCCATCATCATCTCCGACGATGATGTCACCGGGATGGACGACAACGCTGCCGATGGAAACGGGCACGTTGATTTCACCCGGACCATCCTTGTAGGGACCTGCCGGCGTAACGCCCGCTGCAAAGATCGGGAGATCCATTTCGCGCAGCGTCGCCAGATCGCGGATCGCACCATCGATGATCACGCCGCCGAGCTTCTTGCGCACCGCAGTCTGCATCATCAGCTCGCCGGTAATGGCATTGGTGAGATCGCCATGCGCATCGAACACGATGACATCGCCCGGCTGCGCCATGTCCAGCGCCTTGTGCAAAAGCAGGTTGTCGCCGGCGCGGCTTTTTACCGTGAATGCAGGTCCGAGCACATTGCCCTTTGAAATTTTCGAAATGCGGGCATCAAGCTGCGAGGAGCGATTGAGGCAATCGCCGATATTGGCCGCCGGCACACCACGAAAACCTTCGATCAGCGACGGTTCCGGACGGTTGATTTGGGTGAAGATACGAAATCCGACATTGGACATCTTTTGATCCTTTCTGGAGCGCTTAACGGGCGAGAACGGCGAAAATGTCGTGGTAATCGGCCGGTGGCTGCGCATTGAAATGTTCACGGAAACCCTGGCTTACGCACCATGCGAGCTTGTTCTTGGTGGCAACCGACATGGTGGCATCGACATCGAGGCTGTTGAGTGTGGCGATGACCTCGTCCATTTCGTGCTCGCGCCGCTCGGCATGGATGACGCCACGGGCAATCAGATCATTGACCTGCTTCAGGAAATCGCCACCGGTGATGGTGTCGCGGATCGAAACGAGCACGTCGTCTTCGAGGCCGAACTTGCGTCCTGCGACCACCGCCTCCAGAAGCAGCATCACATAGCCCTTCATGAAAATGCTGCGGAACATTTTTGAAGCCGATGCCTTGCCGGCCGGACCTTCGAGCGCGGTCACCTTGGCCCCAAAACCGTTGAGATACTCAGCGATTTCCTGGGCGCCTTTGCCGGCGGCCAGCATCGGCACTTTGTGGCGGTTGCCGGGCACGGTGCCCATGACGGCCACATCAACAAAAGTGGCATGATGAGCGATGATCTTTTCGACCTCGACCTTGGTATCCGGCCCGGCCGAATTGAGATCGACATAGATCTGGTCCGGGCGCAGCGAAGATGCCACCTGCTGAGCGACCGGCACGGCCATGTTGGCACTGATCGAGCAGACGACGATATCGACTTTGCCGATCAGGTCTTCGGCGGAGTTTTCCAGCACCACGCCTGCGCGCTCGGCACGTTCTCGCACCACTGCGCCATAAGGCTCGCGCTGCCAGCCGGCATCGAATGCGCGGATACCGCTCAAACCCTCGTCGCGCAGACCTTCGGAGATATTGAATGAGGCTTCGCCGAAGCCGAGAAAGCCAATGGTTTTCATACTATGTTTTGTCCTTTTGTGATTTGAACGCCCCCGATCAGATCGGGAGCACGCCGGTCAAAATGGCGACGACAAGGAAGATGAAGAACATCGGGATGGAGTATTTGAAGAATTCCTTCTGGTACTCGGCGAAAGACATCTCCGTGCGGTCCATCAGTAGGAACAGCCATGCGACGGTCGGAGAGCCGTAGCGGATCGCCTGCCCCATGAAGGAGGCCATGCCGATCTCGTGTGGTGTCAGGCCGTATTTCGCTCCGATCGGTGCGATCACCGGCAGGATCCCGAAATAATAGGCGTCGATAGGCAGCGCGTAGCAGGCGATCGCACCGACAAAGGCGAAGATCAGACCGATATGGCCGCCCAGCGATTCCGGGATGAGGTAGGTGAGCGTCTCGGCGATGGCAGTCGACATGCCGCTACCGTTGAGCACGCCGAGGAAGAAGCCCGCCGCGATGATGATCGAGGTGACGGCGATTGCATCACCACCATTTGCCGTGATGCGTTCGCGTTGTTCGGCAGCGGAATAGTTGGCCGCCAGCGCAATGGCCGTGGCGATCGTGAAGGCAAGCGCACCGCTGACCCAGCCCATCAGTACGGCAACCAGGGTTGCGACGGTCAGCGCCAGATTGAAGAGGAAAAGGCGCGGACGCTTCAGTTCCTTGTCATTGTCGAGAATGACATTGACCATCTCTGCGATCTGGGCCGGATCGAGCTGCTCGGACGACTTCGGATCGTAACCGAGACGTTTGCGCTCCTTCTTCCCCATGAAATAGGCAAGCACGAAAATATAGATCAGCGACACCGCCAGAATGGGCAGGATCTGGATGAAGAGCTCGTTGACCTCGACCTTCAGAACGGCCGCGGCGCGCACCAGCGGACCACCCCATGGCAGGCAGTTGCCAAGCCCGGTCGGCAGGATGATCAGCATCGCCAGATTGGAGAGCTTCATGTTCATGCGGCGATAGAGCGGCACGAAGGCGCTGGTGATGATGAGAATGGTCGTGGTGCCGTCGCCGTCCAGCGTGACGACCGAGGTGACGAAAACCGTAACCATCAGCACCTTGAGCGGATCGCCCTTGGCGCGTCGAATGAGGAAGGTGCAGAGCGGATCGAAAAGCCCGACATTCATCATGATCGAGAAATACATGATCGCGAACAAGATCATGATCGTCGGGTTGATCGTGCCGAGGCTGACCTTGCCTGCCTGGTTGACGGTATAGAACAGGCCATCACGGAACCAGCCAAAGATCGGCTCTATCGACCCGACGTTCCAAAGCGCTGCGGCACCGCCGAACACGATGGAAACGGCAACGAGGCCTGCGAATACAGAAATATGTTTCCTGATCACGAGAAGCAGGAATGACGCTATCATCAGATAGCCAAAACTGGCGATCAAAGTTTCCTCCCAGCGACTCTCCGTCGCCATCTTCCAGACTATGGATCAGCTGCGGTTCCTCCCGGTGATCCATAACTCCCGATTTTGAATCATTTTCCGGCAGGTGTTCTTCCTCCGGCGAAGGGAATATTGACGTTGCGTTTTGCTAAGTCTATTTGCAAATATTCAACGTCTCATAACTGTGAGTTATCGATGGACATCCGCGACATCCGCTATTTCCTCAAGGTTTCGGAACACGGTCATCTGGGTAAGGCGGCGGAAGAACTGCATATTTCGCAGCCCGCCTTGTCGAAATGCATCCAGCGGCTGGAAGCGATTTACGATGTGCATCTATTCGAGCGCGCCGGACGCGGCATTGCCCTGACGGAGGCCGGGCACCTGTTGCGCGAACGGTATCAGTTGCTTGAACAGGATTTGCTCGACATACGTCGTGAGGTGTCGTCTTACAGCAGCGGGATTGCCGGCACCGTGCGCATAGGCTGCTCTGGCTCGATCGCTTCGTTTTTCCTGCCGTCGGTCTGTCGCGCAATGCAGGAACGGGCGCCGGACCTCAAGGTTCTGATCCGTGTCGGCATGGACGACGCATTGGAAGATGCTCTGCGGGCAGGCGCGATCGACGTCATCATCGTGCCGGACCGCAAGGAAATCTCCGACGGGCTGATCGTATCGGCGCCGCTTCTGTCGGACACGGTGGTTGTTGTTGCCCGCGAAGGGCATCCTCTGGCCGGACGAACATCGACACTTTCCGAACTGCTACAGTTCGGCTGGGTTTTGCCGACACCGACAGTTTCTATCCGCCAATGGCTCGAAAAGGTATTTGCCGATAAGGGTCTGCCAGCCCCTCAGCCAACGGTGACCGCTGCACCGCTGGTACCCGCCCCCTATATCCTTGCGGAAACAGACTTGCTGAGCTTCATGTCACGGCGAAACCTGACAGCCCGGCGCCCGCTCGTGGAACTGGTGAACGAGCAAACCACGATGCATCGACAGTTCGTCATCAGCCATCGCGCACGCAGCTTTGTATCGCCTGCGGTCCGATATTTCGTGACGTTGCTGCAGCAGGAAGCACGCGATCTATAGGATATTAAAGTATGTGCTTGCAGTGGGTTTAGGTGGTTTAGCGACCTATTCATCCCGGGTCTTGAATGGGTTCGAACCGGTGACCCATTATTGTGATGAATGGGCTTCAGGAAAATCGCCGATTCTCATATTCAGCGGCTTGATCGTCCTAAAGGGATCTGATCGGAGCACCGTCGAGCCACGCCAGTATGTTCTCGACAGTCTCTCGATAGAAAATCCGGAACGATCGCTCGGTGACAAAACCGATATGGGGTGTCGCAATCACATTGGGAAGCGATATCAGGCGGTGCCCACGTTGAACAGGTTCGTGGTCGAACACATCTATGGTGGCACCCGCAATCTTGTTGTCGGTGAGAGCTGCAACGAGTGCATCCTCATCGACGAGCGGGCCACGCGACGTGTTCACGAGCCAAGCCGTCCGCTTCATCAGAGCGAGTTCGTCACGACCGACCACACCTCGCGAGCGATCGGAGAGGACGAGATGGAGGGTGACCCAATCTGACCTCCGAAGCAGCTCCTCCTTGTTTACACGGGTGACACCTGCGGCTCGGGCCGTTTCTTCCGTCAGGTTCTGGCTCCATGCAATGACGTTCATGCCGAACGCCGTCCCGACGCGCGCAATCTGCGATCCGATCCGGCCAAGCCCAATAATGCCAAGCGTGCTGCCATTGAGGTCACGACCGACTGTCGTCTGCCATCCTCCGGACTGAAGAGACTCCACCTCGGCAGGGATCTGCCTTGCGGCAGCCAGGATTAGCGCCCAGGTCAGCTCAGGCGCGCCGCTGCCATTGGCTCCGGTGCTCGACACCGTGATATTGAAATCGCGAGCGGCCTCAAGATCGATCGACGCATTCCGGGCGCCTGTGGATGCTATAAAGCGAAGGCTGGGCAAGCGCTCAAGCACTGATCGCGGCAGTGGGGTTCGCTCGCGCATCACGCAGATTGCGTCGAACGGCTCCAGCCGGGCGACAAGTGCCTCCGCATCCGCCACGTGATCATTAAAGACAATGACATCCGCTCGTGCCTGGACGGCAGACCAGTCCGCAGTCTGCAGAGCAACGTTATGGTAATCGTCCAAAATCGCGATCTTTGTCATTCAGTCCTCTCGGCTTTTCCGATCAGTTTACTCGGCGATCTTGACGATCAACTTGCCGAAATTCCCCCCGGACAGCATGCCGATGAAGGCTTCTGGCGCATTCTCGAGACCGTCGACAATGTCCTCCCGGTACCTGATTTTGCCTGAAGCCACCTGTGGGCCGACTTCATTCAAAAACTCGTCAAAATGATCAGCTGCGAACTCGGTCTGAATGAAGCCACGAACAAGGAGGCTCCGTCTAAGGATCGTCGACATGGTCGCCGGCAGCTGGTCGGTATCGGCGGAACCTGACCCATTGTAGTGCGCGACGAGACCGCAGACCGGAACGCGGGCAAACTGGTTGAGAAGCGGCAAGACGCCATTCCAGACGTGCCCGCCAACGTTTTCGAAATAAACGTCGATACCGTCGGGACAAGCAGCCTGCAGATCCGAAGCGAAGCTGTCCGAGCGGTGATCGACCACAGCATCGAAGCCAAGTTCGTCCTTCACGAAAGCGCATTTCTCAGGACCGCCGGCGATGCCGATGGCTCGGGCTCCCGCAAGTCTTGCAAGCTGACCGACCATCGATCCGACGGGTCCGGAAGCGGCTGCAACTGCAACAATCTCTCCCTGCCTGGGCTTTCCGATGAATTTCAATCCGCTCCAAGCCGTGAAGCCAGGCATGCCAAGCGAACCGAGCGACGTCGTAATCGGCGCACCATGGGTCTCGACGCGCCGAAGCTGATCGCCGTTGATCACGGCACCGCTGCTCCACCCGGTACGACCACGGACTAAATCGCCAGGCGCAAAGTCATTGTGTCGCGATTTGACCACTTCGGAAATCGCCTCCCCTTCCATCACGCCACCGACGGGAACCGGCGCTGCATACGACTTGGCATCGCTCATGCGGCCGCGCATGTAGGGATCGAGGGAGAGATAAAGTGATCTGACAGTGACGTCGCCTTCGTTAGCCTCTGGAAGATCGAACTCCTCCAGACGAAAGTTATCCTGTCCTGGCTGACCGGTCGGCCTGCTTGCTAGGACGATGTGGCGAGCTGACGTCATGAACTACTCCTTGATGTTTCATGCGAATGTCTGATCTAGGGAAAATCGAGTGATTTCCAAGGCGAACAGACAGATACTGACTGAGAGATGATGCGGATTGCGAACAGCAGAGCACTGCGACTGCGACGTTCGGTTTGATTAGAAAAGCCCGAGATCCGACATCAGACGCGATCGGATTGCGTCAGCGGCTATGCCCACTCGTGGCCTGGGCCGCGCAATTTCCACGGAGGTGACGGACTTGATTTCTCCAGGACGTGGGGACATCACGATGACGCGGTCGCAGAGATGGATCGCCTCGTCGATGTCGTGTGTGATCAGGACGATCGACATCTTCCGGCTTTGCCAGATCCGGATGACCTCATCCTGCAACTGCATCTTCGTCAGAGCGTCCAGGGCAGCAAAGGGTTCATCAAGCAGAAGTAGTGATGGTCGTGAGGTCAAAGCGCGGGCCAGAGCCGCACGTTGGGCCATGCCACCAGAGATCTGGTGGGGAAACTTCGTCTCGAACCCAGCCAGTCCAACCAAGGCAAGATTGCTCGCGACGAGTTCCTGCTTTTCACCTGAGGGCATTCGGGTTTCATGGATGGAGATCGCAACGTTTTGTTCGACCGTCAGCCAAGGGAAAAGGCGCGGTTCCTGAAATACCACCCCTCGTTCGAGTCCCGGGCCAATAACCTCCCGGCCATCCAGCGTGATGCGTCCGTCGAAATCACGATCCAGTCCAGCGATCAGCTTGAGCAATGTGGACTTGCCGCACCCGCTCCTGCCAACGATGCCAAGGATTTCCCCCTCACCCACATTGAACGAGATATCCCGCAGAACTTCCGTAGTGTCTCCTTTGGCCTCATAGGACTTGGAGACGCCCTCCACGGTCAGACCGCCGTCCTTCAGATCAATAGGAGGAATTATTGCACGGTTAGTGATCTGATCCATCGCAAGCGCTCCTTAAACCGTCGCCACCCGCCGCCAGCGGGTCACATATCGTTCGATGCCTCCGATCACCCCGTATTCGAGTAGTGCCATGACCCCTGCGAAACCGATCGTCCATGCAAGGACACCGGCCACATTCATGGCGCTGTATTCGGTATTCAAGCGGTAGCCGACACCGCTCGACAGACCGAAAATCTCGACAAGTACGATAACCTTCCAGCCCATGGACAGGCCGATGCGAATTCCGTTCAAAAGGAATGGCGTGAGCGTGGGAAGGAAAAGGAACCGTAGCCGGGACCAGATGGAAAGGCGGTAGACCGCGGTTATCTCCTGGAGATCGGCATTCACTGTCTTTATGCCCTGCGCGATGCTCAATGTCAGGGGCGGAGAAAGGCTCAGCGCCACTGCGAGAGTGGATGTCGTCAGCGAAATGCCAAACCAGGTGACGCAGAGAAGCGCCCATACCAGGCCGGGCACGGTAAGCCCGATCAGGATCGCTGGCTCGAAGAACTGTCGGGCGTATCGATTGCGCCCCATGCAGATGCCAAGGATAAGCGACACGACAAACGCAACCAGAAATCCGAGCGCCACCCTTCCAAGCGTGATCGCCATGTGGCTGAAAAAAATGCCGCTGGCGAAGATGGCGACCAGTTCCGTCGCCACCTCTGCCACATCCGGGACCAATGGATTGGCCAGGCGCCGCGCCATCACTTCCCAGCCCAGCGTCAGCAGAGCAAGGAAAGTGATGGGCAGCCCCAACGCCCCAAGGACGGAATGGCTAGAGAACCCGAGTGTAGCTGTAGTTCGGCCGGCTCTCGACGATCTTGAGATCGATCGCGACTTCGAGCTGTCGATTGAAGTCATTGATAACAGCCTCATTCCATTCCGTTGCATAGACCCTCGGAAGACGCTCTTCGAGAAGCGTGAGAAGCTCCTCGGATGAGTTCTTCAGACCCATCCCAGCCTGTATTGCAGGATCTCGGATGAGCGACGGTTCTGAAACAAACCGCTTGTTTACCCCGAGCGTCATCTGCGCAACGCGCCGAGCTGTCTCTTGGTTTTCGTCGACCCACCTGGCGGACGCGGATACACCGACAAGCGAAAGCGTGGCGCTGTCGCCGGTCGCATCTCGCCACTGATCCGCTACCTGCGCGATCTCGCGATGCCCCTGCGCAATCAACTGCGTCGAGACAGGCTCGATCGAAATCACGGCATCCACGTCACCTCTGTTGAACAGGGCGACATTCGATACCGACGGCCCGAATGAAACCTGAAAATCCTTCTCCAGGTCCAGCTTGTGGAGGGCCGCGGCCATTCGAGCATGCCGATAGGTGTCGCTCGTCGGCAATTGCGTCGCGATGCGTTTGCCCTTGAGGTCCGACGGATGCTGGTACGGACTGTCGCCCTTCACGATCCATGACCCGTGATTGTTCAGGCGTGATCCGAAAATCACGAGTTCCGCGCCCTTCTGTGCAGCTTCTGCCAGGCCGAGCGCGCCGAACGGACCGCAATCGAGCGCTCCGCTGATGAGCAACATCTGGAACTGTCCTGGGGAGCCATCAATCCAGTCGATATCGAGTCCGGGATCGAGTTCGGGGAATTTCGCAACGAGGTCGTCCTGGATCGTGCCTGCGGTACCCGGTCCGGCCTTGCTCATGCGGACTGGCAAACGGTCTGCCGCTCTGGCGATCGCCGGCGAAAACAGGCCCGATGTGACGGCAGTTGCTGCCAGACCCATCATCACCTGCCGACGGCCCAATGCAGGGCCGCCGATGTTTCCGATTTTCTGGAACGACGTCATCAGGCAACGAGCCTTTTGTATTCGCTCGTTCCCTTTGTCAGGTTCCAGGTCTTCATCCATTCGTAGGTGTAATCGAAGCGCTTTTCATCGAGCGGCCGCGAGTGTGCGTAATGGACGAAATGAGAGGCGAGTTCCTCTGGAGCAAGCCGTCCATTAAGTTCTGCGACGACGTGATGCTTGTATCTGTTGAAATCGGCCCGAATTAGATCCGCTGCCGCGTTGACGGACGCGACATACGTCTCGCGCTTGTCGGCCGGCACGTCCGGAGATATCACCTCGGCCCCGCGGTAGAAATTGACCGCAACGATATGAGCGCCTTCCTTCAGCGCCAGGCTGATGAATGGTTCCATGATCGCGATTGCCTTGAACTTGCCGTCCTTGAGAGACTGGTAGCGCTCATGGGGCGGGCCAGCGTGCTCGACGATGATCGTGTCGCGCGGGATGGCACCTTCCAGAAGCTGGAGGGTCGTGTAGTGGGATCCGGTCAGTTCGTTGATACCGACGGCGACGTTCTCGAGATCACGCGGCTCCTGGATATCCTCGTCGAATGTGATGATCGCCTGCGCCGCGACCGCCGGCCGCAATCCGAAGACCTGGCTGCCACGGCTGCTCTTTTCCGAACGGTCGAGGCCAGCCCATTCGCAGAGATTGTAGGCCGATGCCACACCCGCTTCATAGAGCGCCTCTTTCTGACGCTTGAACGGATCCTGGGATGAACTCGCCGGATCGTACTTGTCGACGAACTCGACTTTCAAGCCGTTCTTCTCGAAGATACCCTCCTCAAGGGCGACATAGATCGGGAGATCGAAAACGGGGCCGTTGGGTGATATTGTGAAGCGGTAAAGCGTGTCGGACATCGTAGGCTCCTCTGATTTGACCGCGAAACCGTATCCCTTAGGCTACTACTCTATAGGCATAGTCGTCTAAATTTCCGTCATTGGCGAGGTTTGTTTTTTGTTAAATCAGGAGGTGGTTGCGCAATGCACCCTTGGACACCTTGATCCACGATGATGAATGTTTAGTCGCGGCTGCCACTACCGTCGTGCGAGTTTGATCCGCTCCTAGCCTGACCCGGGCTCATTCGTCTCGGCGATCGGCACCATCTCGCGGTCGGCCTCCGCGGCAAAGAGCGGTAACGTGGGAGTTGTCACGTTATCGAGCGGTGATCGAACTACGCCTGCGGCTCTCCGAGATCAGGCAATCGCGCCCGTCACGGCTTTCCAATGCGCTATTGCGCGGGTGCGGTGAATATGCGTGGCCAGGGCGGATCGTTTGTGATGCGGGGTGACGAAGAGATTTCGGAGCGCCGAGAA
>NZ_JAFLMY010000094.1:0-272 GCF_017313375.1 Agrobacterium sp. Ap1
TGGTGGGCCTGGGAAGACTTGAACTTCCGACCCCACGCTTATCAAGCGTGTGCTCTAACCAACTGAGCTACAGGCCCATTCACCTGCAAGGTTTAAAACCCCACATCCTGGACACCGAGCTTTGCGGCAATTGTCTTCTTGAAGAAAGAGAAACGTAGTCGGCGGTTTTCGCCATACCATCCGATATCCGAGGATATTCCGTGGCGTATTACGTTGCGATGGTCGCCTGACTGGCGCCATCTATGTTCTAAAAAGCACGGGAAGGTTCATCT
>NZ_JAFLMY010000095.1:0-272 GCF_017313375.1 Agrobacterium sp. Ap1
GGTGGAGCTGAGCGGGATCGAACCGCTGACCCCCTGCTTGCAAAGCAGGTGCTCTCCCAGCTGAGCTACAGCCCCAATCTCTTGGGAACAGCCCGAACTGACAAGATCAGTCAAAGCCCGTTCATCAACACCATTTTCCGCAAAACCCATCCAGCAGGTCAAATCCGTCACCGCGTCCAACATCCACTAAAAAGCGAATGGTGGGCCTGGGAAGACTTGAACTTCCGACCCCACGCTTATCAAGCGTGTGCTCTAACCAACTGAGCTACAGG
>NZ_JAFLMY010000025.1:0-55472 GCF_017313375.1 Agrobacterium sp. Ap1
TGGTGCATCTGAAAGACATGCCTCGGCTTCTGGAAAAGCTGATGGCTTTCGATGCGGTGGCCAAGGCTGCCTGAACTCTCGATGAACCATAGACGTGAAGCTAAAGGAACTACGGCTTTCCCAATGATCAATCGCGCATTACAACTCGTCGAGCACGATGTCGTCGATTCCGCCTTGCGAACGATTTCTTTTGGGCAACAAGGGCTTAACGCTCTTGAAGAGGCGCTGAAGGACGGTCTCGGGCTGGCTTTCCGGCAGGCCGTGGAGACGATTGGCAAAATCGATGGTCGAGTCGTGATCACCGGCGTCGGCAAGAGCGGGCATATCGGCCGCAAGATTTCGGCCAGCCTCGCCTCGACCGGCACGCCCTCTTTCGTCGTTCATCCCGTCGAAGCAAATCATGGCGATCTCGGCATGATTGCGCCGGGCGATGTGGTGCTGGCACTGTCCTGGAGCGGTGAGACCGCCGAGCTGCAAGGCATCGTTTCCTTTACCCGCCGTTTTTCCATCCCGCTGATCGCATTGACCTCGGGCGAGACATCGATGCTTGCGCGTGAAGCCGACATCGTTCTTCTGCTGCCGAAGGCGCAGGAAGCCTGCCCTCATGGGCTGGCGCCGACGACATCGACCTTGCTGCAGCTTGCGCTCGGTGATGCGCTCGCCGTTGCCCTGCTCGAAGCACGCGGTTTTTCGGCCGCGGATTTCCGTGTCTATCATCCGGGCGGCAAGCTCGGTGCGATGCTTTCCCATGTCAGCGACCTGATGCATACGGGTGACCGTCTGCCGCTGGTGAAAAAGGGTGCCTCGATGCCGCTCGCCCTTCACGAGCTTTCGGCCAAGCGGTTCGGTTGTGTCGGCGTGATCGATGACGAGGGACGTATCTGCGGCGTGCTGACCGATGGCGACATCGCCCGTCATCTCGACGGAAATCTCAGCATAATGACCGTGGATGAGGTGATGACCGCAAACCCGAAAACGGTCAGCAGGGCGACGCTGGCGACGGCTGCGATGGCGCTCCTCAACAAGCACAGCATCGGCGCGCTTCTGGTGGTCGATGAGGAAAAGCGACCCGTCGGTATCGTGCATTTCCACGATCTGTTGCGGGTCGGAGTGGCGTGATCTGTAACTCTTAAGCAATCAAAGGTCGCTAGCTGCGACCCAATATGGCGCGGGCTTTTTCGAGATCGGCGGGTGTATCGACACCGAGCGGGATCGAATGAACGATCTCGGC
This sequence comes from Agrobacterium sp. Ap1, assembly GCF_017313375.1. Taxonomy (NCBI): domain Bacteria; kingdom Pseudomonadati; phylum Pseudomonadota; class Alphaproteobacteria; order Hyphomicrobiales; family Rhizobiaceae; genus Agrobacterium; species Agrobacterium sp. Ap1. Next base: position 1,232 of record NZ_JAFLMY010000025.1, read on the forward strand.
ATCTATGCGCATTCCAGCTTCAAGCGCCCGGAGTTGCTCCAGCCGCTCGCGAAGCTCCAGCGGCGACGGGCCGAGCGACACGAACTTTTCTAGCGCGGCACGTCGGTAGGTATAGAGGCCGATGTGATGATAGAGCGGACCGTCACCATAAGGGGCGGTCGCGCGGGTAAAATAAAGCGCCTTAAGCCGCGTATTGGAGATCGGCGAGCCGACGATCTTCACGACGTTTGGATTGGTCTTTTCATGTTCGTCGGTGATTTTGACGGTCAGCGTCGCGATATCGGTCGAGGCATTGTCGAGCAGCGGGCGCAGCGATGCGCGAACCACGTCCGCCTCGATCGTCGGCAGGTCGCCCTGAACATTGATGATGAACTCTGCCTTGCCGTCGGAGTCGGCCTTCTGCAGCGCCTCGTAAATGCGGTCGGAACCGGACTGGTGATCCTGACGCGTCATGACGACATCGAAGCCGGCGGCCTTGACCACATCGAAAACGCTCTGATCATCGACGGCGACGACAATGCGTCCGGCCTTCGCCTCTTGCGCGCGCTTTGCCACCTGAATGATCATCGGCACGCCGGCGATGTCCGCGAGCGGCTTGTTCGGCAAGCGCGTTGAGGCCATGCGCGCCGGGATCAGGACAAGTGTTTTTTCTTCTACGGACATTGATATCAATTCCCACAAATTTACAGGCGGTGTTCAGATACCGGCAGTCGCGCTAAACTCAAAGGGCGGGTTGGCGTAATTAAGCTATTACTGTGCGTTGCGCCACATATGTTGGTTGAGACCCCTACTACATCAGCGTCTTTCGCTTAACACGCTAGATAGACGAAATCGTACCACGTACCTACCCTACTGACATTTTGAGGTAAATCCTCACCCCGTATGCTTGTCGCCTTCAAGCTTCCCGCCGAAATTGGAATCTTTGAAAGCTCTGCTTCTGAGCTTGTTGATCGGCCAAGTAGTCCCGACGGTGTTTGAAAAATGAGAGCCATTCCAACGCTATCGAGCATGTCTCATCCGGCGCCCAGTATCCCGGCAAGACATAACCTGTGTTTTGGGCTATCGTCGTCAGAACACCCATAGCTTCGAGTGAAGGTAAGCCGTGACGACTGAACCAGTTGCGCTATGGCTCGATCTGCTTGGCTTTGGTCTCAGCGACGGAAACGAGCGGGAGAGCTGGCCGCGTCGGGACGCGCGGCGGGGCGCCCTCGCGCGGGTTAGGCTTATTGTTTTTTCTTGCTCTAGGTTTGGTGGACATGTCTGCCCTCCTTCGGCAGTCACATCTGACCGCCTTCACGGAAGAATGTGTCCGCCTTTGCTGGCTTAAAGGGTGACAACTCTATCCGTCTTTTCGGGAGCATCCGATGCGCGTTAAATTGATGCCGCTGAGGGACGATACTCCGTGTTGTGCCCAATGACATTTCCGGGCCGGATCTCGAACCAACCTAGGGTCACGAGCTCATCGACGGCACGCTGAATCGTCTTGACACTCTTACCGGTCGGGTCGGCAATCGCTTTACAAGACGGCCACGCCTTTTCGGTGTGGCCGTTCAAATGCTTTGTTGCCTCCACTCACTTTGACTGTGACGGTCTACGCAAGTCCTTCGTGACCGCGTGCGCATCTCTTCCAAGACCTGCGGCGCGGGCGATTTCTTCGATACTCGTGCGAAACGCATCAGCGATCTTGCGCAGTGCGAACAATCCGTCGTCTGCATATCGTGCGAGACCCATGGTACACCTTAATCCCACAGAGCCGCTGATGTGGGGGCAATGTATAGTCAGAAATGGCGTTCTTCAATGTCCATCGGTGGAAGACCATGAGGGAGGGAAGCCGCTCGCTCATTGGCTCTGCAGACTGCCTGAGATAATTGACGTCGGAGTGAGCAACGGTGACGGACGGTTACAATTGACGCACTCAACGTTCTTATCCTGATTCAGCGGACCTTAAGGATTTCTAAATCGAACCCCAACCCCGCCGCCGTTCGTCGGAATGAATTCTATACCGGCATGCTCGAGCGCCTGCTGGATCGCTTTCAAATTGGCGGTGGTGATAGAAGGACGTCCATCTTGCACTTCTGCTCGACTTACGGTCGCAACACCCACGGCAGCCGCATTCGCTAGCTCTCGCGCGCTCCAGCGGACGAGACCCCGCGCGGCCCGAATCTGCGCACCAGTGATTTCGTAATTATCATCTGATTTCAAATTGATCATTCGTGCGTGTTCTGCTATCTCTTGGCTGCCCTATATTTTTGCGGTGACTGCACCCCATGTTGGAGCATCGGGCGCAGTCTAACCAAACCCTAGCTGTCTGGAGCTCGGATCATGGCTGATTCTGAGAATAGCAGAACTTTGCCTGCAATCACGTGCAGAAACCCTTTACAAACAACAGAGTGGTTTCTGGCCAGGAATATCGCGGATCAGGAACGCCGGGTTGCCGGCGTTCGCGACGTTGTTCTGATAAGGTGGAAAGCCTGGATGCTTGCTTTCCGGGAGCTCGGCCATCGAAGTTGCGAGCAGCAGGAACTCGAGAGCACGCTATTTGCCATGGTTCCTGCTGCAAGAGTGGAGATCCAACTTGCCGATCACGGCGGGGTGGCTGTTGTGTCCACCATCAAAGAAATTCAGGACAAGCTTCGAGGCGTAAATTTCGCCGATGCGCGTGCAAATGCAGCGGCCGAATTGCTTGCCAAGCGACGGCGGTGGGATGCCGCAGACCTATCGGTCGGTTACAGCCGGGCGAAGCAAGCGGAAAGCGAAGCATCGATCGTTGAGGAGCAATTGGCCGCCGAGCTGTCGGAAGCGCCGGCAATGTCGACTGTCGCTGCCGCTGCAAAGCTGCATTGTATCTTGAAACGTGGGGCACCGCGGTCTGATAGCGAGGAATTTCCCTGGCCGCAGCTCAGTGCGATGCTAATCGATCTCCTTGCGATGAACGGCGTATTCTCCCTCCCCGGTCGTGATCGCTGATCCAGGTCGCCCGTTTAAAGTCCGAAGTTCGATGTCGTCCGCAGTCGCGTCGTTCACATTCGCATTCTCTAAACCGAGGCTGATCGAACGCTCGTGAAAATTAAGCGAAATTTCCGCTTTTCATGCTTATCGCGTTATGCAATGTAGAGTATACCACTACAGAGTATGCAATTCATAATTAGGAATTCCTAACCAGCGGCGCCATTGGAGCGTGTCGCGGAAAGGATGGTGTGTGCGTCGAGACAACTCCTCGTCGCATTGAAGGAATGCTGAATAAACCAAAAAAGAAGGGAACGACGTAATGCAATTCATCCGTAAATTCCGGTCGCTTTTGCTGGCGCTAGCAATCGCGACCGTATTCTCCCCCGGTCTTGCGGCAACGACGGCGATGGCGGAGGAGTTGCGCATCGGGACGCAGCTGAAGCTGATGACGCTCGATCCGCATTATGCCGATCTCAACGAGAACAACGCGCTTCTCGCCCATATATATGAGCGCCTGGTCAGGCAGGACGAACATCTCTCTCCCCAGCCTGCTCTCGCCGTCTCCTGGAAGCGGCTGGCCCCAACGCAATGGGAGTTCAAGTTGCGCGAAGACGTGAGGTTTCATGATGGCTCTCCCTTCACAGCCCAGGACGTCATCTACTCGATTGAGAGAGTCCGCGACTTTTTGAAGCCCCCGAGCGGCGGCTTCCAGTCCTACACCAAACCGATCAAGTCTGTGATCGCTCCCGATCCGATGACCGTCGTCATCGAAACCGATGGGGAAGCCCCTACCCTCCCTCTTCAGATGACGACCCTGTTCATCCTGCCGCACAAGACAAATGGTTTCGCGACGACCGAAGAACTGAATTCTGGCGCGAAGCCGAACGGCACCGGTCCCTACAAATTTGCGGGCTGGCAGTCCGGCGAGCGGCTGACACTTGCCAGCAACCCCGACTATTGGGGCGAGCCGCCAGCATGGTCCGATGTCACGTTCCGCGTGATTGAAAACCCGGCTGCCCGCGTAGCGGCGCTCACAACGGGTGACGTCGATCTGGCCGACTACATCCCTGCCCGCGATGTCGAAAATCTCAAGCAACGCAACATCAAGATCGAGAGCACCAGCGCATCGCGGTCGAACTTCCTGCAATTCGATATCGCGAGCGAAACGCATCCGGGTATTACCGACAAGTCCGGCAAAACAATTGCCAATCCCTTCCGTGACAGCCGCGTCCGTCAGGCTTTGACGATGGCAACCGATCGTCCGTTCATAACCGAAAAAATCCTGTCTGGTTACGGCACGGCTGCTTCCCAGATTTTCCCACCGGGTCTTTCAGGAACGTCGGACAAGCTCAAGGTCACGCCGCCGGACTATGATCGCGCAAGAGCGCTGCTTATAGAGGCTGGCTACCCGAATGGGTTCAGTGTGGTGCTCGCCGGGCCGGGCGGTCGTTATCCGGGCGACGCCGAATCGCTTCAGTCCGTTGCCCAAAACTGGGCTCGTATCGGCGTCACGGTACAGCCTGTCGTTTCGCCGTTCTCCGTTTTCATGACCAAGCGCTCAAGTGGCGAGTATCCTCTCTGGTATGGCGGCTGCTCTGGAGAAGCTGTCACACTTTGCCTCGATGGCGTCCTCGCATCCCAAAACGAAGCGCTGGGCACCGGGTCGCTGAACTACGGTCGTTATGAAAACAAGACCTTCGACCAGATGCTGACCAAAGCCAAGGCGATGGAGGAAGGACCTGGCCGCAGCGAGGCACTCGCCAGCGCGACGGAATTCGTCATGGCCGACTATCCCACTATTCCGCTCTATCACTTCCATCTGATCGTCGGGCATAGCCAGAAGGTTGGTTCCTACACCGTCCACCCGCGTGGTTGGACAATGGCCATGCAGGCCGCCCCACCGACCGAGTGAGGGCGACACCATGATATCAGCAATCATTGGAAGGCTTTCACAAGCCTTCCTCCTCCTCCTTGTCATGTCCGTAATCGGCTTCATCGGCATTCACAGCGTCGGCAACCCGGTTTTCAATCTTGTCAACGCCGAAACCGCGACTCCTGAGGATATCAGGAGAGCGACCGTGGCTCTCGGATTGGATCAGCCGGTCTGGCATCAGTATTTCCGGTTCATCGGCAATGTCCTCACAGGTAATTTCGGGACCTCCTACATCTATCACCTGCCGGCATTCCAGCTGGTGATGGGCAAGCTCCCCGCAACCCTCGAGCTCGCAATCGTTGCGATGATGATCGCTGCGCCGACAGGGATACTCCTGGGTCTGCTCGCCGGTCGCCGCAAGGACAGGCCGGTGGATCGCGCTATCCTTCGCCTGAGCGTGGTCGCGCTCAGCATACCGTCCTTCTGGCTAAGCATGATGCTCATCCTGATCGGGGCCATCCTGACGGGCTGGTTCCCGTCAGGCGGCCGGGGGCCAACAGGGGCTCTCCTCGGAACCGAGTGGAGCTTCCTGACGCTTGATGGGCTCAGACAACTGACGCTTCCGGCGTTGGCACTTGCTCTTCCCAACATTGCGCTCATCGCACGGCTGACGCGGTCCGGAACGATCGAGGTGGAAACCCAGGACTTCACACGGTTTTGCCAGGCGAAGGGTCTCTCGCCCCGCCGCATCCTGTTCAGGCATACACTGCCGAATATCAGCGTTCCGATTGTCACGATCATCGGCATGCAGTTCGGTGGAATGCTGGCCTTTGCCGTGGTGGTGGAGTCGATTTTCAACTGGCCAGGCGTCGGAAAACTGCTGATCGACTCGATTCAGCTTCTCGACCGCCCGGTCGTCATGGCGACCCTCACCTTCATCTCGATCGCCTTTGTCGCCCTCAACGCACTCGTGGACCTGTTTTATGTCGTTCTCGATCCGCGAACACGCCGCAGCGCCTGAAAGGTATCCCTATGAAAACCGATACAATGCGCACATTCTGGAAACGCTCCGGTCGATCCGGCGTCAGCCTGCCGCTGCTGATATTGATGGCCTATGTCCTGCTGGCAGTCGCGGCATCTCTGATCGCTCCTCAAAATCCCTATGACCCGTTGCAGATATACGCCTGGGAGTCCTCGTCTTCTCCGGGAACCGCCGGCAGCGGTGGTTACACGTACCTGCTCGGAACCGACGGACTGGGACGCGACATATTCAGCACCGTCCTTTACGGATTGCGGATAAGCCTCTTCGTTGCCTTCACCAGTACGGCACTCGCAGCTCTTATCGGCGTGACTGCCGGAGTAACAGCAGCCTATACAGGCAAGTGGGGCGACGCCTTGATCATGCGGATCGTCGATCTGCAGCTCAGCCTGCCGACCATCCTTGTTGCCCTCATCGCCATCGTTACGCTCGGGCCGGGTATCGACCGCATCATCTTGGCGCTCGTGATCGTACAATGGGCTACCTACGCTCGCGTGACACGCGGCGTCGCGATGAGCGAGGCAGCCAAGTCATACCTCGATGCAGCGCGCCTCCTGCGTCTGCCAACCCGACGTATCATCTTTCGCCATCTTCTTCCGAACAGCATTGCTCCCGCAATCACCCTCGTCCCGATCGAACTCGGTCATGCCGTAGCGCTGGAAGCAACGCTTTCGTTTCTCGGCCTCGGTGTGCCGATCGACAAGCCGTCCCTCGGCTCCGCCGTCGCTAACGGGTTTCAGTATCTGCTTACAGGACAATACTGGATCAGCCTCTTTCCCGGTCTGGCTCTGTTCGGCCTCATCGCAAGCATCAATTTCGTCGGCGAGAATGTGCGCCGGCGGCTCGATCCAAGGAGCCGTTGATATGGAACAGCAACACCACCACGAACCCCTCCTCGTTGTAGACAACCTCACCCTCAAACATCAGGGCGCCGCGGCGACCACGACCATCCTACGCGATGTCAGTCTCGAGTTGCGACGAGGTGAGATACTCGGACTAATTGGCGAGTCCGGTGCTGGAAAATCGTCGCTCGGCAATGCGGTCCTCGGTCTGCTCGCACCCGGATTTAGCCAGACCGGCGGACGCATTCTGTTTGAAGGACTTGCGCTCAATGAATTGAGCGACAAGCAGCGGATGGAGTTGAGGGGGCGCCGGATCTCGGCGATTTTCCAGGATCACACAGCCTCCCTCGACCCGCTGATGAGTGTCGGATCTCAAATCGTCGAAACGATACGGGCACTGGACGATGGCCTGACATCGCGGCAGGCGAAGAGTCGTGCGCTCGAACTCATGCAGCGCGTGGGGATCCCCGATCCCGCCTTACGCTTCCGTCACTACCCCCACCAGTTTTCCGGTGGACAGCGGCAGCGTATCGTCATCGCCATCGCATTGGCCGGCAGGCCGGATATCATCGTTGCGGATGAACCAACCTCTGCTCTCGACGCGACGGTCCAAAAACAGATTCTTTCCCTGTTGCGAAACCTGACCGACGAAACAGGCGTCTCCCTAATCCTGGTCACGCACGATATGGGCGTGATCTCGGAGATCGCCGACAGGGTCGTGGTGATGCGTCACGGCAAGGTCGTCGAACACGGAGCAACATCCTCCATTCTCGACACGCCTGCCGAGGCGTATACGAAGGATCTTCTCGCTGCGGTTCCGCGTCTGCGTCTCCCTCCAGCCAGCTCCCCAACCAACGACGTGCCTCGTTCGGCCGATCCTCAAGCCAACATCGTGCCACAGACTAAGCTTGATCAGAACCCGATATTGCGCGTGAAGGACGTAACCAAGACTTATGCCGGTCGCAGTTTCCCCTGGCTTCGGCGTGGCCCACAATCTCATGCCCTTCGGGATGTCTCCATCGAACTCGTGCGCGGCTCCATAACGGGCATCGTGGGGGAGAGCGGCAGCGGCAAGAGCACGATAGGACGCATTGTTGCCGGGTTGGAAACAGCAGGCCGAGGATCACTCGACCTTAATGGCAGGCAGTTCGATATCTCTCTCGCCGGAAAGAAAAATGGGCTGCTCGGTCAGATTCAGATGATCTTTCAGGACCCGGCGATGTCTCTCAATCCGCGCATGTCGATTGGTGCCGCCCTGGAGGAAAGCGTCTGGTTCGGGAGCCGGGGATCACCATCGGATCGACAGGATGTCGGAGAGATGATGGATTGCCTAGGGCTTCCAAGATCGCTGCTGCTGAGTTTTCCGCATCAGCTTTCGGGAGGCCAGAAACAGAGAGTGTGCATTGCCCGAGCACTTCTGGCCAATCCCAGCATCATCGTTGCTGATGAGCCGACCTCGGCGCTCGACGTTTCGGTCCAGGCGGACATCGTGAGGCTGCTGAAGGAAACGGTCAGCGAGCGAGGTGTCTCGATGCTGTTCATCTCACATGACCTCGCACTCGTGCAGGACCTTTGCAGCGAAATCTACATTTTCAGGGACGGTGTCGTCGAGGATGCCGGCAGTGCCGACTTCATCTTTTCCAAATCTCAAAATCCATACACGAGACGTCTCATCGACGCACGACCCGGCCGGTTCACGCACTGACGGAAGGTCGTTCGCCGATCCGATGCCATGAATATTCAATGATCATTTCAGCAGGTTTCACGCCTGATTGCCACGCAGGAAAAGCCCAATCATGTCCAATATCTTCACGGTTGCCGTAACCGGCCAATCCCTCATCAAGCACGACATTCGCACTGTTCAGACGCCGGGGTTCAACGGCGTACGCGAGGCGCTCGGCAAATCCGACTTCGCGTTCACCAATTTTGAAAGCACCATATTCGGCAGCCACGGCGGATGGCCGCTTAAGGGCTCGTTTTTCGGCGCCAGCCAGCCCGTCGTACTCGATACCCTTCAATCGCTCGGCATCCAAGGTCTTTCCCTCTCGAACAATCACGCCTTCGACCTGGGCTCGCCCGGGATCCTGTCAACGCTTGAAGAAGTCGAACGTCGCGGCTTTCTGCATGCCGGCATCGGCCGGAACCAGACGGCTGCAGCTCGCTCCGGCAAGGGCTCGTTCAGCGGTCGCAAAGTTGCTCTCGTCGCCATGGATGGTGGCCCTGGCCCAGACTTCATGTATGCCTCGGACGCATCCGCAGGCCGGCCTGAACGGCCGGGTGTCAATCGCCTGAAACTAACCCAGATCATCGATGTGGATGGTGAGGCGTTCCAACAGATTGCTGCGATCCGGGACAAAGTCGGCTATACGACGATGGACCTCGGCAATGACAGCCAGCCTGACGACAAACCGATTGTCGATGAACTGACAGAGATCGCGCTTGCTCGGGGCCTTTACAGACGCTCGGAGGGATTCGCCCGAAACGTCAGGATGGATCAGGAGGATCTCGCACGGAACCTTGCCGCGATCACCGCTGCGGCAGAAGACGGATGCCACGCCATCGCCTATCTCCATCATCACCATTGGGCCTCGGACTGGTACCAGGTACCGGGCTGGGTCGGATCGGTCGCGAAGCGTTGCATTGACGCCGGCGCCACCATGTTTGTCAGCCATGGTGCTCCGGTTCTTCAGCCGGTCGAGATCTACAAGGGCAAGCCGATTTTCTACAGCCTTGGCAACTTCATCTTCCACCTTCGGCCGGGAAAGTCCAAATGGACCGCTCGCGAAATCTGGGAGAGCGTGATCGGGCTCTGCTTTTTCGACGAGAACGGATCCCTGACCGGAATGGAGTTTCATCCGGTCGTCATTGGTGGCAGCGAAGGACTGAAGCAGGAAGCGCTCGATCAACGCATTGCCCCCGAAATCGCCATCGGCGAAGACGCCCAGCGGATACTACAACGGTTTCAGAGCCAGTGCGCATTGCTCGGCACGCAGATCCGGATCTCGGATGATGCAGCGTTCTACGATGTTGCGCGATAAAGTGTATCGACGGGTCGGGTGGACCGCTTCCCACGCCGGACTGTCGGTACGTGTCCGCCAGATCGGTTACCGTGCTTTCAACAGGTCGGCGGCTTCGACATTGAGGATCCGTGCCAGGCTGTCAACCATATCGATCGTTGCCGAATACTGGCACCGTTCCAGCGAACTGACATAGGTTCGATGGATGTCGGCCCGGTGTGCGAGCTCTTCCTGTGAAAGGCCTTGCTTCAGCCGAGTGTCACGCAAATTCGCAGCGAATATTTCTCTGATGTCCATGGCCGGATTCATGCGCTGCGACGCGCATTCATCTACAGAGTATACTCTGCATTTCTGGGCAGTTCGTGCGGGGCTCAGGTCTGCAGACTCGCTGGTTGCCCATTCAGGAGGCGTGATACATCGTGCCATCGATCACATTGCCGCGTGCACGATCCATAGATCAATTCTGTCCATGTCCGATCAGTCTTCGAATCGACGTAGCATTGCAATCAATTCGTCATTCTCGCGGCGCAGTTTGTCGACCAGGAGCCCTTTCAGGCGGCGGTTCTCCAGCTCAAGCGCCGACAAAACATCGCGTTCGTCGAATGAGATGGCGGCTGCCCTCATCGCAGCCGACGCTCTTGGGGCGCGCTGTGCCCGCTTCTTTGCGGTTCTTGCCAGGCGCTGCTTCCGAACTTTCCCCGGCTTTTTCGAAGCCGGGACACTCTCCGCTGCCTCGATCACCGGCGCAATCGGCTCCACCACGGGACAGGCTTCCCGCAAGGCTGCAACCGGAGGCACTTCCGTCAGCACAGGCTCCGGCTGGGGCGTGATCGCGGACTCCACTGCGAGTGGGGTTTCGGACGGCTGGCGCGCTGCAATTGTTGCCGGCATGTCGTCGGCGACGGCTTCGGACAGCGCACGTAAATCCGTATTGCCCCAAATCGACTTCGCGGTTTCTCGTGGCTGCCTGCGATTTGATTTGTATTCGACGACAAAATTGCGTTGAGGGCGATTGGTTGGGTTTTTCAAGAGGCTTTCCCGCGTGCCATGTCCAGGCAATGCTTCTAAATTCGTATTATATGGTGACGCTCAATAACACAAAGCGCCTGTCATGCCTGTCCCGTTTCAGATTCTATTTACAGGGACACGCTGCTTCATGCAAACCTTCGAGAAATAGTCTCTTCGATCACTCCAGCGCGCTCCCCAGCACGGGCATCCTACGTAAAATCCGCCCGATGAGCTCACCCGATCTCCGCTCGGAGACAGCTTGAGTGCAGGTTCAGTCTTCTACCTTGCCGCATGCGGACGGATATTCCTGCAGCCCATGCCAGCCTCTACGACATGCGCGGCACGATAAATGCTGAATTCATCAAAATTGCGTCCGACGATCTGAACGGAGAGCGGAAAACCATCGGCATTCAGGCCGGCTGAAACGCTCATCGCCGGCGAGCCAGTGAGGTTGAAGGGCGCATTGGCAGATGGCGTTCCGTTTACCAGCGAGTTTCTGGCGACATCCTTCATTCGTGGTGCAACGCTGAGGGCACCGACTACAAGCAGGAGATCAACGAAGCGGAAGACTTCCGCCAGCTCGTGGACAAGCTCTCCCCTGCGCCGGCAAGCCTGAACGTAATCCACCGCAGTGAGCAGATAGCCGGGGAGAAAGCGCTCCACCGAAAACGGCCCATACTGCTCGATGTTGTGCCTCAAATCGTATTCATGAATGGCGGCGGCTTCGCCATACATGATGATCCGTTGCGCTGCGAAATAGTGACGTAGCGGTGACAACCTAACCTCAACGGTTTCGGCGCCCGCGTCCTTCATCAGAAGTGCTGCTGTCTCGAAGGCCGAGATACACTCGTTCGAGAAGCAGTCCCGTTCCTCTTCGTGAAAGTGTCGCACGAGACCTATTTTCATGCCTTGAAGGCCAAGTGCTGGGGCTTGCGACCATGGCTGTGGGGCAATCTCGACTGACGACGGATCCTCGGGATCGAAACCTGCAAGCGCCTCGAGCGCGATCGCATTGTCCTCGACCGTCCACGTCATCGGCCCGACCGTGTCCAGCGAAAAGGCCTGCGGTGTAATGCCGCGACGGCTTAACCGACCATAGGTCGGCTTCATTCCGGCAATCCCGCAATAGGCAGACGGTGTTCGAATCGATCCGCCAGTATCGGTTCCGATAGCCAGTGGCACAGCTCCCGCAGATACGGCAGACGCAGACCCACTGGATGAACCTCCTGTAAATCGTTCGATATCCCAGGGGTTGCGTGCAGGTCCAAAGGGTAGGCTGAAATCCGGGCCACCCATCGCAAATTCCTGCGTCTCATTCTTGCCCATGTAGATGCCCCCTGCGGCGCGCAATCGCTGAACAACCGCAGAGTCCGTTTTGGCAACCTCATTGATCGTCAGCCGCGAGCCGTTGGTGGTCGCCACCCCTTCAACATCGATAATGTCTTTTACCGCGAATGGGATTCCGTGCATGCGCCCCTTGTAGAGGCCACGCGACATCTCGGCCTCGGAGGATCGAGCCTCGATCCGGGCACGTTCAGCATCAATAGTGCTGAAGCAGTGGAGCGTCGGATTGAGCCTGAAGGCACGGTCCAGATAATGGTCGAGAACATCGACCGGCGATAATTTGCGTTGACCGATGAGCCGGGATATCGCTGACAGGCCAAGCTCCCAAATTTCGGGCATCATTCGTCCCCCGTTTCGCGGCGAGTTTCGGTTTTGGCGAAAGCGGAGGCGCCGGCATGAGGTGATGCTGGAACCTGGAATAGGTGTGCCGGCTCGGCCACTCGGTTTCGGGGAATCCGCAACGACTCCGCCAGTTCGCGCAGGCGTCCGTACGATCGGAGTGCGGCTTCAAACTGCGCCTGGTTCAGCGACAATCCGGCGCGTTCAATGAGTGCTGCGCAGTCCTCACTCGTGATCCTGTCAATTTGCATTGATTCTGCCTTTCGCGGTACGCACGGATGTGTCCGATCCCAGCGGCCCAATGTGAGCTTGCTGTACGGTTCGGTTGCCTGCGGATTAAAGTCGTAGTTCGCGCCATAGACACGAGGTCTGATCCGATCGCGAGGAAGAGGATACTCTGTGGAATGCAGTACGTGTCACCCATATGCTCTACCTATGGTCGAGGTAATTTCTCCGACCTCAAATTCACATCCCGCTCAATAAATCGCACGGCATCGCCGATCACTTGCCTGGCCGCGCAGCGTAGGGAGGATAGCCATGGATCAAAGCCTTCTTTCCTGGTCTCTTGGGAGGCTGGAGGATGTCGATCGCATAGAGGAGATGACACCGGTCCTTGGTGAACTTGCCAGCGTCTATGAATTCAACCACATGACGTTCGTGATTGCCCGTCTCCGAGGAACCTCGGACAACTATCCTTTCTATTGCACGACCTATCCTTCTGAATGGACCTCTTCGTATTCAGCCCATAACTTCGTCTCGATCGATCCGGTGATGCGTGCATTTCCCTTGGCATTGTTGCCGATTGATTGGGCTACTTTGGACTGGCGTTCGGCAGAAGCGGAGCGGTTTCGCCTCGAGGCTTTATCTTACGACATCGGCCCAAACGGCCTCTCGGTCCCTGTTCGAGGACCGAGAGGTGCTCAAAGCCTGCTTTCCGCTTCATCTGCGGTCGATGGTACGGAGTGGTTTAAGTTCCGCGATCACCGTACTCACGACATGCTGGTCTTGTCCCATTATCTCTACGAGAAAATCCTGCGCATCAGCGGATTTATCCAACACGACCGCCCTCATCATTTGTCAAAGCGCGAGCGCGAATGCCTCTGCTATCTAGCGAACGGTTCCATCGCAAAGCAAACAGCAATGTATCTGCAAATTTCAGAGAGCGCCGTGAGGCTATATCTCCAATCTGCCAGAAGAAAACTCGGGGTTCGTACGAGCCACCACGCGGTCGCGAAAGCCATTATCCTTGAGATCATCTCCGCAGACAGCGAGCGCTGATAAAATCCGTGCCTCACTCGAAATCGTCAATCTGTTGATTTCGATAGGTTGTCGAAAGCAGCGTCTCAGGCACGATGCGCCACGGCCATGGTCACGACGACCTCCAGTTATGCCTATGAAGCCGGCCTTTTGAAAATTCGTTAAGCCAAACTTCATTATTGTGACAGTTTATCATATTTTATACAGGCGGTTTCATAGCGGCCATTCTCCCAATCGAAACTATTCAATCAAGGAACAATGACTACCGAATTTCACTCGAAAACACTTCTAGCAGCGTCAGTGCGAATATCCGAAGCTACTGAATTAACTGACGCTTTGATTGCTTTACAAAAAATCTACGACATTGATTTTACGACCTATCATCTCGCACACACGATTTCCGACATTGTCGATACGCCTTTCGTCCGTACGACCTATCAGGACGCCTGGGTCGCTCGCTACCTCCTACGCGGCTATGTCCGGGTCGATCCGGTCATTCAGGAGGGGCTTGTCCGGCAGCTACCGTTCGACTGGCGTGAGATTGCGGTCAAAGACAGCGCTGTTCGAGCGTTTATGCTCGATGCTCGAAAACACGGCGTTGCGCAGAATGGTTTTTCCATTCCAATCATCGACAAGTCACGGCGCGCGCTGTTGACCCTCAATTCAAGCGTTGACGGCCCAGCTTGGACTAGAAGGATAACGCGATATCGAAGTGAATGGATTGAAGTCGCGCAGCTAATTCACCGCAAAGCCGTTCTGCAATTATACGGCACTCGCGATCCTATACTTCTCCTTAGCCAGCGCGAGCTCGAGTGCCTCCATTGGGCCGCTCTCGGAAACGATGCCACGGGTATTTCAACAATCCTCAACCTGTCGCAGCATACCGTAAAAACTTACCTGAAATCCGCTCGTTATAAGCTCGGCTGCATCACCTTGGCCGCAGCGACCACCAAAGCCAGACATCTTCGTCTCATCCATCCGTATGGCAATACCCCCATATGAGGGAACGCATAGAAGGATATTTTTCGTCTCCGGGAGCAGCTCCATGCTGCAGTGCACCAAGCACTGGAGATAAAGATGTACCTCCTCATTCAAGCACATCAATATAACAGGTATCCGGATCTGCTCGACCAATCCTTCCGGCTGAGAAAGCGTGTTTTCGCTGACCAATTGGGATGGTCGGTCTCCGTCGTCGGCGACTATGAAAGAGATATCTATGATGATCTCAACCCGGCCTATTTCATGTGGTGCGATGACGACGCGCTCACGCTGTACGGCTGCGTGCGGCTGATGCCGACCACTGGACCGACGCTCCTTTACGACGTGTTCAGAAGTACCTTCCCAAATGCTTGTGATCTTGTGGCGCCATCAATCTGGGAAGGGACGCGAATGTGCATTGATGACGTGGCGATTTCCCACGATATGCCTGATCTGAAACCCGAGAGGGCCTTCTGTTTGCTGCTCGTCGCGCTTTGCGAAGTCGCGATGACAAACGGCATCGATACCCTCGTGTCGAATTACGAACCTCACATGCGACGTCTTTACAGGCGGGCGGGCGCAGAGCTCGAGGAGCTCGGACGCGCAGATGGGTACGGCCGACTTCCCGTCTGCTGCGGGGCCTTCGAGGTTTCGGCCAGGATCCTGTCGAAGATGAGAGCGGCTTTACACGTGACACAGCCGCTAAGCGGTTATCGACAGTCCATTCCGGAACCAAGTACACCAATTCGCGTGGCACGTTTGCCGTTTGTCGACCATCGGCATCAGCTCTATCTCGAAAGCGTGAAAGTGGTGGGCACGGCTAAAGGAGACAAACCACTTTCTCAATGGAAGCAAGGCTGATGCCTCCAGTGATTAGTGTCGCACCCTCGCCCATTGAACGCCGCGAATTTGAATGCCGGGGATGACCGATGGGCAGACCCTACAGTGCGGTCTTGGCGAGGCGGAAGTCATGTCATTCGGCGAGCTATCATGGAGGCGAACCAAACCCGCTCTCATGTGATGGCGTTCTAGGCTCAGGGCCGGATCTTCCACGTTCAACCCGCAAGGGGTCGGCAGCCATGCTGCGGCCGCTTGGCTTCGCCAGCGCGGTGATCGCCCCCGTCCACAGCCTCTTGAAAAGCCATCGAGCGGGAATTTGCCCGCTTGCAATCGGAGCCTCTCAGATGTCATACGATCTTGTCTTGCACAATCCCAAGCTTTCCAGCTTTCCCGCGACCTGAGGGTCCCGGTTACCGTCTTTGAAGTTGACGGTGAATATAGCGTGCTGCCCTCCGACGAAATCGACGCAAGCGACGACCTCGACATCGTGCATGAATTTTTCCCTTCGCCAGCTCATTGAGCCGGCCGTGGCCGTTAAGGCCAGTGTGGTACCGCTTGCGAGCAGGCGCCCGCAAGGGAGGCTTCCCCTCGGTTGGAGTGTGAAGAACCCCATTTTGGGGAACAGCCTGCTGCGCCCTTGCAGGCTTTCCTTTTCGCGGTGGACCAGAAGTGCCCCGCATATTGCGGATAAATTGAGGTGAGAGGACCGATCTTAGTGTGATCGGATAAGGAATGGACAGAAAAGAGATAGAAGAATTGCGGGAGCGTGTTTCATGCGTCGCTGTGCTTGAGACGGCGGGATTTGCGATCGACGCCAAGGAAAGCACAAGGCGCGCGGTCAAATACCGACGGGCATCGGAAATCGTCATCTTGACCCATGAGGGGCAAGGATGGTTCGATCCGCTTGGCGATGCGAAGGGCGATGTGTTTGCACTCGTCTCTCATCTCGAGAGCGTCGGGTTTCCGCAAGCGTTGGAGCATGTGGCCAGCCTCAGCGGATTTCGATCCGCTTCGCCCGTATGGCAGACTGGACCTAAAAAAGTGACGATAGTGCCAGTGTTCCAACGATGGCTAGCACGGAGCAGTCCTGCACCGGCGTCCGGCGTTTGGCGCTATCTAAACAGGGATCGTTGTCTGCCAGATGATATTCTTCGACAAGCCATCCGACAGAATCTTCTTCGCGAAGGACCGTCCGACAGCATGTGGGCCGCTCACACCGACGACACGGGCACGGTCACCGGCTGGGAGGAGCGTGGGCCCGACTGGCGCGGTTTTTCGAGCGGCGGCACCAAGGTGCTGTTCCGATTTGGCGCTGCTGCCGGGTTGCGGATCTGCGTGACAGAGGGCGCAATCGATGCGCTGAGCCTCGCGGCAATCGAGGGTCTTCGGGACGGTACGATCTATCTCAGCACCGGTGGCGGCTGGTCGCCAAATACCGAAACTTCGCTTCGACATCTGTTGCGTCAGCCCTCTGCGCAACTTATCGCGGCGACAGATGCCAACTCGCAGGGTGAGACTTTTGCGGATCGCTTGCGCGCCCTCACTGACGAACTGGATCGAGACTGGCTGCGCCTGCGTCCAACTGCAGACGACTGGAATGAGGTTCTGAAGCAAAGAGGTGGGTGAAAACAGGAGGTGGAAGGAGGCCTGCCGCATGCGCGCCGGCCGCATCAAGGGAGGCTTCGCCCGGCTAGTGCCGGCGCTTGACCCGCCCGGACACGAGAGCGGCCGAGCGGGACGGGTGATGAAGGACTGAAGAGACGGGTACGACGACAGGACACCACCCGCTTCGGTGCCTGAACCCTGGAAATCGACGAGGCCTGCTACACCTACCTGCTCGATATCCTGCCGCCGCTGTGGATGCGTGGGCCGATCTTTGCCATGCGTGAGTTCATGACCGGGTCGATGACCTCGATCTTTTACGCTATCCATATAGACGGCGCTCTCCGTCACTTCCATGCCTATTGCGACCTTTCCGATGCCACTTCCGTGGAGATAATGCGTACGGCGATTATCGCACGCCAAAGTCCGGCGGTCCGGTAATGCGCCGCGAGGAGTGCCTCGAGCATATCTGGAGCACGACCGCTGGCCGAGGCCGATGCAGGGCCATCGCACAGTGATGCTCTATCGCGGCAAGGAAGGCAGCTTCCTCAAGCTTCTCAACGCGCTGACCGACGAAGAGAGCGCCGCCAAGCTGCAGGTGCATCTGCGCCGCCTCCCCTCAAACCTGGCCACCTGAGCCAAATCTGATCCTCAACAAATCTGCGCCGCGGCTGGCGAAGCACAGCGTCGGTTGGTGTCTAATCAAACGCGCACCGGTGGCCTCTTGCAGTTCGCCGCCGAACTGGATGCCAAACCCAAACAGCTGCGGGACGACGAAGATAAACTGGCTGCGGAGGTATTCACCGAGGCTAATGCAGCCAGGGCCGCACCGGCTGCATAGCTGCGCTGCACAATAAATGGATGCGGCGCGATCAAAAAAGGATCATAACGCCCGGAGCTGATGCACATTGCGACCTCCCAGTCGCGCAGCAGCTGTTCCCCTCTGGAGGTTCAAGATCTCCACACTTCATGGGCCGCGTTCTCCGCAGGCCCATTTTTTTATGCCTCGCTCGGCTCGTTCGGCATTGCCAGGCGCGTTCTGCCAACACGGCTCCTCCAACTGCCGCGCCGCTCGGCGGCCTGGAGCGCCAGTAGGTCCAGATATCGTTCGCGCATTTCCTTGAACTCGATATCCCCTCGGATCCAGTCACTCAGCAAGGCGATGAAGGCTGGATCCTGATCGATCGGAGCGCCTCGGGCTGCTGCGCGGTCGATGGCGCGTTGCGCGATTGCTTTGCGGGTCTCGGGATCAGCGACCATATGGACCTCAGCTTCTGTTTGGCATGGGCCGCGACCTCTAGCAGGCACTTCCGCATGACGCGACTTGAAATCCTCCTTCGTCAACAATATCTGACGATCACTTCCCGATGAAACGACGTCCTGCTCGCGGCAATCGCCGCGGCGTTCGACATTGTGCCGGGACACAGAGAAAGGCGCTCCCCTGATGGGTCGAGCGCCTTTTTTCTATTTGTGACGGCGGCAACTGATCTGTTGCATCTTGACCGGGATCGCATCGAAGATGAGATTTGCGCATAAAAGATCATAGGAACACATGCCATTCTATCTTGTAACGCAGACATTGCTGGTCGAAGCCGAAAATGAACATGACGCCGCTGAGACGGGAGCTGCCCAGCTCCGCTCCGGCGCGAAAATCACCGTCTCCGTGACGTCCGATGAAACCACGATCACGCATATCACTGTCGCTGCGACAGGCGACGGGCAGCCGCCTGTCTTGCACCCGATTGTGGAAGCCGCTGAGCAACCACACGTCGCTCAATCGGAAGCCGTCCTCGTCACGCCAACTGATAGGAAACTCATATTGAGGCGCATGATGGCGGATGCGGTTGCGCTTTTGAGACCGCGAACTTAGTCCGTTCGTCCCTTTACGGCGCTTGCTGTTATCCTAGCGTGTCCGAGTGTCGACGCGTCGTATGCCAGCGCTGACGGCGGCCGCGGCATAATGTGCCTTCTTGTGCTCGTACATCAGAAAATCGGCACGCCTCACGACGGATTCCATCGCTTCTCCGGTCTCGCTGGTCGCGACCCCGTAAGACATGCTGAGCGGCATGGTGGAGTAGAACTGATTATTGATGTTCAGTAGTTCCATGATCGTTTCCACCATCGCCCCAGCGGTTTTGGCGTCTGCACCTGGCAAGAGGACTGCAAACTCGTCGCCGCCTATGCGGCAGGCATGGTTCGGCGCAGATATGGCGCCGTTGAGGATCTCGCCGAACCGGCGCAGCAGACCGTCGCCGGCATCGTGCCCGAGTTGATCATTGGCATCCTTCAGGCCGTTGAGATCGATCACGATCGCCGAGACCGGACGTAGCGACTTGCGCTCCAGCCGGTTCATCTCATCCGCATAGAATGCGCGGTTGTAGAGCTTGGTCAGAACATCGTGCTTGCCGAGATATTCGAGATAGGCCTCCGCTTTCTTGCGCGCGGTGATGTCGGCGAGTGCCACCTGAACTCGCGACCAGTCGCGCTCGTGGCCGGGAAACACGGAAAAGTGCAGCAAAATATGTCGCTGGGAGCCATCGAGCGCGTAATTGATCACTTCACGATGGTGAAAAAGATTGCCATTCCAGAGCTCCATTAGCTGTTCGCGGAATGGCTTTTCCATATCGTCTCGGAAGACTTCGCCGAGGCGCTGCAGGAGATCTGACCGGTCTTTTGCGCAGAACAGGTCGAGCGTCGCCTGGTTGACATCAATCACCCTGATCTCGCTCATGCATTGGCGCACAAACTCCGGATGAACGTCCATGAATGTGCGGAAATCGCTGATACCGCGATCACGTATGTCCTCGATCAGCGCCCGGATGCGGCTGAAATCCTCGATCCACAGTGACACGGGTGAATGCTCGAAGACGCCCTCTGCCTGGCGACGTTGCTCGGCTTCGGCGCGGCGGGCATCTTCGCGGTCAGTAATGTCTTCGGTCGTCAGAAGCAGCCGGTCGAGTGTCCGTTCATAACCGGGTAGCACGGCGCCACGCAGCTGGATATCCAGCCGCCGCCCAGCGATCGTGTAATTCACCGTCGTGCTCGTAAATGTTTGTGCGCCATCGAAAAGTGCTGCAAGCTCGTTGATATGGGTGTCCAGCATATCGTCGCGGAAGACGGAGGCAATATTAGCTTTCAGATGATCGAGGCTTTCTGCCTCGAATAATTCCAGCGCCTTGGAATTGACGTCGAGAACCCGGATGCGGGTTGAGCAGGCGATGACCCGGTCGCGATTCTCGCGCAGGAAGGCCCTGATATCAACGACGCCGTCTGCGCGCCAATCATCGAATAGTGCCTTCACCCCGCTGAAATCCTCGATCCACATGGCAATCGGCGCGAGGTTGAAAATGTCGGAATCAAAAACAGCGGTCATGAAGAGTGCCTAAGAGAAGACTGATACAGCCGGACCTACGTATCCGGAAAGGCCACCTTATGGGCAAGAGGTAAACCGCTGCTTGCCTACACGCTTATTAAGTGAGGTGTGAAGGTGAATGAGGAAAGAACCCGATCGCCGATCGTTCCTCCTGCCGCCGCTTTCGCTCAACTGCCGCCTACGCGATCCCGGCCGCTCGTCGTTCGCAGGGCTCAAGAGCCCCGCTTGTCCGGCGCAGCAGCGATGCTCGGCCGCAGTTGCGGCAGTCCGGCCGCCCGGCGGTTCGGGGGGTGTCCTCGAGAAAAATGAAGACAGGAAGGGCTGGCAAGGTGCCGGTCCCAAGCCTCAAAAGGACACATCACTTGCAGATCATGAGGGCTGACCCGCGCGCTTTGAAGGAAAACCTTGACCGCATGCGCCAGTCTAAGTCGTCGCCGCAGGCAGACGTGCTGATGCTGGCGACGATCGAAGCCGTGGGCATCGTCCATCTCCATCCAGCCTTCCCCAGATCGGCGGCTTTGGAGCGTCGCGCCTGGGTTTGCGGGATGGTTGCGTTCGACAATGAACGGCTTGGTCTGCTGCGGCATTTGTCCTCCTGGCTGCGATTCTCGGTTGCAACGATATCCCACAGATCGTTGCGGGCAAGCGGGGCTCTGTTTGCGATGAGCGTATCTTTCTCGAAGAGGCAAGCAATGACGATGGTTCTATGGGGCATGACCGTGACTGCCACTCGTAGTTATGGCAAATGCGGCGGAACGCCATTGTCAGATCCCTTCACGTCAGAGCCTCGGGCAACCCATCTGCGGGCTCGATGAGGCATGTCTGAACGGAGATCGGCTGCGCCTCGATCGTCTTCCCGCAACGACAACGTTCAGATTTCTTGCCCCGGAGCCTTACTGGCTCCTCCTTTCCCACCAACAAATTTGCACCTTGCCGTCCTCCATTTCATTGCGGCCTTATCAGGTGCGGTCCGATCGTCACCGGTCTTTCGACAGCCATCGAGGCCGCGATGGGCGCGGCCCGATACACAAGAAAGGAATATGACAATGGCTACCATCGGCACCTTCACCTCTTCCGAAAATGGCTTCACCGGCTCCATTCGCACTCTCGCCCTCAACGTCAAGGCCCGCATCGCCCGGGTCGAAAACCCCTCCGACAAGGGCCCGCAGTTCCGCGTCTACGCCGGTAGTGTTGAACTCGGCGCCGCCTGGCAGAAAACCTCCGAGCAGGGCCGCGACTACCTCTCGGTCAAGCTCGACGATCCGAGCTTCCCGGCTCCGATCTACGCAACGCTCGCTGAGGTCGAAGGTGAAGATGGCCTTCATCTCATCTGGTCCCGCTCGAACCGGGACTGATCGACATCATGAGGCTCCGCCACCAGCGGGGCCTTCTTCGCGACCGAAAAGCCAAAGCCGGACCTGGTATCGAGCCATGTCCCGCTTTTTCGGGTGGGGAAGCTGCTAAGAATGCGTGATGGTACAATCGTCACTGCCTGCGTCAGAGAATGAACGGTTTCCCCAATTTGCTCCAGCCCCCCCCCTGACGGACGTTCTTCGCAAACCGTCTCCCCCGCTCCCCGGCTTTGCCGGTCGCTTGCGAGATGATCTACGAACTAGCAATCCAGATCGAAGAACTCCGGACTGAGCTGCGCAACGCTGAAAACGGTGCGGAACGCCGTCAGATCCAGGCCGAGCTCGAAATCGCAGGCAGAGCTGATTGTCGCGGGCGCCGAGGTGGACGGCTTTGCAGAAAGCGAGCCGTCTTTCTGAGGCGGATATGTGAACACCCCCTTCGTCAAGCCTTTTCACAATCACAAATCGCATTCTGCAATAGCCTCGTCTGCCGTCACATTCGCCTCGCAAGCTTCCCAGTATCGCATCGCTGCCTCCCGTCCTTTATCCAGTTCGATCAGCAGCCTGCGACGAGACGTCCGCGGTGGTGGTGCTCTTCTGGAACCGGTTTTCTCCGACACAGGATCTCATGTCAGCGCGGCGGAACCAGATCGCGCGCCCGCAGCGCAGCGGCGCGTTGCCCGCCGTAAAGACAATCTGCTCGTCGGCACGCATGCGCAGCACCTCGTGCGGCTGGATCAGTGGCCTCGACGCCAGTTGCTTGGATCGCGTGCGAGAGGATCCGCGCGCCTGGAAACCGTGGCTGACCTGATCGATCTCGACCGTAGTCGTGCCGCAGCGCCGCGAAATGTAATCCGCGGTCTCTGGATCGTTGATCGCAGCGAACGAGATCCAGCTGGCACTCTCGAACCATTTGCTCGCCGCGTCCCGCCCGCCATAGGTTTCGCGCAACTGGCCGATCGACTGATAGATCATCGTCAGGCTGATGCCGTACTTGCGGCCAGCGTCTCGCGCCGTCTCCAGGATCCGCATGTAGCCAAGGCGCGCCACCTCATCGAGGAGGAAGAGCGCCCTGCCCTGCATCGCGCCATCGCGATTGTAGATCGCGTTGAGGAACGAGCCGATGATCACTCTTGCAAGCCCGGCATGCGTCTCCAGCGTCTTAAGGTCGATATTGATGAAGACGTCGGTCTGACCGTCTGCCAGCGCGTCAGTCGAAAAGCTCGATCCTGAGACAAGCGCGCCGTAGTTCGCGTAGCTCAGCCAATGGGTTTCCTTGATCGCATTCGCATAGACGCCGGAAAAAGTCTCAGGCGTCATGTTGACGAACGCGGCGACATTTTCCTTCACGAAATCCGATTCCGAATTGTCATAGATCTCCTGCAACCGCGCCCGCAATTTTGGCTCGGGCTCCGAGAGATTGGCGCGGACCTGCCGCAGCGTCTGATCCTTTTCGACCGTGTGCCCGGACAGGCAAACATCTGCGATCATCGCCGTTAGCAGATGAAGGCCGGAGGCTCGAAAGAAGTCGTCGCGGACACCCGTGGCGCGGCCGCTGTCGCTCATGATCCAGGAGGCGATGGCCGCGATATCCTCTTCCTTCGTCCCGCCGTTCCGGCCGATCCAATCCAGCACGTTGAAGCCCGATTGGGGGTTCTTCGGGTCGAGCACGACGACGCGACGGCCTGCCTTGCGCCGGTGTCCGCTCACCATCGGCGCTACTTCGTTCGAGGGGTCGAGGACGACCAGCATCCCGCCCCATTTCAGCGCCGTCGGTATGGTCACCGACGTCGTCTTGAAGCCGCCGGAGCCGGCAAAGACGACACCATGCGATGAGCCGAAGGATCCGTCGAAGCACAGGAGCGGCGACTTGCCGCCGCTGCCCCAACTCGTGGGATCGTCTGATCGAAATGCCAGAGCCGCGACATTGTCACGATCGACGCGATACTTTTCGCCGATGACCATTCCGCCGGCTCCGGAAAACAGCTTCTCCGCCTCCGGCATCTTCATCCAGTCGGCCTCGCCATGGAGTGAGCGCTTCCCACGCATCCGCTTCGGCTCATCCCGTGCAAAGGCAGCATTGCCCTTCACGGCGACCCTGAGCGCGAACGCCCCGGCGACGACGGCCGCTCCACTTCCGATCACCGTAGAGGGGTCGGTATAGGAGAGCAGATTTCGGCCGGCTGGCAACTGTCCGATTAATCCGGCAAGCCTTGTTCCTTCCCGGATGAACGCGATAGCCAGCACGCCAAGAGTGCCGCCGGCCACGCCCCAACCAGCCGCCTTGATGCTCCGCGACCCTTGTGCGGAAAACAGGATGGTGACGCCTGATGCGGCGGCGAGCACATAGGGCGCCACCAGTCCAATCCGACCGAGCGTCAGCCTGGCTTGCTCCGATTTGCCAAATGCTGCCAGCCAGTTTTCGATACCAGGAAAGAGCAGGCAAATCGTTGCCATAAGCACGACCGGCATGATGACAAGCACGATTCTACTGATCGTCATGGCCGAAGGCCTCCGCACCGATCGCCAGCAGCCGATCCCGTTCCTCGCCGTCCGCTTTCACGCGCAAGGCGCCGTCGATCAGAAGACCCAGCAACAGCGCGCGCTTCTCGAAGCGCAGACCGGCCTTGACGATCAGTCCGCCGAGCTCGATTTTCTCGCGGGTGTCCTTCCTGCGGGCTTCGGTGATACTGGCCCGGGTCATCCGCTCAAGCCTCCTGAGATTGGCCCGCAGCCTGGACAGCCCTGACCGCCGTCTTCGCGTAACTGCCCCCTGCTTTGCTGCCGTTCCGAAACCGATTGGTGATTTCCTCGAAGGCCGATTGAAGCTCACTTGCCTCGACCTCGAAATTTCCGAGGCCCGCCTTCAGAGCAATGCGCCCGATCCGCTCGGCATCTCGCGTTTCGGCTTGCTTCAGTTCTTCCTGAAGTCGAGCGAGTTCCTCGCGAAGTTTTGCTGTTGGCTTCTTCATGTTGGCGATCTCCTGTCGTCGCTACGGGATGATGAGGTCCAACGGTCCCTCAATTTTCTCCCGCTCGAAAGGTGCAAATTTGCACCTCGCCAAAGCGCCAGCTTTTGGCGAATGATCCCGCCGTTTCGAAGAAGCGGATCCAAGGGCGCAATTATACGTCGCTGGCGCGACGTGCTCGAAGAGCGGCCTGGCGGGGCCGCCGTTATCTTCGAACCGATTGAAATCGTTTGCCAAAAGGAAAAATTACCTCGTGGCCGTCCCGCATTTCTCAGTCAGTATCGTTGCGCGAGGCTCCGGCCGCAGCGCGGTCCTGTCTGCGGCGTATCGGCACTGCGCGACAATGGATTTCGAGCGGGAAGCAAGAACAATCGACTATCGCGCCAAGCAGGGTCTCTTGCATGAGGAGTTCGTGATCCCGGAAGATGCGCCCGACTGGTTGCGGGCGATGGTGGCTGAGCGGTCCGTCTCAGGGGCGTCCGAGGCCTTCTGGAACAGGGTGGAGGCGTTCGAGAAGCGGTCCGACGCCCAGCTTGCAAAGGACGTCACCATAGCCCTGCCAATCGAGCTGTCGGCCGAGCAGAATATCGCGTTGGTTAGGGATTTCGTTGAGCGGCATACCAAGGCGAACGGCATGGTGGCCGACTGGGTCTATCACGACGCGCCGGGCAATCCGCATATCCATCTGATGACGACGTTGCGACCGCTGACCGAGGATGGTTTTGGGGCGAAGAAGGTCGCAGTCCTCGCCCCCGATGGAAGGCCGCAGCGCAACGATGCCGGCAAGATCGTCTATGAGACTTGGGCCGGTGGTGCAGAGGATTTCAACGCCTTTCGCGAGGGATGGTTTGCCTGCCAGAACCGGCATCTTGCGCTCGCTGGATTGGACATCCGCGTGGACAGTCGTTCTTTCGAAAAGCAGGGGATCGCGCTAGAACCGACTATTCATGTCGGCGTTGGCGCGACGGCGATCGAGCGGAAGGCAGATGGCGCGGGGGAGGCCGCATCCGCCGCTGCGGTAAAGCTCGAACGGATCGAGCTTCAGGAAGAGCGCCGCGAAGAGAATGCCCGTCGCATCCAGCGGGATCCTGGCCTCGTCATCGATCTCATCACGCGCGAAAGAAGCGTTTTCGACGAGCGCGACATCGCCAAGGTCCTGCACCGCTATATCGACAATCCGGCCCTGTTTCGAGATCTGATGGCGCGGGTTCTGCAACACCCTGATGCGCTGCGGCTGGACAAAGAGCGGATCTTGTTTTCGACGGGTGCCCGGTCCCCGGCCAAGTACACTACTCACGAGCTCATCCGCATCGAAGCTGAGATGGCGAACAGGGCGCTATGGCTCGGTCGACAGCAGGCGCATCACGTTGCGAGCCGTGTTCTCGCCCAGACCTTTGAACGGCATGATCGTCTCTCGGACGAGCAGAAATCGGCCATCGAGCATATCTCGGGAAATCGTCGGATCGCTGCGGTCGTTGGCCGCGCTGGCGCCGGCAAGACGACCATGATGAAGGCCGCCCGGGAAGCTTGGGAAGCGGCCGGCTATCGCGTCGTCGGTGCCGCGCTTGCCGGCAAGGCCGCCGAAGGCCTGGAGAAGGAAGCGGGCATAGTGTCCCGCACGCTGGCGGCCTGGGAGCTGCGCTGGGATCAGGACCGTGACCGTCTCGACGAGAAGACCGTCATGGTCCTGGACGAGGCCGGCATGGTCTCCTCACGGCAGATGGCGCGCTTGGTCGAAGCTGCGACACTATCAGGTGCAAAACTGGTCCTGGTCGGCGATCCTGATCAGCTTCAGCCGATCGAAGCGGGTGCTGCCTTCCGCGCGATTTCCGAGCGGATCGGCTATTCAGAACTCGAGACTGTCTACCGGCAGCACGAGCAGTGGATGCGCAATGCCTCGCTCGAGCTTGCCCGTGGAAACGTATCGGATGCGCTCTCCGCCTACGAGAGCAAGGGCATGGTGCGAAACGGTTGGACTCGGGACGATGCCATCACGATGTTGATCGACGACTGGGACCGCGAATACGACCCAGCCAAGTCCTCCCTGATCCTTGCCCATCGCCGTATCGACGTCAGGATGCTGAACGATCTGGCACGCAGCAAGCTCGTCGAGCGCGGCCTCGTTGAGCCCGGCCATGCGTTCAAGACGGAAGATGGATTGCGTCAGTTTGCGGCAGGAGACCAGATCGTCTTTCTGAAGAATGAAGGATCGCTCGGTGTCAAGAATGGCATGCTGGCGCGTGTCGTTGAAGCGCAGCCAGGCCGCATCACCGCTGAGATCGGTAATGGCGGTGACCGGCGTCATGTCGTCGTCGAACAGCGCTTCTATACCAATGTCGACCATGGCTATGCCACGACCGTTCACAAAAGCCAGGGCGCCACCGTCGACCGAGTGAAAGTGCTGGCATCGAGAACGCTGGACCGGCATCTTTCCTATGTCGCGATGACCCGCCATCGCGAGACGGCCGAGCTCTATGTC
The DNA here is from genome assembly GCF_017313375.1 of Agrobacterium sp. Ap1. Classification (NCBI taxonomy): domain Bacteria; kingdom Pseudomonadati; phylum Pseudomonadota; class Alphaproteobacteria; order Hyphomicrobiales; family Rhizobiaceae; genus Agrobacterium; species Agrobacterium sp. Ap1. Next base: position 28,493 of record NZ_JAFLMY010000025.1, read on the forward strand.
GGGCTGGAAGAGTTCGCCCAGCGGCGCGGCGGCGTGTTGATGGACCATGGCGAAGCGCCCTACGAGCACAAGCAAGGCAACCGGGCCAGCTACTATGTCACGCTCAACTTTGTCGACGGTCAGGAACGCACGGTCTGGGGCGTCGATCTCGCGCGTGCGATGCATGAATCGAGAGCCGAGATTGGAGATCGCATCGGTCTTAAGCATATCGGATCGGAGCGCGTTACGCTGCCTGATGGCACCGAGGCGGATCGCAATTCCTGGAAGGTCGTGCCCGTCTCGGAACTCGCGATGGCGCGCGTGCATGAACGGCTGTCTCGTGACGGCTCCAAGGAAACGACGCTCGATTATCAGCACGCCTCTGCCTATCGCGGAGCACTCCGGTTTGCCGACACGCGTGGCCTGCATCTGATGAACGTCGGGCGCACCCTGCTGCGCGATCGGCTGCAGTGGACCATCCATCAGAAGGACAAATTGACCGATCTCGTTTCGCGGCTCGCTGCCATCGCGAGCCGTCTCGGATTGGGTCCAGGTTCTGCCAGCGAAATCCACACCCGCGGCGCATCCGAAACCCGCAGCCAGACCAACTCTGTCATACACGAGGAAAGGAAGCCCATGGTTGCTGGCATCAGCACATTTGCAAAATCGATCGAAAAATCCGTCGAGGACAAGGTCTCCGCCGATCCCGCCTTGAACAGGCAATGGCAGGAGGTCTCGGCCCGCTTCCACCTCGTTTATGCCGATCCGCAGGCGGCGTTCAATGCGCTCAATGTCGACGCCATGGTTGTCAATTCCGAAACTGCGCAGACAACAATCATGACGATTTACAAGCAGCCGGAAACCTTTGGCGCGTTAAAGGGCAAGACTGGTCTATTCGCCGGCAAGGCCGAAAGTCAGGCGCGCGAGACGGCGCTTGTGAATGTTCCGGCTTTGGCCCGTGACCTCGACGGCTATCTGCGGAAGCGGGCTGAAGCCGAGCGTCGCTACGAGGCCGAAGAGCGCGCAGATCGCTTGAAGGTCTCGATCGATATTCCGGCGCTGTCCGGTGCGGCCAAGCAGATCCTCGAAAAGGTGCGTGATGCTATCGACCGCAACGACCTTCCCTCCGGATTGGAATATGCGCTTTCCGACAAAATGGTGAAGGCAGAGCTGGAGGGATTTGCCAGAGCCGTCTCCGAGCGTTTTGGGGAAAGGTCGTTCCTGCCGCTCGCTGCGAAGGAGGCAGATGGCAAGGTGTTCGAGAAGCTTTCCACCGGCATGGCGCTGGCCCAGAAGGCCGAACTGGAGTCAGCATGGAACACGATGCGGACGGTGCAGCAATTATCTGCCCATGAGCGAACCGTGACCGCCCTCAAGCAGGCCGAGACCATGCGCCAAACGAAGACCGCGGGACTCTCCCTGAAATGAGCACCGAAACATTGTACAAGCGTCGTCCCAAGAGCGCAGGCCGACCTGTGGCTTTCATCCTGCTGGGCGCCTTGCTCTGCCTCACGGCGGTCCTGGCGGCAGGCTTCGGTGCTGGCATTAGGATCAACACGACACCGAGCGAGCCGCTCGGGCTCTGGCGCATCGTGCAGATCAATCGCCCGGTCGAGATCGGCGATCTCGTCTTTGTCTGCATGCCTGACAGCACCGAGCGTGAGGAGGGAAAATCGCGTGGCTATCTGAGATGGGGAATTTGCCCTGGCGGGACCGGGCCGCTGATAAAGGAAGTCGTTGCGATGGCTGGACAACAAGTTGCAATCGACACGAGCGTATCGATCGATGGTGTAAGGTTGGACCGCTCCCTACTCGTCAAACGTGATGGTCTCGGCCGGCCGCTACGCCCCTATCTCGGTGGGATCGTGCCGGCGGGACGGGTCTTTCTCCACTCTCCTTTCGAAGGCTCATGGGACAGTCGGTATTTTGGCCCGGTTCCGGTTTCGGGAATACTCGGACGCGCGCGCGAGGTGCTGACCTATGCGCCCTGATCGGTGGAAGACAGCGGTCCTCATAGCATGCGCGGTTGCAACTGGCTGGGTTGGATGGAGCGGCAATCTGTCCCTTCTGCCGGTTTCAGTGGCCTTCCCGTATCTGTGGTCACGCGCGCCAAGTCGGGCTTCGGCGGCGCTCTTGTCCGCGGGGTATTTCCTGGCAGCCTCGCGGGGATTGCCGTTGGGTGTCGCGGCCTTCTACCAATCCGATATTTGGCCAGGATTAATCTTGTGGCTGGTGGCGTCGAGCGGGTTTGTCTTCGTCCAATCTGTGCTCTGGACGGGTCGACAAGGTGGTCGAAGCGGTCTGGCCTATCTCATCGCCATGATCCTCATGGCTTCGCCTCCCTTCGGAGTTCTCGGCTGGGCTCATCCAATCACCGCTGCAGGCGTCGTCTTTGCCGGCTGGGGTTGGGTGGGGCTGATAGGGATGGCAGCCGGCCTCTCGATCATGGCGACGCGGTTTTGGCCGACTGCAGCCCTCACCTTCGCAGGTTGCTGGCTGTGGTCCGCCGCATTCTGGACGCAGCCTCAGATAGGGCGCGAATGGCGGGGCATCGACCTCCAATTGGGGGCCAGAATGGGCCGTGAAGCAGGACTCGCCTATCAGCATGATCTTCTTGCAACGATCGTTCGAAGCGAGCCCCCGAACCGGTTCGTCGTCCTGCCGGAAAGCGCTCTTGGCTTTTGGACGCCGACCGTCGCGACCGTGTGGCAGGCCAATGCTGTGAAGGGCCGCATGACTGTTGTCGCCGGGGCCGCCGTCGTCAACGAAACGGGATACGACAACGTTCTCGTCCGGATCACAGGCCAGCGCGCCGAGGTCGTCTACCGCGAGCGAATGCCGGTGCCGGGCGCGATGTGGCAGCCTTGGCGACAGCTGGCCGGCGAGAGCGGTGGTGCGCGCGCACATTTCTTCGCGAACCCTGTAGTCGAAATAGCCGGGAAGAAGATCGCCCCCCTGATTTGCTACGAGCAGCTCATCGTGTGGCCCATCCTCCAATCCATGCTGCATCACCCTGACATGGTCCTAGCCGTAGGAAACGGCTGGTGGACGACGGGCACATCCATAGTCGAAATCCAGCGCACGAGCGTCGTGGCCTGGGCTCGCCTTTTCTACAAGCCTTTCGTGATGTCCTTCAACACCTGACGGAGAGAGAAAAATGTACGCTGCCTTGACGAACGATTGCCTTGACGCAGCATTGCCCCCTGCCATAATCGAGCAGTTCGTTGCATCCGCCGGCTCAGACGATCCTTTGGCCATAACAATCAAGCAAGGGGGGCGCCTTGTCCTGATCCCGAAGCAGCGATCGCCCGAAGAGGCGTTGAGCACTGTAAGGGACTATGTGGGGCGCGCATCGGTTAGAGTCGGGGTAACCCAGCTCCCCGCCGGAATAGGACTTAACGACCCGTCTCAACTGCAGCCGGGTATTTTTGACCGCTGTGAGAATATGCGCATTGGGACCGCCCTGTTCGCGAAAGTCGCCCGGATCGTGACCAAGTGGTATGGCCGCCCAACTAACATCGAGCTTCTTCCTCAAATGATGGATGACGCGATCTATGCCTGGAGAACAGGAGAGTTTGAAGGACAGAATGTTTTCAAGACCGAAGATCCGGGCGGTCCTACGTTTTTCTTCAATGGATCCGGGGAAGTTCAGCCGATGGCGCTTATCAACGAACCGACGCGCCGCGACGAGAGGGAGAAAAACACTGACCCCAAAGACGCTGCAACTACAGGCATCCGCATCGATCTGTCGCGCATCGGTGGGCAGTAACGATGTCGATATTGAGAGCGAGGCCGAAATGACACGAAAATGCTCTAACGGATGCGTCGACACATTTGAATCATCATGGGGCAGTTTTCTTACAGAGCTTGTCGGATCTCTTGTCATCTTCCGCATCGCCAATCGCGTCGAAATGGCCTTTCAACAAGCGGTAGCTGGTCTGGACGAGGGCTATTACTTGCGCGTGATCAGATCAAGGCGATTACCACCATTGACGATCGCGCCCAGAACGTACGGCTCGCTGTAAGTCCACTGGCGGCTTTATAACTCGGGCCGATCGACCCGTTGTTGTAGGTCGTTCTTCCTGAAGTAGGTACCCGAACCAGGCCACTCGTGGCCTTCAGAAACGGCCTGTTTGACCCATGGGTGAGATAGACAATGGGTATAATCTGTTTGCAATTCAACCAACTCACGTTAAAATATGATATTTAGTCCGATATGTTTATGAAGTTTGCGATCTAGTATGCCCCATATTTTCGGCGATCACCGTCCGATCGCGCTGTAGTTTTATGCTTCCCTCTGAGAATTAGAGTCGATCGCGGGGCTTAAAGAGATGAGGAATCATTGATGGCCCGGTGGGTTGAAAAGCTTTTGGACATTAACGCGATAGCTCGTGATCAAAAGACGCTGAAATCGGCGCTTGCAGAACTCGCAGATAGGTTCGACTGTTCTGGATATGCTTTCGTCAACTTGCAACCCGGTCAGGCTTATGGAATCTCGAACTATCACCCCGAGTGGCAAGCGCGATATCGCGACAAAGGTTTTCAACTGCTCGATCCGGTGATGACGCAAGCGCGGCGCCTCATGCGCGCATTTTCATGGTCTGGTGACGCGCTGCGAAGTTCCCTATCCGCCAAGGAGCGGGGCTTCTTTTCTGACGCTTCCGATTATGACATCAGATCGGGTGTCTCCATCCCGATCGCCGCGCCGAACGGGGCAATCTCCATGCTGACTTTTGCATCTTCTAAACCAAAGCTGGTCATGGAGCGAGACATCAATGCAATTGCAGCGGCTTCTGCTGTCGGGCAATTGCATGCTCATATTGAGCATTTGCGGGTAAGGCCGACCATTGAGGAACAGGTTTATCTGACCCCTAAGGAGGCCACTTACCTTCGGTGGATCGAGCTTGGTAAGACCGTCGACGAGACGGCCGACCTCGAACAGGTGAAGTACAGCACGGTCCGCATCACCCTGGACGGTGCCAAGGAACGTTACAACCTAACCAACAATACGCAGTTGGTAGGACTGGCGATCCGGCGTGGCCTTATATGATTTGCGTAATCAAACCTTTTGGGGGCCGGCCCAGAATTTTCAAAAGCGTCGTCAATGCGGACATCTGCGCGTGCATTTCGATCGTTGCCTGAAGGTAGGCTAGATGTTCATTGCTCCCAGCTGCAGCACCTAATCTCTCCTCGGTAGGAAGCGCCTCAAATAGGGCTTCCGCTTTCTCTAAAAGATTGCGATGAGTTTTCATCGCTAGGGTAGTCAAATGTTCTACCACAGGCTCCGGCAAGCCTGCGAGAAGACCCACGAGGGGTCTGAGCTCGACGTCGGTGTATTTACCATTGGTTTCACCGGACAAGGACGCTCCTCCCAAAAAAGACAATGCGCGGTACCCCCCGCATTGTTCCTGACGCCTGGCGATCGGGGAGTTTGTAACCGAGCATACTCAGCCATGGACCTTTAGTTCCAAGGAACCTGGACATACGTCCACGGCTCCCCGACCATAAGTCGAGGAATTCGGCACCCTGACGGCGGACACCAGATCAGTATGCTTCGGGTTACAAAGCCCGGAGACAGCGCGTACTGCCTCGCAGGTGCTTATAGCGGTTGGCTTTTGAATCTTCCACTGCAGTTTTGTAGATGTGCTGCGAAGCCCCTCGATAGCTTGCGCTGAGCAATGGATCACAGAAAAGTGTGGTCAGAGGGCGAGGTATACCATCCCTGTTGATATGTACGCCTATATGACGTACATTTTAGAGCAGTTTCACGGCTGGGGGGATCCATGCATTCATCCAACGATATCACTGCCGACATCGATGAACCGAGCAACGCCCGGATGAACTTCCGCACCAAGCCGCGCATCAAGGATGCGATCCACCGGGCAGCGGCATTGTCTGGCATGGACGTCTCTGCCTTCACGATGAATGCGGCGTACAAGTTTGCTATCGAAACGATCGCTGCTCACGAGGCGACCATCCTCAAGTCTGCAGATCATGCGGCGTTTTTTGCAGCCCTCGACAACCCGGCTGCTCCTACAGATGCGTTGAAGAACGTCTTCAAACGTCACCGCGAGACTATCGATTCACGCTGATGCTGGAGAATGCAGAACCTACTTTCATCATTGAGCCGCTCGACCCGTCGAAGCACGATCGAGCGGCTTTCTCATGCGGCGTGCCTCAGGTCGACAACTTCATCAAGAAGACGGCTAACATACTAACCATGGCAGATAACCTCCGTGTCTGGATCATGACCGAGGATGGGACCTCCATCATCGGCTTTTATGCCATCAACGCCCATTCGATCGACTACCAGGATCTTCCAGAAAAGTTCGCTCGTAATCGGCCAGGACACGGATTCATCCCTGCAGCCTATATCTCAATGATCGGCCGTGATGAGAGATTCAGGGGCGGCGGACATGGAGGTGTTCTTCTTGCCGATTGCTTGCAGCGCATAGCGCCGGTCGCTGACCAGATCGGCACGGCAATCACTGTGCTTGACGTTTTGGATTGTGGCGATGCTGAAAGAACAAGTCGACGCATGGAGCTGTACGCTGGGTACGGTTTCTTACCGTTTCCTTCGAAGCCAATGCGTATGTTTTTGCCTGTCGCGACGATAAAGCAGTTGCTCGGCTGAGTCTTCTCTACTCATCGGGTATAAAGGCCTGGGAAAATGATATCCTGGTCAACAAGTACATTGAACCTGTAGCCTGGTCTGATCGTGATCGTCGGCTGCACGCCGAGGTTTTTCGAAATCGTCTGTTCCGCAACTCGCCCAAAGGTCTCGGCAAAGTTCCGGCGCGCTGCGTCAGAGGCCGTATCTTGTGTGGCCAGCGTCGAGCTCTGGGGCATCGACATGTCGATGCCGGTTCCGATCAAGGCGATCATTGCTGCGGATCCGAACGTCCTCAGGTAGTGATTGTCGACCTTGTCCGTAAAGGCGCCATAGCCTTCAGAGTCCGTGCCAGCCATCCCACCTATCTGCAAGGTCGAGCCATTCGGGAAGATGATGTCCGTCCAGACAACTAGGGTGCGGCTTTGGCCGAAAGAGACCTTGCTATCGTAGCGGCCGAACAGCTTCGTCCCCTGTGGAACCAGCAGAACATGGCCCGTAGAACTGTCGTAGACGTTTTGGCTGACCTGCGCAGTGATACGGCCGGGCAGATCGGAATTGATCCCTGAAATCAGCGTGGCGGGAATCACGGAGCCGCGCTTGAGTTCATAGCGCGATTGCTGTGGTACAACCTGATCGGGCAAATAGCCGAGATCCTTGATGTCGGCATTGAAAAAGTCTTCCTTCGAAGCCTGGCCATTCTGATCGCCGCCTGCTCCCACCGCGCCCGCACGCAATGCCGCGGCGTAAAGGTCGGATGCTTCACCAGCCGGCTGCGCCCCCTGTTGACGGGTCGCCGCACCGGCGGTTCCAGCCCCCTTGGCTTCGACATCAGAAATATCGACTTTCAGGGGTGAGTCGAGCGCGGCACCTTTGGCCTGGAGACTTGCCATTCGCTGTCTTTGCTGCTCGCGCGCGATCTGTTCCCGTTGTTCGCGCAGCATGCGTGCGTTCCATTCTTCATCGGATTCCGTCTGCGGGCGCCGCGCCTGTTGCGGTTCTTGCCTCGCTTCCGGCTGCTTCTCCTGCACAATAACGGGCGTGGTCGTGACCGGGGTGGGTTGGAAGGCTGATGGATAGTCTCGGTCCCCGATGATGCCGTCCTTCACGCCGCGCTTCATTTGCTCGGCGAAATTGGACGCTGGAGCGTTCGCGCCGCCATCTTGCGGAGCCTGCTGCCCAAACCGGTATCCGCGCGAGGAAAGGCCGTAGACAAGGACGGCAAGGAAAAGCACCGCTATGCCAATCCCGATGAACAAGGGCATGCGGTTAAGGCGCTTCATCCCCGTGTGGTCGGAAGAAGGATTGGAATTACCAAGTTGCAGCGATTGGACCATGAGCCTCCTCCTTCGTCAGTTACGCTTCATGAGAGAAAGAGGGCTCGCAGGGACTGCGACGCCGTTGGTGATGGAATAGGCGCGGCCGAGTTCAAGAGTATCTGTCGAGAGGCGTGCCAACACCTGTCCGTCCAGGCTAGCAAGCGAATAGGCAATCTCCACCGGTTTCGCAGCATCCTTGGCGGATCCAGACTTCTCATCCGAGATGACCGAATAGCCCCAGCCCTTCAGGGCGGCCTCCAGCGCGACGGCAAAATCCGACGTATCCTTGTGCAATTTGATGGGCGTTGCGGTCGATCCCGCCTGTTCGGCGAAACGGCCGGCCATATCGCCGGCGATTGCGCTTGCCGCCGGCCCTGCGATTTCGGGCGGCGCAGCGCTAGTGGTCAGGCCATCGGACGCCGTCTGGCAGCCGGTCAATCCCATTGCTATCGCGAGCGGAAGGAGAAAGCGGGTCCGCATCGTCTACCCTCCCCGCCGAATGGTGATCTTCTGCTGTTTCCAGCCAACGCCGGAGATGAGGACGGCCTTGTCGATATTGTAGTCGACGATCATCATGTTGTTCTTCATTCGGTAGTTGACGATCCGGTTCTGGCCTCCGGAGACGACGAAGAGCACGGGTGCGTCCTGACCGGAAATCGCTCGCGGGAACTGGATGTATGTCTTCTGGCCATCCGAAAAGACCCGGCTCGGGCGCCATGGTGCACTGCCACTCAAGGAATAGGAAAAAGCGAGCTGCTCTGGAGGCACGCCTCCTCCTGGCCCGGTCATCGCATGGATCCGGGCATTGATGTCCGAGAGTTTTGTCGCAGCGTCTTCCGGATATTCGAAACCGATGCGCGCCATGTACTGGCTCGGGTGGGACTTGAGCTGGATGTGATATGTCCTGCGCGATGTCGTCACCACCATCGAGGTGACGAGGCCCGGCTCCGACGGTTTCACGATGAGATGAATCGCCTGCCCGCCGGCCGCCCCGGAGGTTGCCGGTTCGACTTTCCAGCGGACTGTATCGCCGACCAGGACGTCGCGGACTATCTCGCCCCCTTGCAGTTCGATATCGCAGACCTGCAAGGGCGAGCAGACCACCGAGGGCTGCGTCTCGCCGAATAGAAAAATGACCTTACCGTCGGGACCGCGTGTTACGAGGCCGGCTTGCCCACGCCATTTTCCTGAAAGTGTCGTGCCTTTCACCTCATTCCTGTTCAGGCTTTGCGACCGGACCGGTTCTGCCATTGTGAGCACCGCCGCGCCTAGCAACAGAAGGCCGGCGACCGCGTTTGAAGTTTTCGTCCCCATTTCCATCCCCTGCTCCTACAGTTGCGCGGTCCAATCGAAATCGGTCACATAGACGCCGATCGGATTGAGCCGGATCGTTGCTTCGTCTTGCGGTGAGGTGATCGAGACGGTTGCGATACCGCGAAAGCGGCGGGTTGCCGTTTCCTTTCCCTTCCGATCTCGCTCATACTCGGTCCAATCGATCTGATAGGTCTGATTGGACAGCGCCACGATATTGTTGACTTCGATCGCCACGGTCGCGTTGACCGCCTTCTCGAATGGTGAGTTCCCCCGAAACCAGGCATTGATCTTCTGGGTGGAGGGATCGTATGTGCGAAGCAGGGCGTAGGTCCGGTCGATATACTGCTTCTGCACGACTGCATCCGGCGTTATCGATCGAAAGCTCGAGATGAAATTGCCAAGCGTGGCGCGAACAACGCGGGTATCGGCATATTCGATCTGCTGCGGGAAGCCGCCCGAAACGGTGTTGCCGAGTTTGTCCACTTCAACGATGTAAGGGACAAGCCTCACCTGGGTGCTCAGATAGAGCGCATAGCTGAAGCCGATCACGGCCATGCCGAGACTCAATATGCCGACGGCCCGCCAGGCGGAGGCAGCCCTCACATAGGAGCCATATCGTTCCGACCACTCCTGCCGTGCGGCAAGATACGGGTTATCCGGTGCGCGCGGCGCTGCCATTATGACCATCCTGTTTTAGAGAATCTATTTGTCCGGGCGCTCTGGTGGCGTCGGTGATGAAGATGACTTGCCACGCGCCTGATCAAGTTTTGCGTTGGCCAACCCCAGGATCGAACCTGCATAGGCCCCAGGAGATCCGATCGCCTTCTCCTTGGCTGCGGATCCCGCCGCCGATGCTCCGGCTCCGAAGCTTGCCCCCATGCCACGAAGGGCGGCTCCAGCAACCGACGATCCCCCTGCCCTCGCCGATTGCGCGGCTGAGAAGCCGGCGCCCACCGCGCCAGCCGCGAGAAACGCACCGCCGGCCGCAAACGACGCGGCCTGTCCGCCATGTCGGATGCTTTCCATGCCGCCGGAAACCGACGCACCCTGAACGATGCCCTGTATGATGTTGGGGACATACATCGCGACAATGAAGACGACGACCGCGATACCAGCGATCGCTAACGCTGTCTGGAATTGATCACCGATGTCAGTTCGATTTGCTAGTCCAATCAGGACCTCGGAGCCGATCCGAGAAATCATGACCAGCGCCATCAATTTCATACCGACTGAGAACGCATAAATCAGGTAACGGATAGCAAAATCCTTCGTGAAGGATGATCCACCCAAACCAAGCATGATCATCCCGGCGAGCAGGCCGAGATACATTTCGACCATCACAGACACGAAGATCGCGGCAACGAGCGAAAATGCCATTACCGTCACGACCATCGCAAGCGCCGCTGAAATTGCGAGTGCATTGTCCTCGAACAGGCCAAACTGCACCTTCTCGGACATCTTGGTCGCAACGGCCAAACCCGCGTTGAACACATCGGCTGGCGACGCCGAGCCTCCACCAGCGCCGATCTGAAACAGGCTATCGACGAGCACCTTCGCGAAACTCGGACCCTGCGCGAGAATGAAAGCGAAGAAGCCCACGAACATGATGCGCCGGACCAATTCGGCAAACCAACTGTCGAGGGAGGCGGCCTGAATGGCCAACCATACCGCCGCTATACCGATCTCGATCCCCGCGAGGATCCAGAAGAGCGATATCGCCGCATCCGTGACAGTCGTCTCCCATCCTTTGGCGGCAGTAGTGATCTCGCTCTGAAGAGCGGTTAGGATCGATCCCTCCTGTGCGAGCGCGGGCTGAACCGCTAACATCATGACTACGACAAGCCCGGCAATGCGCCTGATCCTTTGAAGCTTAGACGTCATGCGATCACCACTCGACCTTCATCTTCTCGCCGCCCGACGTTGGGTACTCCTTCCTCGGCGCGTAGAACTTTTTGCGCCGTTCTTGTGCCGTGTGTCTCTCAGAAGCCAGCATCCAGAGCCCTGCTCCGCCGAGGGAGACGATATCGGCTGCTATAGCTATGATCAGTTTCCCTCTCACCATTCCACCTTCATTTTTTCACCGCCGGATGTTGAGGGTGCTGTCGCTTTAAAGAATTCTTCACGGCGTGCCTGGGCCAGATCCTTGTCAGTCTGTTCGCTTTGCAGCCAGGTCCCCATCAGCGTGGTCTGCTGCGAGACGATGCCTCGCAGCTTCTGCATCTGGGCAACTTGCTGAGCGGCAATCTGGTGACCGACCTGCAGCGCCTTCATCTGGCCATCTGCCGACTGCGACATCGAGCGTAGCTCGCTCATCGTGTCTTCTTCGCTATCGAACTGTTCGGCCGTCAGACTCGCGGCCTTCAGCGTGCTGGCGATCGTGTCGCGGTTGGTATTCGACCAGGTCTGATAGGTAGATGAGAAAGTATCTGCGTTTGGCAAACTGGTTTTGAGATCCGCATAACTCTTAAAGCGTTGCTTCAAGAGGTCATCGGCATTGCCCATCGAAAATGCGATGCCTTGCCCCTGATTGACGAGATTTCGCAATCGGTTCAGATCGCCTTCGACGTGGCCCCAGAAATGGCTCGGCAGCTGCGCCGTGTTTTGCAGCATATTCCCGTAGATGTTGAGCTGATTCTGGATTTGCTCGGCAAGCTGCGTGATTTGGGTGATCTGGTTTTCGATTTGGGTGGCGGACTGGCCGACCAACGAGATGAGCTCACCGTTGTTGAGAAGCTGCGTCCACTCTGTTGCCTGGCCCGTGGCCGCTCCGGCGAATGATGTGGCGGGCGTAAATGCCATGCCGAACGCGATGGCGATCGACATGATTGTTCGCCCTGCCATAGGTGACTGGTTTCGGTTATCCATGGTAAGTGATCCCCCTTTCGATAAGCCACTTCCCTGGCCATTCTGGCCCGTGGGCGGATTGCAGTGCCCGAATGCGGGCGAGGTCGGATTTTCCCGAAGCGCCGACGAATGACAGCGTGACCGGGCCGAGCGCCATATCGAACAGGCGCCGCCCATCCGGGGAGGTCACGTAATATTCGCGCTTGGGGATGGCGTTCGCGACAATCTCGATCTGTCGCTCGTTGAAGCCGATCCGCTCATAGAATTCTCTCGTGCCGGTCTCACGTGCAGCCCCGTTGGGAAGGCAGATCTTCGTCGGGCATGACTCCTTCAGAACGTCAATGATCCCCGAGCGCTCGGCATCCGAAATCGATTGCGTCGCGAGAATGACGGCGCAGTTCGCCTTACGCAGGACCTTCAGCCATTCCCGAATCTTGTCGCGGAAAACCGGGTGGCCGAGCATGAGCCAGGCTTCATCGAGAACGATGAGGCTCGGACGCCCGTCGAGACGCTTTTCGATGCGCCGAAACAGATAAGTCAGGACGGGCACTAGGTTGCGCTCGCCCATGTTCATCAATTGCTCTATCTCGAAGCACTGGAAACGGCCGAGCGTCAGGCCGTCGGATTCAGCGTCGAGAAGCTGGCCCATCGGGCCATCAACCGTATAGTGATGGAGGGCATCCTTGATCTCACGCATCTGGACCCCGCTGACGAAGTCGGACAGTGAACGACCGGGCGCAGAAGCCATCAGGGCGATCTGCCTCGAGATCGCATTGCGGTGATCCGGTGTGATCGTCACGCCCTGCAGGGCGACCAAGGTCTCGACCCACTCGGACGCCCAGGCTCGGTCGCCGTCAGTCGAAAGTTCCGAAAGCGGGAAGAAGGCGAGGTTCGCCCCCTCCCCCATATCGCCACCGATCTCGTAATGGTCGCCGCCGGCAGCCAGCGTCAGCGGCAGCATGGAATTTCCCTTGTCGAAGGCGAAAATCTGGGCGTTCTCGTACCGGCAAAACTGAGCCGCAGTCATGGCCAGCAAAGTCGATTTTCCCGAACCGGTCGGCCCGAAGATCAGCGTGTGGCCGACGTCGTCTACATGCAGGTTCAACCGAAATGGCGTTGAGCCGGAAGCCACCTGCATGAGCGGCGGCGCATCCGGCGGATAGAAGGGGCAAGTGGCCGTTGGACTGCCCGACCAGACAGAATTGAGTGGGACGAGATCAGCGAGATTACGCGTATTGATCAACGGCTCTCGAATATTGCAGTACCAGTTTCCAGGCAGGCTTCCAAGAAATGCATCGGTCGCATTCAGCGTCTCAATCCGGGCGCCAAATCCCTCGGCCTGGATCAAACGACGGACAGCTTCGGCTTTCTCCTGAAGGATTGCGCGGTTTTCGTCGAACAGGATGATGACAGGCGTGTAGTAGCCATAGGCGACAAGCTGCGATGATGCCTCGGCAATTGCATCCTCGGTCTCCGCCACCATCGACATGGCATCCTGATCGACGGATCGGGATTGCGTCTGAAACAGCTGATCGAAAAACGGCCGAACTTTCTGTTGCCACTTCTTGCGGGTCCGCTCAAGGCGCTGCTTGGCCTCTTCAGCATCGAGGAAGATGAAGCGAGACGACCAGCGATAGGTGAGCGGCATGAGGTTGAGGCTATTGAGAATACCTGGCCAGCTCTCGGCCGGAAGGCCGTCGATCGCGATCACGCCGAGAAATCTGCTTTCGATGCGTGGCGTCAGGCCATGCTCCAGTTCGGCAGTCGCCAGCCAGTCGAGATACATGGAGATTTCCGGCAGCCGCACCGGATGGTTCTCGCCGGTGATCGCGAAGCGGATGAATTGAAAGAGCTCGTCATAGCGCGCGATACGTTGACCGCCTCTCTCGCGTGCTTCACGGGTCTGCATTCGCTGCACCGAGACGACATTGCCTAGATACTGCTCGATCTCGCGGATTGAGCGCCGGAAGGTTTCCAGCACTGTTTCCGCATAGCTAGCCGTCCGGCTTTCGGTGTCGGAATAGATGTATCTCGTGAGACCACTGCGGCGTCTCTCCGGCGGCCGGTAAGTCAGGATCAGGGCATGCCGGCTTTCGAAGTGGCCCTGCTCGCGTCCAAAATGCCTGCGGCGTTCATCATCGATCATCGCGGTAACAGCGTCTGGAAAGTAACTCCGATCAGACGAAGGATAGTCGATGGTCGGAACGCGCACGGCTTCCACCTGAATCATCCAGCCGGACCCGAGGCGGGAGAGAATGGCGTTGATCTGCCGGGACAGTTCGTTGCGCTCGAAGTCGGTCGCGCTCTCCGAATCCGGACCGGCGAAATACCACCCGGCCATCAGGCTCCCGTCCTTCAAAAGCAGGATGCCGTTATCGACTAGGCCGGCATATGGGACGAGATCGGCGAAGGACGGGCCGGTCGATCGAAAGGCGCGCAGTGCCACCATCTTGGAAACCTCAGTAGCTTCGCCAGGGGGAGGATGTCGGCAGGTAGTGCGCGCGGTAGCGCATGTGGCGCACATATACCTGCCGCATCACCGGGTCGGATTTCGCCATCATCCGCAGCGCGCCAACAACGACGATCCAGATCGCAACACCGAAAAGGGCAGAATAAAGCGTGAGCACCACGAAGATCAGGATCACCGAGGCGAGCCCCGCCAAGAGCACCAGTTCTCGATCCGCTCCCATCAAAAGGTTCGGGCGCGAGAGCGCGCGATGAATGCGATTGCGATGGAGCGCGGAGCCGGCGTCAGCCATTGGCCCTCTCCTCTCTCGCTGGCTCCGATCCAAGTGGCGGGTTCGTTTGGTCGGCGACTGTAGAAATCCCGATCGATGCACCGGTCGCCCCGAAGAGACCGACAATTGTCGTTGCGCCGAGCAGGATGCCGGCAACGAGCACTACATACATGAGGCGCCGCGCGAAATCGTTGAGCTCGCCGCCGAAGATCAACATGCCGCCGGCGATCGCAACGGCGGCAAGTGCGATATAGCCGGCAACCGGGCCAGTGATTGATTCCTGGATCTGCTGGAGCGGTCCTTCCCATGGCAGACTGCCGCCCGAGCTGGCAAGCGCCGGCCCGACGATCGATGCGCCGAAGATGGCTGCGAGAATTCCCAAACGGAGCAGACGATTATGCGGCATGGCTGTCCTCATCGATTTGTGGATAATGTTCAGTCTGGTAGCGGGAACCGGTGAAGCCCTCGACATGAAGGACTTCCCTCACACGCCGTCCGCGGCCGGCGCGCTCAATCGAGATCACCAGATCGACCGCTTCACCGATGACAGCTTGCATCGACTGTTGGCTCGCCTCGGCGGTCAGTTGCTCAAGGCGGCGCAGCGCCGACATCGCCGTGTTGGAATGGATTGTCGTCACACCGCCCGGGTGGCCGGTGTTCCAGGCCTTGAGTAACGTGAGAGCGGCCCCATCGCGCACCTCCCCGACAATGATCCGGTCAGGACGCAAGCGCATCGTGCTCTTGAGAAGCCTAGCCATATCGATGGCGTCGCTCGTATGGAGGCTGACGGCATTTTCCGCTGTGGACTGGATTTCGGTAGTGTCCTCAAGGATGACCATACGGTCATCGGGCGCCGATTTGACAACTTCGGCGATGACAGCGTTCGCGAGCGTCGTCTTCCCGGACCCTGTACCGCCTGCGATGACGATGTTGAGCCGATTGGCGATAGCGCTTCGGATGATTGAACGCTGTGCTTCCGTCATGATGCCTGTGGTGACGTAATCGTCGAGCGGAATCAGGTGCGACGCGCGCCGCCGGATGGTGAAAGTGGGAGAGTTGACGACGGGAGGGAGGAGCCCCTCGAAACGGTGGCCACCCATAGGAAGCTCACCGGAGATGATGGGGCGCTCTCCATCGGCCTCGGATTGCAGAGAGTGAGCAACGGAGCCGATCACCGTTTCCGCGGCTGCCGGCTCCATCTTGCCCGCCGGGGCGACACCGTGCCCGAGCCGTTCGATGAACAGCTTGCCATCGGGATTGAGCATGATCTCGACGACGGTTGGGTCGTCGAGGGCAACACATAAGCGCTCACCAAGCGCGTTCTGCAGTTTCCGGACAAGGCGGTAGTGCGATTGAAGCATTGATGAGATCGTCCCCTCGTTTGAATATGCGTGGAGACAAACCGTGAGCAGGCGGTGTTGTCGAGGTGCAAATTTGCACCTCGCGAGTTGGGAGGGCTACCAATGTTGCCGCAATTCTATCGCCCTAGAAGTGCAATCAAGCGTCAAAGTCGTTTTAACGAAGCTGCCCGATGCTGCCAAGCAAGAGCCTAATTTCTAAAGGATTTATCGACACTTGGTGGAGCTGCAGTGATTGCATTAAGTTATCGTTAACCAAAAATCTCTCGCTCGCCGTTAGAAATCAGAGCTTAGTGCCAATGGCGAAACTTTGCAGGTTTTGCGGAAAATATCGCCACTGGTAGGGAATGGATTTTGGGATGGCGAAGAGCGCCGTAAAAGCAGCACCGGCAATAGAAGGTCAGACGGCCTTGATGGAGAGGCACGCCGACGCGTTGCCTACGCAATTGCAAGCCCATCACCTCAAGGTCTTTCCGCCAACTGCTGAAAAAGGCATTCGCTCCTTCGGTCCATCAGAGGCTGCTAAACTCCTCGAAATTGGGGAAACGTATCTCCGCGCAAACTGCTACTGGCCCATGAGGCGATGAATGCAGTTCACGATTAAATCGAAGGTCTAATCAAGAAAGCGTGGGGTAGGTCTGCATGAGCCGCAAGCACATCCTTGGCGTAACAACAGACAACGCAGTTACACACGTAACGGACAGCCGTGCCGCAAGACCTCGCGCGATGCCGCTCCTTGGAGTTGCACGTAAGGAGCGCGATCCTGCGCCCAAGTTAACGGCAAACATTGGCAATGCGCTTCCCGAACAGAACGACCGTTTGGGACGTGCAGAAGATATTGAGCGTCGGCTCTCGGAAGGCCAAACGGTTGTCGATCTGGACGCGGGAACAATTGAACCATCGTTCGTTCAAGAACGTATGTCAGGGGACATATCCGGCTTACTCGCGTCCATCAAGGATCAGGGGCAGCAGGTTCCCATCCTGGTCAGACCGCATCCTGATCAACCAGGTCGCTACCAAGTAGCATTCGGCCATCGCCGTCTTCGTGTCCTTGCGGAACTTGGTTTGCCAGTCAAGGCTATCGTTCGCGAACGAGCGATGAACAGCTTGTGGTCGCTCAAGGACAAGAGAACAACGAGCGGGAAGATCTTAGCTTTATTGAGAAGGCTCGCTTTGCACACCAACTGAATAAGCAATTTCCTCGAGAAATCGTGATTGCCGCGATGTCGGTCGATAAGAGCAACCTCTCAAAGATGCTTCATCTCGTCAATTGTGTCCCCGAGATTGAGCCAGTCAAAAAAGCTGACAAGTGGAAGATCTTTCGCGACACGTCGGTCCCCTACGAAAAGCTTGGCTTCAGTCCAGCAGCCCCGCTGTTCTCGATGCTCTCTTAAGTTTCTACCCGGAAAATGAACTCCGACACGATGCACAGATGATCGTCTTTCCATCGAATATCCAATTGTGCCTTCGAGCTCACAGAATGGTGCCATTTGCGGCGCTGGTTGAAGCCGGACTAATCATTCGCAGAGATAGCCCCAACGGCAAGCGGTATGCCCGTAGGGACAGAAGCGGCGATATTGAAACGCGCTTTCGGTTTCGACCTGTTCCCCCCTGCTCTCTCGTTCCGAGGAGCTGGCGTTTTTTTCCCAAGAAGTTGCCGCGGAACGTGAAGCGTTCCAGAGAGCAAGAAACCCTCACGATAAGCCGGCGTGATTGCCGAAAGCTCATAAGCGCGGCTCTGGAGGAGGGCGCGTCAGGCGACTGGGCGGGGATAGAAGACGCATACCTATCGCTGGTCTCCAAGATTCCTCGATCGCCAATCTTAGCGGATCTGCTTGATCTTCGTGATGAGTTGGATCTGCTCCGTGAAGAGGTAGTCAACAGATTGAAAGTTCGCATGAATGCAGAAAATTGTAGCAGCAATGATGCTCTTGGTGAGCAGCACACACAGAATTCAAAACCAGAATCTACAATTGAATTTGAACCAACCTCCGAGAAAGAGCAGGGAGCGAAAACTGTGCCTGACAAGCTCAGGCAGACATGTTCTCACCGCTCGCATTGCTAGCTTTCGTTCGTGCACTGCAACGTTTAAAAATCAGTGCAGGATCTGGCTGAGGAAGAGTTTGGTGCGCTCGTGCTGCGGATTGTCGAAGAACTCGGCCGGCGAGTTCTGCTCGACGATCTGGCCCTGGTCCATGAAGATGACGCGGTTTGCGACCTGGCGGGCAAAACCCATCTCATGGGTCACGCACAGCATGGTCATGCCTTCTTCGGCAAGCGAGACCATGGTGTCGAGCACTTCCTTGACCATTTCCGGGTCGAGCGCCGAGGTCGGTTCGTCGAACAGCATGATCTTCGGCTTCATGCAGAGCGAGCGGGCGATCGCCACGCGCTGCTGCTGGCCGCCGGAGAGCTGGCCCGGATATTTGTTCGCCTGTTCCGGGATCTTGACGCGCTTCAGATAGTGCATCGCGATTTCTTCGGCTTCCTTCTTCGGCATCTTGCGGACCCAGATCGGTGCAAGCGTGCAGTTTTCCAAGATGGTCAGGTGCGGGAAGAGGTTGAAGTGCTGGAACACCATGCCGACTTCGCGGCGCACCTCGTCGATCTTCTTCAGATCGTTGGTAAGCTCGATATTGTCGACGAGGATATTGCCCGACTGATGTTCTTCCAGCCGGTTGATGCAACGGATCATCGTCGACTTGCCGGAGCCCGAAGGCCCGGCAATGACGATACGCTCGCCCTTCATCACCTTCAGATTGATGTCGCGCAGCACGTGGAAATCACCATACCACTTGTTCATGCCGATGATTTCGACTGCAACCTCGGTCGAGGAAACGGTCAGTTTTTTCAGTGCTGCGCTCATGTCATATCCAAATGGTGTGTGTTCTGGCTGGAGCTCAGGCTTCGACCACGAGACCCTTCGCCTTCAGGACCGGCTCGAGCTTGCTGACTTCGATCACCGATTTTCCGGCCTTGTAGGCTTCGATGAAACCGGCTTCGGCGTCTTCGCGCTCCTGAGACAGCTTTGCCGCTTCGGCCACTTCGCTGCGGCGAACGACGACCAGACCATCGGCATCACCGATGATCACGTCACCCGGATTGATGATCTCGCCGCCGACGATGATGCTGTCATTCGTCGTGCCAATCGTTTCCTTGACCGTACCCTTGATGCAGGTGCTGAGCGAGAAAACTGGGAAACCGAGTTCGCGAAGCTGCAGCGTGTCACGAACGCCGGTATCCGTAACCAGGCCGCCGATGCCCTTGGCAAGGCAGGCATTGGCCAGAACGTCGCCGAACGAACCTGCTTCTTCGTATTCACCCGCCGAAACGACGATGATGTCGCCGGGCTTGGCATAGTTGATCGCTAGTTGCAGCATGATGTTGTCGCGCGGCGAGGATTTGACCGTGAAGGCCGGTCCACAGAGTTTCATGCGGTAATCGACCGGCTTCAGCCGCGACGACAAGGCGCCCCGACGGCCCTGTGCTTCGTGAATGGTGGCGGGCGAAAATTTTGCCAGTGCATCAATGTCCGACTTGCTCGGGCGGGCGGGAATATCCTTGATATGGACCATGTTTTGCTCCTGTGATTTCAATGATTTTTACGAACAGCCGAAAGGAAGTTGCGAACATCGTGATGGGCATCGTCCGAAAAGAATGCGGTGGGTTCGGCGTCGAAGGTCAGCGTGCCGTTGCGCAGGAACCAGATGCGATCCGCCACTTCGCGGGCGAAACCCATTTCGTGGGTGACGCACATCATGGTGATGCCATCGGCCGATAGTTCCCTCAGCAATTTCAGCACCTCACCGACCATTTCCGGATCGAGCGCGCTGGTCGGCTCGTCGAGAACAAGCACTTCCGGCTTCAGGATCAGCGAGCGCGCAATCGCGACGCGCTGAGACTGACCACCGGAAATGTCGGCGGGAAGCGAATGTGCCTTGTCGGCGAGCCCTACCCGCTCCAGCATCTGCATTGCCACAGGCCGAGCTTGGGCACGCGATTGCTTGCGGATGCGCAACAGCGGCAACATGACGTTTTCCACGACCGAGAGATGCGGAAAAAGATTGAACTGCTGGAAGACGAAGCCGATGCCGCTGCGCAGCACGTTGACGTCGATATCCTTCGCGTAGATGTCATGCCCGGCCAACGTGATCTTGCCCTGCTGGATGGGTTCCAGCCGGTTGACGGTGCGGATCAGTGTCGACTTGCCGGAGCCGGAAGGGCCGCAGAGAACGGTCGTGGTTCCCTTGGCTACCGTCGCATTGACATCGCGCAGCACCTGCAAGGCACCGAACCACTTGGAAACGTTTTGGAACTTGATCATGCTACGGCCTCCACAACGACCTGCCCCGTTCTGCGGGACGAAATGCGGCGTTCCAGCCAATTTGTTGCCTGGCTGAGAGCGAAGCAAAGGACGAAATAGACCGCAGCGAGGATGCCGAAGATCTGCAGCGGCTTGGTCACCTCGTTGGAATTGACCTGCAGCATGACATATGAGAGTTCCGAGACAGCGATGATCGAGCCGAGCGAGGATTCCTTGATGATCGTTGTCAGCTGATTGACGATGCCCGGAATGACATTGAAGATCGCCTGCGGCAGGATGATCCTGAACATGGTCGGGATATAGCCGAGGCCGAGCGCTGCGGCGGCTTCCCGCTGCCCCTTCGGCAGGCCCGTGATACCAGCCGCGATGATCTCACCCAGATAGGCCGTTTGATAGATGACGATGGCGACGATTAGCGTGAAGGCAGCATCTATCGGAAAGCCGATGATCATCGGCACGGCGAAATAGGCCCAGAAGATCAGCATCAGCAGCGGAATGGCGCGAACGCTGTGAACGAAACCGTTGGCAATCGACTGGATGATGCCAGGTTTTCCGGTTCTGGCGAGTGCGATGAGAACTGCGCAGGGAAATGTCACGATGAGGCTGACGAAGGAGATGATCAGCGTCATCGCCAGTCCGCCGAGCTTGCCGTGCGGATATTCGCCGATCAGCAGCAGAAGCCAGTATTCCTGAATGATTTCCAGCATTACTTCACCCTCAGCTCATATCGCTTGGAGAGGATTGACGAGAGCCACATGATCGCAAATGAGATGAGCATGTAGATCGCCGTGGCGATGCCGTAGGCCTCGAAAATGCGGAAGGATTGCTCCTCGATATAACGGGCCTGGTAGCTGAGCTCGGCAACACCGATGGCGGCGGCAAGGCTGGTACCCTTGAAGAGAATGAGGGTCTGCCCGAGCAGCGCCGGGAGCGCCAGGCGCCAGGCCTGCGGCAGGATCACCCAGGTCATGGCACCGAGATAGGTCAGTCCGATCGAGCGCGCCGCTTCCATCTGCGCCGGATGGATGGAGCGCAGACCGCTGCGGAAATCCTCGGACATATACGCCGCCTTGTTCAGGGCCAGCGCCACGATGGCATATCCGATCTCCGCCCCGATATCGTTCAGATAATCGTTGACCGCATCCGGCAGGACGACGGCAAAACCGAAATACCAGACGAACAGCTGGATCAGCATCGGCACGTTGCGATGATATTCAACGAAGGCAGCGACCAGAAACTGTGTCGGCTTGAACTCGATCGCTCGAATGACGGTCAATACGACCGCCAGAACCAGACCGATAATCCAGGAGAAAACGAAGACCACCATCGTGGCCTGGAGACCCTCCAGGATGAGTTCGAGATACTCACCCTGCAGGACCTTACCAAAGTCGAATTGGTAACCCATGAAAGTTGACCTGTATGCAGTATGCGGAGGAGATCAGTTCGTAAACCAGGTTTCCTGGGGTTTGCCGAACTCGAACTTGCGCGTGGCCTTCAGGTCAGAATCCTTGCCCAGCCACTTGTCGTAAAGCTTCTGGCCTTCCCCATTGGTCTCCAGTTCGGCGAGGAATGCGTTCGCCTGCTTGACCAGTTCCGGCGATCCCTTACGGAAGCCGAAACCGGACGGCATGGAGAGAAGCGGTTCGTCAAGGAAGCGCAGTCCCTTGATCTCGGAGCCGGCATTACGCTGCACGGCCTTGCCTTCGGAATAACGATAGACGGTCGCCTTCACCTTGCCCTGCTGCAGGGCGAGGAAGGATGCGGCACTCGTTTCGAACGAGAGGATGCGGGCATCCGGAAGGCGCTTTTCCGTTAGGGGGATCAGGACCGAGCCCTTTACCAGCCCGATGCGCTGGCCGGAAAGGTCGGCAACAGTCTTGATATCAGACTGATCAAGCACGACGAAATTGAAGTCCTCGGCAATATAGGCGCCGCTGAAATCCACCTGCTCGGCGCGTTCCTTGCTGTAGCTCAGAAGCGATGAAAGGATGTCTACGCGTCCCTGGGTCAGTTCGGCCATTCGGGTCTGTGGCGAGACGGCGGTCATCTTGGCGCTGACGCCGAGATATTTTGCGAACATACGGCAAATCTCGATCTCGTAACCGTTAGGCTCACGGGTCTTGGGGTCCTGGAAACCAAGCGGCGGCGAGTTCGTCAGAACACCGCAGTTCAGAACTCCAGCCTTCTTGATGTCATCCAGCTGCTCGGCGGCGGCGACATTTGAAAACAACGCAGCGCCGATCGCGGCTAGCGTCATAAGACGAGCAAATTTCATAGTGTCCTCCTTTTAACAGCGCTTCCTCTCGCTGCATGGAAAACCTAGGCCAAGCTCGATATTCGAACAAATATATATTGCAGATACGTACTATATCTTTACGGTATAGAAAGTGGAGGGGATGCATGGTTCTCGATCTTTTAAAGATGCGCTATTTTGCCAAGATTGCGGAAGTGGGGTCCTTCACCAGGGCATCACGGGAACTGGGTGTCGCTCAACCGCCGCTGAGCCTGCACATGCGCTCGCTGGAGGACTATCTGGGCGTCCAGCTTCTCAACCGTACATCCCGCGGAGTGATACTTACCGATGCGGGACAGACGCTGCTCTCTCACGCCCAGTCGATCCTGCGCGCGGTCGAGCAGGCTGAGGCGGAAACCAGACAACAGGATCTGACGCCGAGGGGAGATGTCTCGCTTGGCATGCTGAGCTCGCTCTCCCCGATTCTCTCCGTTCCCGTGTTGGAAAGCTGCGAGAAGATGTTTCCGCAGATCCGCCTGACGATCAGCGAGGGCGACAGCCAGACGTTGAGAGCTGCGATCGACACGCATCTGCATGATCTTGCCATCAATCTCGTTGATGTCGCCAAGGCAAGTTCCCTGCCCCTTTTCGACGAGCGGCTTTATGCCGTGGGAAGGATCGGCAGCTTTGACGACATAACCGGGCAGATGTCGGTCGAGGACGCACTTTCTCTGCCGCTGATCATGCCGACCCGTCGTCACGGCATTCGTGTCCTGCTTGAACGGCAGGCTTTGATGCTGGGCCGCGACCTCAACATTGTGCGCGAGATCGAGGGCTTGGCTAGTACCAGGGCTGCCATTCGCGCAGGCCTGGGCTTTGCCATCCTCGGCAGGGGTGCCGTGTATACGGATATGCAGCAGGGAAACCTTGCCGCAATTCCCCTCTCCGCCCCCATACTCTCGCGCCGCCTCATACTCGACATGCCGGTCAACCACCCCCCGACCCGCGCGATGATCGAGGTACGGAACATTCTGACATCGGTGATAAAGACGCTGGGCCAAGAAGGGCATTGGACATGCTTGCCTTGACACGCGCCCGAAAGCACCCTTTCAGCTGGATCATCCCGTAACAGGAGAAAAGATGTCGATCGAGCAGGAGCCCCGACCAACCGAAGCCGGTAATGGTCCACCGACAATGGCGGATGTCGGGCGAGTTGCCGGCGTATCCGCGATGACGGTGTCGCGTGCCCTCAAGGGCAATTCCTATATCGCCAGGGGCACGTTCGAGCGCATCATGGCGGCAGTTGACCAGCTTGGTTACGTTCTAGATCAGTCGGCCGGTACCCTGTCTTCACGCCGTAGCGGCTTCATCGCCGCAATCGTCCCCTCAATCGACAATTCGAACTTCGCCGACACCGCACGCGGGATTACCGATGCGCTTGCGCAGACAAGCATGCAGCTGCTCCTCGGCTACACGAATTATTCGGTCGAGCGCGAGGAAGAGCTGATTGAATCCATGCTGCGGCGTCGGCCAGAAGGTATCATCCTGACGGGCGGGGAACATACGTCGCGTGCACGGTCGATGCTTGCAAATGCCGGTATTCCGGTGATCGAGACCTGGGATGTGCCGGAAAACCCAATTAATGCCGTCGTCGGTTTCTCCAACGCCGATGCGATGGAAGCACTTGTCGACACTCTCGTCCCCCAAGGCTATTCGCGTTTCGGCTTCATCATTGGGACCGAAGCTTCCGATGCACGCGGGCGTCAGCGTCATATCGGGTTTGACCGCGCCCTGCTGCGGCATGGCCTGAGCAGCCACAGAGTTGTATCGGTGGAGTCCACGCCAATGCGCATGGCGCATGGAGCAGAAGCTATCCGCCAGTTGCTTCGCAATTTTGCGGACACCGATATTGCTATCTGCGTCGGCGATCTCCCCGCTTTCGGCGCAATGACGGAATGCCGTAGAATGGGGCTTTCTGTGCCGGGAGACATCGCCATCGCCGGCTTTGGTGATTACGAGATCGCTTCGATATCTGAACCCGGAATAACCACCGTCAATGTCGACAGCTACGGGATAGGCGCGCAGGCAGCCGGGCAGATGATTGCCATGCTTGAAAAGCGCAGCACCGCCGCGACCATCAAGACGAGCTATCAGGTGCTGCTTCGCGGCAGCACCTGATAGGTTTCATTCGGCTCAGAAGCTGAGCTGGACCTTCATCGAACGGCCGCGATCCCCCGCAACCTCGAATGCCTTAACCGCATCAGCGACCGGGTAGATCTCTGACAGGAGTGGTGAGAAATCGACGCGCTTCTGGTTGATGAGGTCGACCGCCTGGCCGAATTCCTCGTGGAAGCGGAACGTGCCCTTCACCTCGATTTCCTTGGCGACGATCGTGTTCTGCGGCAGCGAGATATCACCGCCGAGGCCAAGCTGGACGAGAATGCCGCGAGGCTTCAACACCTCCAGGCCTGAGCGGACGGCGCGTTCATTGCCAGAGGCCTCGAAGTGAACGTCGAAATAGCCCTTGTTGGCCGTGTAGGCGTTGAGAGCATCGGGGTGTGACGCGGTGTTGATGGCACGGTCGGCGCCGATCGCCTTCGCTTTTTCCAGCACGGCATCCATGATGTCGGTCGCAACCACTTCGCGTGCACCATGCAGGCGGGCGGCGATGATCGACAGGACGCCGATCGGACCGCAGCCGGTGACCAGAACCCGCTTGCCCTGAAGCGAACCGGCGCGTGAGACCGCGTGCAGGGTCACGGCAAAGGGCTCGGCGAAGGCCGCCTCGTTGATGGAAATGCCTTCGTTCACCTTGTGGCACTGCCAGGCTTCGGCCACTAGGCGCTGGCGGAACGCGCCCTGGATATGCGGCATGGGCATGGCGCTGCCGTAAAAGCGCATGTTGAGGCAGTGGTTCTGCTGGCCCTTGAGGCAATAATCGCAGTTATTGCAGGGACGGCTCGGCGATACGGCAACACGATCGCCGACCGCAAGATGGGAGACGCCGCTTCCAAGCGCGACCACACGACCGGCAACCTCATGTCCAAGGATCATCGGCTCACGGACGCGCACGGTGCCGAAGCCACCATGATTGTAATAATGCAGGTCGGAGCCGCAGATACCTCCGGCTTCGATGGCGATATCCAACTGTCCCGCACCGGCGGCCTCGACTTCGCGTTCCTCGACCCTGAGATCCTTGGCGGAATGAATGACGACAGCTTTCATGACACGACCTCAGATGACCGGAGTGGAAAGGGGCTGGCCGGCAAAATGCGCTGCCAGATTGTCGCGTACAAGCTTGCCCATCGCCTTGCGCGTCTCGATCGTGCCGGACGCATGATGCGGCTGCAACAACACGTTTTCGAGCTTGAGGAAGCGCGGGTCGAGATTGGGTTCGCCATCGAACACATCAAGCGCTGCCGAACCGAGCCTACCGTTTTCAAGCGCGTCCAGAAGCGCCGATTCATCAATATTGGAGGCGCGTGAAATGTTGATCAGCATGCCTTCCGGCCCGAGAGCCTCGATCACCGGCTTGGAGACGATATGCCGCGTGGCAGCGGATGCCGCCAGCGTCACGAACAGGAAATCCGAATGTTCGGCAAGTGCCACCGGATCGGCAATGAACGTCATGCCCTCGGCATAGGACTTTTCGGAGACGTCGCTATAGGCGATATCCATATCGAAACCGCGCAGGCGCTTGGCGACCTCGAAACCGATGCGGCCAAGGCCGAGAACACCGGCCTTGCGGCCCCAGACCTTGCGCTTAAGCGGGTAAAGTCCCTTGGCGGCCCAGCTTCCGTCCTTCACCCACTGCTCGGCGCCGATCATGCCGCGCGACTGGCAGAGCATCATAGCGACGCCGAGATCGGCAACGTCGTTGGTAAGCACATCGGGTGTGTTGGTGACGCGGATACCGCGTTCGCGGCAGGCGTCCAGATTGACCGCGTCATATCCTACCCCGTAGACCGAAACGATCTTCAGATTTGGCAACCTGCCGATCAGCTCCGCCGAGGCGCCAAGTTCACCACGCGTAGCAATTGCCGTTACCTGGCTGGCTTCATTGGCGATGAAGGCGTCTCGATCGCTGGCTTCATAGAGCTTCTTCACATCGTAGCTCTTTTCGAGCTCAACCATATCCCACTCCGGATAGGGGCCGATGACGAGGATTTGTGGCTTCATTTCTCACTCCCGCGTTTTGTTTTCGATTGCATATGTTATCGATAACATCTATGTCAACTTCAAAGACGCTTATGAACCGGGA